>JAIOSQ010000259.1 GCA_021107535.1 Bacteroidales bacterium | reverse complement strand
TTGGTTTCTCCTTCTTTCAAAAGCTTTTCAGCTTCCTCATCCTCCAGGTCTGCATATTCTTCTGCTGCTTTTTCCTCACTCCTTTTTTCTGCGGCTGCAGCTTTTGCTTCAGCATCTTCCTGGTCTTTCTTCTCTTTCTCGAATTTCCTGTCTGTCAGTCCCTCTTCAATAGCATCCACCATGAGCTTAACGATCATGTGAATGGATTTTGAGGCATCATCATTTGCAGGGATGGGGAAATCGATGAGTGTAGGATCTGAATTGGTATCAACCATTGCAAATGTGGGGATATTCAGTTTTTTGGCTTCCGCAACTGCTATCTTTTCTTTCAGGATATCCACCACAAAGATTGCAGATGGCAAACGGTTCATATCTGCAATGCTGCCAAGTTGTTTCTCCAGTTTTGCGCGTTCACGAGTAATCTGGAGTTTTTCTCTCTTCGATAGGTTTTTAAATGTCTCCTGGGTTTGCATTTTGTCGATGGAGGACATTTTCTTTACTGCTTTCCTGATGGTTGCAAAATTGGTAAGCATGCCCCCAGGCCACCTTTCAGTAACATAAGGCATATTTATTCTCTTCAGCTGCTCGGCCACGATCTCTTTGGCTTGTTTTTTCGTTGCAACAAAAAGGATCTTTTTCCCGGATCTCGCAATTTGCTTTATAGCAGACGCTGCTTCTTCTATCTTAGCACTGGTTTTATAAAGGTCGAGAATGTGAATTCCGTTTCGCTCCATAAAAATATAGGGAGCCATGTTCGGATTCCATTTTCTTTTCAGGTGGCCAAAGTGTACACCTGCATCTAACAATTCTTCAAAAGTTGTTCTTGCCATTTTTTTTAATTTTTGTTTACATTCTTTAAAAAGCAATTGCCAAGTAGCATTGTTTTCAACGGTCTTGACAATTTAGATACTAAACGCGATCCGGAAACAGGTAAAATATTAACGTTTACTGAACTGAAATTTCTTACGTGCTTTCTTCTGACCGGGTTTCTTACGTTCCACCATCCTCGGATCCCTTCTCATGAGTCCGTTGGCTTTTAACACCGGTCTGTGCTCGGGATCAATTTTACAAAGAGCCCTTGAGATACCAAGGCGTAAAGCTTCTGCCTGGCCTGAAATACCACCACCATCAAGGTTGACAGTGACATCATATTTGGACTGTGTATCGGTCAGAATAAAAGGTTGCTGTACGACATATTGCAGAATGGAAGTGGAAAAGTAATCTTTCCAATCCCTTTTATTAACAGTGATCTCTCCTTTGCCTTCCGAAATATAAACTCGTGCAATTGCCTTTTTCCTTCTGCCTAATGTATTGATAACGTCCATGTCTATTTATTTGTTTTTATTTTGAATTCCTTGGGTTGTTGGGCCTCCTGCTTATGTTCAGGGCCTACATAAACGTATAGGTTCCTGAATAAGTCGCTGCCCAGCCTGCTTTTGGGAAGCATCCCTTTCACTGCGTGTTCAACAAGCCTTTCGGGGAATCTAACCAATATTTCTCTCGCAGTTCTGCTACGCTGTCCACCAGGGTAACCTGAATGACGGATATATATTTTTTCATCCATTTTCTTACCTGTGAGCTTAATTTTCTCAGCATTGATGATCACTACATTATCACCACAATCCACGTGAGGGGTGAATTCAGGTTTGTGTTTGCCACGTAATAATTTTGCAACTTCTGATGCCAGTCGTCCGAGAACCATTCCCTCCGCATCAATTAACAGCCACTCTTTGTTGACTGTTTCCCTATTGGCGCTAGCCGTTTTGTAACTCAATGTATCCATTACGAATCTTAATTTTCAAGGTCTTAATCTTCCATCCCTTCAAAAGGGGGTGCAAAGATAGAATTAAGTTTTTTGATCACCAAATTTTACCAACACTAATTTGTTGACAATTTGTTAAAGCAGGAAGAAACAATGAGAGGGGAAGAGGGGCCTTCTTATCTGTTCACCACAAACTTCTCATTCGCCAGAACCCTGTGCTGATCACTTAGTATAAGGATATACAATCCTTCCGGGAAAGAAGAAACATTAAGTTGCACCTGCTTCTGCCCTGTCGGAATCTCAATATCTTTCAATTTTCTCCCGTAAATATCCCAAACACCCATCACAAACCCTTCCTCATCATTTAACATCCAAAACTCAACACTCAACACTCCTTTTACAGGATTAGGGTATAACTTAAGATATACATTATTAATTTCCTCATCAGCAAGGCCCAGGCTATTATAAGCATAAACGGGAAAAGGAGTTGCCCAGCCGGAAGGCCCGCAATCATTCACAGCCCGTACGCTTACTACAGCCATGCCTTCCCAATTAAAATTCCAGTGGACGATAGCCGACAATCCATCACCCAGAATAGTGCCGGCTTCCTCAGGCAGAAGCCTCCATTCATAATAAAGGGCCCCTGTTACTGCTTCATCAAGGATGTAGGTACTTATTGTATCTGTGCTTGTACAGAGCGTATCAGGTCCGTAGGGTGATTCCGGAATTCCGGGCACATATTTTACATCTATATACATTAATGAAGGTTCTCCCTGTCCGCAATCATTTACCGGGGTTACTTTGATTTCACCGGATACTGCAATCTGAGTAAAACTCACATAAATAGAAGCGCTGTCACTCTCTCCATATGCCCCGGAAGGAAGGGTCCAGTAATAACATGTGGCAAATGCCACTGGATCTGTTTCATAAAGGATGAGCTCATCGCCTGCACAGACTTCATCTGCTCCGCTTACCGGACCGGCATCACCCGGCAGGGGGAAAACCGTTAAGATAATGCTGTCAGTCACCGTTCCATTTCCATCTGATACTTCAGCATAATAGCTTGTAGTCTCCATCGGACTCACGACAGGGTCAGGAATATCAGCAGTGAATCCCGGTGGTTGAGAGGTCCATGCATAAGTATAAACACCTGTTCCACCACCGGCCAGAGCCAGAAGCTGTGATTCCTCTCCCTGACACAGCTGTTCCGGGTCAGCATAAACCTCAACGCCAAGTTCTCCACCCGACACCGATATAGCAACCTGATCCTGGGATGAACAGGATGTCACTTCATCAATGACAAGCAGTGTAAATTGCTTACTTTGTTCCAACTCCACCGTAAAAGGTTCCGGCACTGTGGGGTCAATGAGAAATTCAGGAGGTGACCAGGCATAAGAATAGGAACCAGACCCGCCGGTGGCACTGCCATGCAGTTGTGTTAAAGTTCCAAAAGGGATGACCTGATCCTCGCCGGCATCTACATCCGGAGGAAGATTTATTAGTATAATGAGGGTGTCGGATTCAGGACCTGCTCCACAATCGTTGAATGAATTTACATGGATCTCAACTATTCCGGTATAGGCATTATCCCAGTCGACTTCTGCTTCCAGGCCGCTTCCGAATATGGAACCTGCCGATTCAGGGGACAGATGCCATTGGTATGCATTCGCAAATGAGGCACCACTTGTAGTATAGTTTGTATTCGGTGAATTCAAACACAGTTGATCAGGGCCCTCAGGCTTACCAGGCTTAGCGGGCAGTGGATCTATGATAATTTCAAGGCTGTCGGAAAAAGGGCCTGACCCGCATGCATTTATTCCTCTCACAATTATATAAGCATTACCATGGAAAGAGGCAGCCCATTCAACATATACTGTTGGTGAGGTTCCAATAATGTCTCCGGCTTCATTCGGATATAGGCGCCAATCATAATATGCAACCCCCTGCAAGGGAATAATTGAATACTCGCTCGTTTCTGTTCCCTGACATAATTCCGTTTCACCGCTAATTGCTCCCGGGGCAGGTGCATTTCCCATGATCATTACCTGGTTGCTTACAGGAACTGAGGCAATACCATTTTCTATAACAGTTAAAGTTACAGTTTTAAGGCCTTCAGTACCCCAGTACACTACATATGGCCCCTGGCCGGAACCGGAAAGCACCATACCCCCGTCGAAATCCCAGATATACTGTGCTGTAGGGGATGCATTTCCGGTATAGGTAATGCTTGTCTGTTCAAAAATACATAAGGAATCTTCCAGACTGAAGGTAGCAGTTGGAATTACAGAAACCATAATATCCTCTGAAAAGGAAGATGCTGCATAATTATGATCAATGGCCTGAACAGAGGCATAATAATCCCCAAAATCGAGGCCACTTATGCTCCATGATGTATTTCCACCTGTATTCCCTGTTCTGACGATCCTTCGATAGCCATCTGACAGATCGGCAAGAGCTGAATAGAAATCCATATTATCCGGCTGGCTTCCCACACGAATATTATAATTCAATCCGGAAGTTGGTGTTTTGTCATCACTGGCAGTATCCCACTGAAGAATCACATCAGTCCCGATCACCTCATAAGATAATCCGGAAGGCGAAGAAGGAGGAATATTTATTTCTACTGTTTCATTTCTGTACAAGGCCACTGTGCTATTGTTTCCGCCAATAGGATTTTCAAAAGAACCTGCCAGCAGAAGGTCGAGGTCGGAATCATTATCATAATCACCACAAACGACAGCATTATAAGCCAGTCCGGGCAGTTGGAGGGGCTGCACCTGAAACTGATCACTTCCCTGGTTCACATACATTTCCAGAAATAAAATCTGTGGTGGAGGGTTTGGGCTTCCTCCGGCACTGTTCCTGCCCGCGATAATAAAATCAAGATGGCCGTCATTATTAAAATCCCCCCATATTGCCGATCCATGGGAGATGCCGTTATAAGTCCCTGCGATCTGGCTGAAAGAATTTCCGTCATTATTTTTATAAACGATCGTATGCGATAATCCTGTGTTATCGGAACCGGAGAGCAGCAGGTCGGCATAACTGTCATTATTATAATCACCCCAGGCTACGGAGGCTGCTGAAAGGCCTGTCAGGCCGGCACCCATATCGCTGAAAATGCTGGTATCGTTGCGATAAATAATGGATTGCGGCAGGCCGGCATCGTCCATGCCGCTGACGGCAAAGTCCATATCCCCATCCAGGTCATAATCGTACCAGGCCAGGCTACTTTCATACAATCCGTTGAGGGAGGCACCGGCATCCGAGAATGTTTCTCCTCCATCATTATGATAAAGCAACATGATCGGGTTTTGTGCATCATCCAGTCCGGAACATAACAGGTCAACCAGGCCATCATTATCATAATCTCCCCATGCAAGGCTTCCTTCCGAAAAGCCGGTGAGGCCGGCACTGATATCCGTAAAGGCACCACCCCCGTCATTCCTGTAGATAATACACACACTGGCACTTCCTGTATGGCCTGACAATGCGAGATCAGCCAGCCCGTCATTGTTCATATCCCCAAAAGCACATGCTGATGAGGAGACCCCGGTGATCGAGCTTGATAATTCCGTAAAAGTTCCTCCACCATCATTGCTGTAGAGGTGGGCTAGCGGGTTGCCTGCTCCGTCAAGGCCGGAAAAGAAAACGTCAAGGTCGCCGTCATTATCGATATCAGCCCAGACTGCAGTGGGGTAAAGGCAAACTTCAAAACCCGCATCTATCTTAGTGAAGGTCTGGGCCCTGAGTATAGCCACCTGTGTGAATAAAATAAGTACAATCAGAAATATTAAAATCCGGTGCATCGCATTTATTTTAACGCAGAATAAGAATGAATATTAAACGTTAGTCATAAGTTAGTGCAAATATAACAAAACTCAGCTTACCAGCTTAAAGCAAAACATGAATTAGCTAAAATCAAGGACATATGAAGCAGCAGATTTTTTGGGTTACTTTTTTTGCAATCGGCATGGCTTTCGTGGAAAGTTCAGTGGTCGTTTACCTGCGTGAGCTTTATTATCCCGGTGGCTTTGATTTTCCCCTTCGGGTGATTGACAGCCACATCGCCATTACCGAGTTCCTGAGAGAAGCAGCCACCCTGGTCATGTTACTGGGAGTAGCTGTTCTTGCTTCAAAGAAAAGAGCTGAGATCCCGGCATGGTTTATTTACACTTTCGCCATCTGGGATATTTTTTATTATGTTTTCCTGAAGGCCATCCTGAACTGGCCTGCCTCCCTTCTGACCTGGGATCTCCTCTTCCTCATCCCGCTTATTTGGACCGGACCGGTGGTGGCCCCCATGATCAACTCAATAACAATGATCATCCTGGCATTGGTCATCCTGCATTTTTCGCGTAAAGGATACAGGGTTTCCATACAATGGCAGGAGTGGGCGCTGATCATCATTGGCTGCCTGATAACAATTACAGCCTATACGATGGATTACTTCAATTTTATTTCATCAGAATTCAGCCTCCGGGAAGTTTTTTCGTTTTCACGTGGTGATGAACTCATGCAATATACCGCTAATTATGTGCCCGTATCCTTTAACTGGTATGTATTTGTGGCCGGGGAAATGTTATTCTTTATCACAATATGGCTTTATGCTCGTAGGTTGATGCATTCTAATCCCTAATATATTTTTGTATTTTCGCAGCTCAAACGCGCTTAAGAAAATGTCGATCATTGCCAAAGAAATAACTAAGATCTACGGGAAGCAGAAGGCGCTGGATGCCGTATCGCTGGAAATTAATGCAGGCGAAGTCGTTGGCCTTCTGGGACCTAACGGAGCCGGGAAATCCACCTTAATGAAGATCATCAGCTGCTTTTTACCTCCAACATCAGGAGAAGCCAGCGTGGATGGTTACGACATTTTCGAGCAGGCACTGGAAGTTAAAAAACGTGTAGGATACCTGCCGGAGCATAATCCGCTGTATCTCGACATGTATGTTAGAGAATATTTATCATTTCTTGCGGGGATACACAAATTAGGAAAGAAAAAAAAGTCGAGGATCAACGAGATCATTGACCTCACGGGACTCGGACTTGAACAAAACAAAAAGATCGGTGCATTGTCAAGAGGATACAGGCAAAGGGTCGGGCTTGCACAGGCGCTTCTGCATGATCCTTCCGTGCTTATCCTTGATGAACCTACTTCAGGCCTTGATCCCAACCAGCTCCTGGAAATCCGGTCACTTATACAGGAGGTGGGCAGGGAAAAAACAATATTGCTTAGCACCCATATCATGCAGGAAGTAGAAGCCATCTGCGACAGGGCTGTGATCATTCACCTTGGCAGGATCGTAGCTGATGATTCAACAGAAAACCTTTCGAAAAGGACTGTAGGGAAAGACATTATTACAATTGAGTTCAGTGGCGAAGTTGACGAGGAAAAACTAAAGAATATCAAGGGCCTGATAAGAGCCGGAAAAATTGACGAAAACTCATGGGAGATCGAAGCATCTCAGGAGAAAGACATCAGGGAGGAACTATTTAAGTTTGCTGTTAATAATAACATTTCTGTGCTCTCCCTCAAGCGCGAGCAACAGAGTCTTGAAGAAGTTTTTCAGGCCCTGACCAAGACCAACGGAAACAATGAGTAAATAACTTATTACATTTGCAGATTCAAATGGCCGGGCTATACTTTAATTATCCGGACATTTTATTGATAACAAAAAATACTATAACGTTATATGGGATACTTATTTACATCAGAATCAGTGTCGGAAGGGCACCCCGACAAAGTAGCTGACCAAATATCGGATGCCTTGCTGGATGAATTTCTGCGTCTCGATCCTGAATCCAGGGTAGCATGTGAAACCCTTGTAACGACAGGACTGGCATTTTGTGCAGGTGAAGTCAGGACAACAGGATGGGTAAATGTTGATGATATTGTCAGGGACACCATTCGTGAAATCGGTTATACCAAATCAGCATATAAGTTCGATGCCGACTCCTGTGGTGTCATTTCTACCATTCATGAACAATCCGGCGACATTAATATGGGAGTGAACAGGGAAAAGGCTGAAGACCAGGGTGCCGGTGACCAGGGGATGATGTTTGGCTATGCCTGCCGGGAAATGGATAATTTTATGCCCATGCCTATTGAACTGGCACATATTTTCCTGCAGGAACTGGCTGCGATCAGGAAAGAAGGCAATGAGATGACTTATCTCCGCCCTGATTCCAAATCACAGATCACTGTTGAATATGATGATGATAACCATCCTGTCAGGATTGATACGATCGTGATATCCACGCAGCATGATGATTTTGATACTGACGATGATAGAATGCTGAAAAAGATCGAGACTGATGTCAGGGAGATCCTTATACCAAGAGTAAAAAACAGTGTTGATGTTCCCGATAAGGTTAAACAACTGTTTAAAAGCGACTTCAAACTGTATGTGAATCCTACAGGAAAATTTGTGATTGGCGGGCCACACGGTGATACCGGACTTACCGGCAGGAAGATCATCGTCGACACCTATGGAGGAAAAGGTGCACATGGCGGTGGCGCCTTTTCAGGCAAAGACCCCTCAAAAGTTGACCGTTCCGCTGCTTATGCCATGCGGCATATAGCCAAAAACCTGGTCGCCGCGGGAGTTGCTGACGAGGCCATTTTACAGGTTGCATATGCTATCGGCCGAAAGGATCATGTCGGTCTCTTTGTGGATACCAACGGCACTGCAAAGGTAAAAGATAAGAATGGCGAGATCATGAGCGACGGCAGGATCGCTGAAATTCTTGACACTCTATTCGACCTCACACCCCATGGCATTATCAAACGTTTTGGCCTTAAAAACCCCATCTTCAAAAAAACAGCTACCTACGGACATTTTGGAAGGGAACCTTTCGAAGAAGAAGTAAAAGTGTATTACGATCCCAAAGAAGCAGGTAAACTTGTTAATTGCACCACACCACCCTGCACCAAAAAGGTGACCTTCTTTGCCTGGGAAAAGCTGGATTATGTGGATAAGATCAGGGAAGCGTTTGGAATATAGAATAGAGAACAAGGAATAGAGAACAAGGAATAAGAATAAGAATAAGAAGGGGAAGGAGATTGAATACACCTTCGCTAAAGCTTCGGTGTACAAAGGATAGAAGAAGTTTATTAAACCAACCGCCTCCCCCGTACCCCGTACCTCGCACCCCGTACCACAAAAAAACCCCCACCAAATCGGCAGAGGTTTCTGTATTATTGATATGTTCCTACTACTGAATCAGTATCTTCTGTGAGGTTGCGATATGATTATCGAGTTTCAGTGTGGCAAAGTAAATGCCTTCAGTGAAATTCGATACATCGATTCTTTTGGTTCCGTTGAGCCCATTCAGGGTGCCCTCATAAACCACTGCACCAAGCAGGTTTGTAATAAGGATCTCAGCTCTGTTCACTTCGTTCGGAATATCGTAATCGAATGAAACAAAGCTTTCTGCAGGATTCGGGTAAGGTGAAGATAATCTTGAATTTTCTGATAAGTGTTCTCCGATATCTGCAAGCGACAATTTATAATTTACAATAACAGTTACATTGTCGTCAGGATTCTGATGATCATAAAAAGTGTATGATACTATTGATTCACCGGTATGACCCATAGACCAGTAGTGGCCAGAAAAATCTTCATCATTGGTAGCACCCGGCGCAATGGCAATAGCGGTGCCTGAAGTATCTGTATCAGGTGGAAAGCACACATACCAACAGAATTGGCTCCATGAATCTGTAACCATTGAAATCTGATTTCTGAAAACTTTAACTGAATCAATGGTTGATGAACCGTTATTTGTCACAAAAACATGTGCTACAATATCAACGTCAGGGTTATCTGATAATACATAGATATTGCTATTATCAGGAATGGGGCCGTTTGCATCAGAGAGAGATAAATTCTGGGAGGTGGCAGCAAATGAAATGAAAATACCTAGGAATAAAAGAGGTAAAAGTTTTTTCATGGCTTAATTTACTTTTAGTGGTTAGTAATTTGAGCTAGCAAAAATACAAAATTTTTGACTTAAGTCAATATACAGATTCCATAATCATACATAAATATAAAAATACATAAGATAATTCTTGCATAAGACAACCAAAAAATATTAATTTTGTCTGTTCAATAAACATCATCCTAAAATTCACTAAAAAAAATACCATGAAAAAACCATTATTTGTAGTATTGCTGGTTATAGCGACTGCTATCGTATTCGGACAACAGATTGACCGCGACAAGGTTGTGGTTGAAATCGGAACAGGCACATGGTGCGGTTTTTGCCCGGGTGCAGCAATGGGAGCCGATGATCTCGTTGCCAACGGACATGATGTCGCTGTGATCGAGAATCACAACAATGATGATTACGCCAATGCTGCTTCCAATGCCAGGAATTCGTACTATAACATTCCCGGCTACCCAACAGCATGGTTTGATGGAGGATCCGCTGTTGTTGGCGGAAGTGCCAGCCAGAGCATGTATCCACAATACCTGCCGCGTTACAATCAGAAAATTGCTATTCCTTCATCATTCTCAATCGACATTGTTGGCACCTCTTCAGGCCTGATCGACTTCAATGTGGATGTGACCATTGAAATGGTTGATCCTTATTCCGGTTCCGATATCCGCCTGCATTGTGCCATTACCGAATCAGAGATCCCTAAATACTGGCAGGGACTATCAGAGCTTAATTTTGTTCAGCGGATGATGCTGCCTACCCACAACGGGATCCAACTCGACTTCTCCGGTGGAAATATCATTAATCAGAATTATAATTTCTCTCTTGATCCCACCTGGGTTACTGAACATTGCGAGATGGTGATCTTCCTGCAAGAACATGGAAGCAAAGAAATTCTGCAGGGAAGCAAACGTGAGCTTATAGAGATGGGCAACGTGAATGATTATGATGCCTCCCTCTCCCAACTTTCCAACCTTCCTGAAAATGTTTGCTCAGGAGTATTTTCTCCAAAACTTGTTGTTCGTAATAACGGTAATGCAAACCTAAGCTCACTTACTTTTAACTACCAGGTAAATGGCGGTGACTTCAGCACCTATGAATGGGCCGGAGATCTCGCATTCCTTGATGAGGAAGAAGTAAGCCTTCCCGAAATAGCTTTCACAGCAGTTGATGAAAACTTTCTTTTGATCTACTCTGAGAATCCAAGTGGTAATCCTGATCAATATCCGCTCAATGACACCATTAAGCATATGGTTCCTTACGCAGAGATTACACCTACTGCCATAGGCCTCATCCTGAGAACCGACAACAATCCGGGAGAAACAACCTGGGAAATCAAGGATTCAGATGGAACAGTGTTGTATTCAGGAGGCCCTTACAGTGAGCCCAACCTTACCGTTCAGGAGGAATTCCAGCTTGAAGGCCTTTCCTGCTACCAGTTCTTCTTTTATGATGCAGGTGGCGACGGCCTCAACGCACCAGGCTTCTTTGCGCTTTATTACGGATCAAATAGTTATATAATCCAGGGAATGGGGGACTTTGGAGCCATAAAGGCCACTGACTTCCAAACCGATGATGACACAGGCATTGAAAACATTATTACCCATGCGGAAGTAAAAATATATCCGAACCCCTTCAGCAATTACACTAATATTGCCATCACTACCGAAGAGGTTAGCCATATCCGGGTGAAGATGTATAACATTCTTGGTGAGCTTGTGTACGTGAGTGATGAAGGCATGATGGGCGCCGGCGACCACTTGATCAGGCTCAGCGGTGAAAGCCTGCAGGCAGGCATATACTTCGTACAGCTGATGGTTAATGAGCAGGTATATACAGAAAGGGTGACGGTAGCACGCTAATCCCTCCCTAATATAGAGCAGTAAGAGGCTGTCTCAAAAGTCTAATATTTGAGTTTCTTGCCGATAGGAGGAATCTTTTTGATCTTTTCGACAAGATCCCGTCTGATCTGTGTAATTTCCATCAGGCAAATATAACAAAATGCTTATGAAAAGGAAATAATCAATCTGGTTCCTGGTTTCTGGTTCCTGGTTTCTGGTTTCTGGTCTCTGGTTCCTTGTTCCTTGTTCCTTGTTCCTTGTTCCTTGTTCCTTGTTCTCTATTCACCCCCCTTCTCCGTCATCACATGCAGGAGTGAATCCATTGATTGTTCGTCTTGAATGTCAACACTCCCAATGTATATTCCCCCTTCAGCTTGCATTTCACATATATATTACATATATTTATGCAATATTATTTTTTTGAAATTTCAGATTAACAAAACCAAAAACCTATGTGCCATGAGTTTGAAGAGAGAGAGAGAGAGAGAGAGAGAGAGAGAGAGAGAAGGTTAGACCGTTAATGCCACCTTAGTGATGTTGAGGTTTACTTGAGGCTTAACCTATTTTCTAATTCTCAACATTTTTAATTATGAAAACAAAAACCAAATATTTTAAGGCAAGCATTTCAGGCATATTATCTTTTCTTTTTCTTTTTCCATTATTGTTAAGCGCTCAGACTTTTGATGGAAATATTCCGATTCCCTCAACAGATGGGGGTGGGGCTATGATTGGCGATATAATTAATACCCCAAACCATATTTTTGTCTATTCGCTTGATAAGATCACTGCATACAACAAAGATGGGACCTATGCAGGTGAGGTAATATTTGATATGACTGAGGATTATGGAAAAGTTAATCCGATTTACTTCTGGGAAAAAATGTACGTATCATCAACATCACTTATGGCATATAATGAGAAATATTCAACTCCGTACCTTTTTGCGGTTTCACCTGATCTTTGGATATACGTCATCAGCCTTGATGCTAACAATTTCTTATCCTATGTAAAGCATGAACCTGTGCCACTCAACCCGTCTCCTCCTCAACAAGTAGTTCCGTTGGATGTTTTCATACCAATGCATGGGAATTGTATTTTGAAATATGATGAGATTAATGATCGGTTGTTCTGGGTTATAGATGCCCAGGATCAAACTAGTAATAATGTTGGCAGCCATCATGTTAGACAACGCTATTTTTTCATTTTTAATGTTACTTATAGCAGTAGTGTTACGATGTCAACTTTATATTCCGACCATCAATATGCAAGTGCGGCTAATTATGAGTATGGGAGCATATTAGACTTTGAGATTAATAAAAATAGTAATTCAAGTGAAGTCGACTTTTTCTATTTGTCAAAAATCTCCCAATTGGAAGTTTGGAAAATAGAAAAAGATCCATCAAATGCGGTATCAATGGTTGGCTCCCCCTACTATATACAGAATAATTATAATTGCCCTTATTATAAATCGTGCCTTGAATATATCTATGATCCAATAAATGCAGTACATAAGATCGTAGCTTATCCGTACAGGTTTCCAAGTTGTGGCAATTTTGATAATCCCGATATATTCGTGTTGGATGGCGATCATAATGATAGTAATATCAGTTGGCAATCAACTTTATCGCCTAGCAAGAAAATAACTGATGTGGGGTACTTACCAGAAATGCAGCACCTTATTTTATCTTATGCAGCTGATCCAATAAACATTGTACCATCTTATGATCCAACGCATGATATTTGTGTTTTTCAATTCAGTGGAAATAATTTGGTATTTATTGAAGGCCTGAGCACTGATGCCTCTCCCAAACTGGCAACTATTCATGACTTTAACACACCAATTGATATCGTTCCTGTAAGCAATTCATCTGCTTTAATCTGTAAAGAAGATGAGATTAGTTTACTTGGTTATTCTCACAATTCATATCAGTCTGAATCTAAGCTGATAAGAGAAAATAGTTTCTTTTTAAAAGGGATTAGTTTTGATAATGATAACAAGTTTATTCTTAACGCAGGGATGAATGGTTTTCAGGTGCTTGATGGTTCCTCATCGCCCACTATTAAACATGAGAATGGTTATCAGGCTAATCACATATGCATGGATAATGATGGCAACAAATTTTATTTGTTCAATAAATTAAATACATATAATACCGGGCTTTATATTCTTGATATTGATCCCAATGGCTCAATCACTTATAATATTAACAGTCCATTTGATTCGCCAATAACTGCCCCAATAGGTGATTGTATTTACAATCCATACCTAGACCATTTTTTAGTATCGGAAAACACATATAATGAGAACGGTGCTTGTGTCAAAGTACTTGTAAATAATGACTGGAATTCTTTGTTTGAAACAATCATCCTTGAAGAATCACCCGGCGGAGATAAATCTCATTATGCTAGAGATATGTTCATTGCTCCTAATGGGATTTTATATGTAATGGCTGATATGAATTACGATACAGAACCTGGAAAATATCCTAAAGTGTTTTTCTTCTCGGCGACAGATGGTGAGTATACCCCAATAGGTTATGCTGAATTAAGTAATATGCCTGCCTTAGGAGTCAGTTGCGATTTTTATATTGCCCATTTTTGTTATAACCACTATAATGGCAAGGTTTATGCGAGCATTACGCCACAGAGAAGTCTAATGAGCCCGTATGAGGCTTCCTCAAATTGTCTTTATAATGCTCCTACGAACTCAGGTCTTCTGGTTGAATTCGAAGAAAATCAACTGAGTGGGTCTGTTATATTATCATCAGCAGGAAAAATTATCTGTCCCGACAATAGGAATCCTGAGATTACTTCGCAGTATGGAGAAAATATGTTCATTATCGGAACCTACTTTAATAAAATAAGTCCTCCTTACATGGAACCCGGAAATATACAATCAATAGCTGGATTTAGCTTTGATGATATTACCTATAGCCCTAAACACGATATGTTATTTGCTTTAGCTGACGAAAAAAAACCTGACGAAAATAATGAGTATAGGGTTATTAATGTCTATTCAATTGAATATATAGACGGAAGTCTTCAAAAGATTCCCTTAATTGTAGAGGATGGACAGGCAACTTGTATATTTAATAATTTATATGATGGAAGAGTTTATGTTCATCAAAAAATGGATGAGGAAAAACTTGCGGAAACACCTGTACGACTGCTTTCGTTTTACTATGATCCCAATATTACACCCCCGATACAACCAACTATTACTAATTTGGATATATACAGCTTATATCCTGAATTTGATCACAACCCAGATGAAATTAAAAACCTAAAACTGTACAACATCACCACCCCCGTCATCAACCCATACAACAACACCATATATATACCCAATGGGGGGCATAGCTGTGTTAGCAAGGTGTCTTTTGACGCAAATGAAAGTGTACTACTTAATGGCAAAGATAACCAAAATTGGGTATGGCTTTCATTTCCACGAATGAATCGTAGCAATAATAATCCTATAAGCGTGAACAGTGTACTTGGAGGTAACAGGCTTGATCCAAATGATTACTTAGAGGGGAGCCAATTAAAATATCTTTCTTATCAGGTAGGTCAACAAAACAATTACATATTCAATTACAATAATTGGAATGGGGTAATTTGGAGTGGTGAGCAGGGACAACTTTATAATGTTAAAAGTACACTTGGATACAAACTGAACCTGGATTATGATGAGCCTGAACCTGAACAAGTATGGCTTAATATGACGGGGACTGTTTTAATACCTGGTCCATCTATTGACCTGCCTACTATATATACAAGGCCAAATCCCAATGCTGAATATTTCGATAACTGGATCGGTTATTATTTATACCAGGAACAAAGCCCCTTTGATGCCATTTCCGAAGATGACCTGGAACACATTTATCTTATCAAAGGACAATACTGGACTTGTGCTAAATTCTGGGGTGATGGCATCCCGCATCCATACTGGGTATGTCAGTGTTCATATGGAAAAAGTGTAAGTCTAAAATATGGCGATATGGTTATTCTTAAAACCTATCAAGAAATTAACAATTTTCAGTGGCAGGTTTATGGTATGCAAATAAGTGATGGTACATACAGGCCTGAAACTGAAAATTACACATTTACGGAGCAGGCAGACTATACTCCTATATTCATTGAACTTGATTCAACTGTAAATCCAACGGAGATAGGTGCATTCGTAGAAGACAGTTGCGTGGGTGCTACATCGGTTTTCCCGGAAGACACCACTGTGCTTGTCCCAGCATATACCGAAGGAATCAGCGGAGAGATCTATTTTGAATCCTATTATGGTTCAAATAAATCATATGTTCCGCCTATCACCAAATATTATGTAAAAAGTAATCAGGGTAAGAAGAGTGAAAAAAGAATGATACATACTAGTGAAAAAGAAGATTACTATCTGGTGTCATTTAAAGACATTGAGGATAAAGCACATGACAAGCAAACCCGTGCGATCTGGATCAAATGCCATCCAAACCCGGTAAGGGCAAACAGTACCATTACATGTTATGTTCTAAAGGATGGATTTGCAGAAATCAAACTGTATAATATCATGGGCACAGAGCAAATGGTTTTACATTCGGGTATGCTAAGCACAGGCACACATGATTTCTCATTTTCAGCAAAAGATACTGCCGGGAAACAACTTTCAAATGGAACATATATTTTATCCATAAAGTCAGATAAATATCAATCACAAATAAAAATTATTATTCTATAATATAGTAAGTATTCTACGTTCTCCTTCTTGCTTTAGGAGAGGGGGATAGAGGGTGAGGTGACAATGTACAAACTAAAAACATATATAATTACTATTCTCTTTAGCATACCACTGCTAAGCACAGCCCAATCCCTCATTACTGTAAAACAGGATGGTACTGGTGATTATACAACAATTCAGGAAGGTGTTGATGCAGCTTCAGATGGCGACACTGTTTTAGTTTGGCCCGGAACATATTTTGAAAATGTGAAACTTGATAATAAAAACATCATTCTGGGTTCTTTAGTTTTAACAACAGGGAACCAAGCTTACACTCATCAAACCATTGTCAATGGGTATCAGAATGGCAGTTGCTTGGAAATCAGGAATTGCATTAGTAAATGTGAAATTCATGGATTTGAACTCACAAACGGTAGTGGAACATCACATGGTTTCATTAGCGGAGGAGGTGTTTTTATTAAGAAATCAATTGTTGATATATTTTCTTGTATTATCCATAATAATATAGTAGAGGGATATGGAGGAGGAATGTATATTAACAGAGATTCAGATGTATTTCTTTCAAATACAACAATTAAAGAAAATCAATCCTATGATTATGGAGGAGGGATTTTAATATTAAGCCCCAATAATTGTAAACTGGAATTTGATACTGTAAATAGATGTAATATTTATTTAAACTACGCAGCCGTTGGCACTGATATATACAAATTTGGAGCCGATGACACTATACATGTTTGTGTAGATACTTTTACAGTCAGTAACCCTGATTATTATTACCTATTTAACGATAAGGGATATGGATACCAGGGTAATGCAATTACTTATTCGATCAATACAGGAAAAATTGAGCAGGTTGATCAAGACTTGTTTGTTTCTCCGGAAGGAGATAATGCCAATTCAGGCCTTACTCCTGACGAACCACTTAAAAACCTGTATTTTGCTTTATTGAAGATAGCCAGTGATAGTATCTCGCCCGACACCATACATATAGCAAATGGGACCTACAGCCCTTCAAGCGCCGAAAAATTTCCGCTAAGCATCAAAGCACATGCTAATCTTAAAGGCAATCAGCGTGATTCATGTATATTGGATGGGGAAAACCATAACTATATTATGCAGGGCATTGTTAGAGCCAATAGATATGAAATAAGCAATCTGACACTAAAAAATGCAAATCATAATTTACATAATAACATGAGCACTGGTACCGGAGCTGCAATTATGATCAGGAATAATAATGCTAGCATTTCTAATATATTGGCAGATACTAATATTGGAGAAGCATGTTCAGGCATTACAATCTCTTCATCAAATAATTTTACTTTGCATGATGTTGAATTTAGGAATAATATTGGAGGTGATGCATTGAGAGTGGGGTCATATCAAAACGACACTTTGAAAGCCTATAATTGTTCTTTTATTGCAAACCAACCCGATTATTCCATCCCTCAAACGGCCCTTGGTGGATCATGTTTACTTATTGGTGATTTTGAATTTGCTGATTTGGTTGCCTATTTTTATAACTGCTTGTTTGCTAAAAATCATACAAAAGCTGGTGCCGGCTCCATAAGAATGTTAAATTCAGTCCTGACATATGCCATCAACTGCACATTTGCCGACAATACTGCTGATTACAATACAAACGGTGGTAATATTGGACTTTATGAGGGAGGAGTATATTTATACATTTACAATTCAATACTTTACAATACTACGCGTTCAGAGGTTGTTATGCACAACCTTGGTGATGAAAATTACTTAAGCATTTATAACTCCCTGGTTTTGGAAGGAGAAGAAGGCATAATTCAGGCTAGCCTGGGCAACATTGTATATTACGACCCAAGCAACATAGATGCTAACCCCATGTTTGATACCACCACTATGTACCCATACAGCCTCTCAGCCGGCTCCCCTTGCATAGATGCCGGAACTCTCGACCTGCCCCCGGGCATTGAACTTCCCGAAACCGACCTGGCCGGCAACCCACGAGTATATAACGGATATGTGGATATGGGCGCTTACGAATATGGCCCCTGGGTCGGCATAGAAAATTTTAACCCAACACCCAAAACTCAACACCCAAAACTTTTAAGGGCATTTCCGAATCCTTTTCGATTTGAAACCACCGTCTCATACATTTCCCCTGAAAAAGGCCATACATGTATCAAAATTTATAACATCCGGGGAAAACACGTAAAAACAATGCTGGATGTACAGGGTTTGCCCGGCAGCGGCACCATGAAATGGAACGGAAAAGACCAAAACGGGAATGTACTTAAAGCAGGCACTTACATCATCTGCCTCATTATTAATGGTAAGGAAAGGGATGCGCTGAAGGTGGTGAAGCGGTGAAACAATCGTTCCTCAGTTTTATTCTTGTTCCTTGTTCCTTGTTCCTTGTTCCGTATTCCTTGTTCCTTGTTCCTTGTTCTCTATTCACCACCCTCTTCCGTCATCACATGCAGGAGTGAATCCATGGATTGTTTATCTTGAATGCCGATGCTCCCCGGCCAGTTGCCGTTATATGACCTCACAGGTCGGAGACCTGTGAGGAGGTCTATCATCTGATGAAATATATATAAAATTCATCTTCAGCCTTTTTATCAACCCAATGCTGACAATTCAGGCTGGTGGCCTTGTCAATGAGTGGCGCCGGAAGAAATGGTGCGATCAATTTGTAGATTTTGCCTTCATCCATTTTATTCAGATCGGCCATCACTTGGTTTACAGGATGTTCTCCTCTTTCCAGCATCTCGACTGCAATAAATTCAGTTTCGATCAGATCTTCTGAGAACCACTCGGGTTTTGAATAATTATAGCCAGCAGTTGTACTGTCTGTTACTTTGTCCTGGCCTACTTCTTTTCTTAGTCGGTTTATCATGTCTTCTACTTTTACGTTACCAATAGCAGCTGCCTGCTGTAATGTTGTAATCCTTGCAATTGTTTTCCTGAGAACAGGATTCTTTAATTTTTTAAAGGCCGGTGCATATTCAATGAGCACCTTCTCTAATTGTGGATATGTTTCAATCAGCTGCAAGATCTTTGTTTTCGGTGTTATGATCAGTTCATTTTTGTTTTCCATTGTTTTCTATTTATATGATACTATTCGTTGTTCTCCTTCAAGGGCCCTGTATTCTGTCAGATCATGCGATACTTCCAAAGTTCCAAGGTATTCTCCTTTATCATTCCGCAATGCGAAATATTCAATATGAATAAGTTTTCCGCCCATATTGATCCAAAACGGGGCCCTGTCCTGTTTACCGCTTTTAAAATCGTCGAGGATCTTATCTACAATATGTGCACTTGCAGGGGGATGGCAATGTCGTACATCACGATTGATGATCGCCCTGTTCCGCTGAAATATCCTGTCTTTGCTTTGCGAAAAGTATTTCACTTTATCATTCTTATCTACAAAAGTCATATCTACAGGCATTGTATTCAGGATCACCAGCAGCTCTTCAACGGTAAAACCTCCTGTTGGCAACTGTATATTTCCGCCTTCTTTCTGAAGCATGTTGATATCTTCTGTTTCAACACCATCTGGTTTCCAGTCTTCCTTCGGGTCAATCAAACAGTAACCTATTTCCAGGGACTGTTTCTGTATTTCATACCAATCAGAGTCAGTAAGTGCATCCATTGACATGGGAAACAAAATTTCTTCTTCTTTAATGATCATTTCTGCGACACCTTTCACCGCAGGTTTTAGCATCAACTCAGCCGATGTAACAAGGTCATCTTTAGTGATACCGGGTGTATTTAAAATTTCGAGGCTTCCTTTCAACTGTTCCCTGATCTCATCATGCTTTCCCCACATTACTTTTGGAGGACCAGTAATCCCGGCTTTTTCCAGGAACGGAAAAACCAGGTATTCTTTGCGCTGATAATGCTTATCAACATCAATAAGTTGATTGAATTTAGAAATAAGGTCAAGCACAAACTCAGGTAATCCTTTTTCATCGGCCACATTCAGAACAGCAAGAAGCATGTTGGTCTCACTGCAGAGTGCATTTAATGCAATATTTTCCTGCTTCAAAACATCAAGTGGATGACCTGCGGGAATATCTTTTGAAGAAGACTGGTCAATACTACCCTCTAATACCGAAGAATGCATATCACATAACCTCAATATTTCCTCTTCCGGAAGCCCTTCCTCAATAAGCTCCTGTTCCACCTCCACCACTTCACCATATGGGATGGATCTCAGGCTTTCTTTGAGTTCCTTCTTAACTTCATCTTCAGATTCGCCTTCATGCAGTTTCAGGATCAGTTCTTTCAGTTTTGATTTTCTGAATTTCGAATTGTCAATATGTTCACTCATACTTTTATATTTTAATAGTAATGTACTACACTACATAACAAAGATAAGATCAAAAAGTCGCATCTATATATGAAAAAAATGAGGCTGTCTCAAAAGCACTTTACCACAAAGCAGCTCAAAGGATAATTATTTGATCTTCAAATTCTTTGTGTTCCTTCGTGCAGTACTTCGTGTTCCTTCGTGGTAAAATTCTTTCTTTTGAGACAGCCCCAAGGATAGGCATCATTCAATATGACCCAGCAACCCGTCATTCACTTTATTCGGCAATGTCACCTTCAGAGCCGGTTCGGTTTTCATCGCCCTTTTGATCGCAAAGATCGCTTCATCGTTACGGGCCCAGCTGCGGCGGGCTATACCATTGTTTACATCCCAGTATAGCATGCTTTTCAGACGGCGATCAGCATCTTCGCTGCCATCCAGCAACATTCCGAAGCCACCATTGATCACTTCACCCCAGCCTACACCGCCACCATTATGTATGGATACCCAGGTCGCTCCGCGAAAAGCGTCGCCAATCACATTTTGTATGGCCATGTCGGCAGTAAACTGTGACCCGTCATAGATGTTTGAAGTTTCGCGGAAGGGAGAATCTGTGCCTGACACATCATGATGATCACGGCCCAGCACAATGGGTGCAGAAACTTCGCCTGCTTTGATGGCATTATTGAATGCTTCCGCTATCCTGGTTCTTCCTTCACAATCGGCATAAAGGATACGTGCCTGGGATCCAACCACAAGCTTATTTTCTTCTGCCTGCCGGATCCATAAGAGGTTATCTTTTAATTGTTGTTTAATTTCATCAGGCGCATTGGCAGCCATCTGTTCCAGCACCTCACCGGCAATGCGGTCGGTGGTTTGCAAATCTTTCGGGTCACCGGAGGTGCATACCCACCTAAAAGGCCCGAAGCCGTAATCAAAGCACATCGGCCCCATAATATCCTGTACATAAGACGGATATTTGAATGTACCATCATCCTTCATAACATTAGCGCCAGCACGCGAAGCCTCGAGCAGAAATGCATTTCCGTAATCAAAGAAATACATGCCGCGGGAGGATATGGTGTTAATGGCAGCCACCTGGCGTTTCAAGGATTCCTGCACTTTCTTTTTGAAGAGTTCCGGATCCTCTACCATGAGCTTGTTGGATTCCTCAAAGCTGATTCCTGCCGGATAATAGCCTCCTGCCCAGGGATTATGGAGGGAGGTCTGGTCGGAACCGAGGTCAATATGGATGTTTTTATCCACTAGGGCTTCCCATAGCTCAACGATATTGCCCTGAAAAGCCAGAGAGACTGCTTCTTTATTGGCACTGGCTTCCTTGATTCTTTCGATCAGGGCATCCAGGCCGGTGAAAAGTTCATCTACCCAACCCTGCTCATGACGTTTTTGCGCTGCAGATGGATTTATTTCAGCGACCACTCCCACCGCTCCGGCTATGACAGCTGCCTTGGCCTGGGCGCCCGACATACCACCAAGACCGGAGGTAACAAAGATCTTTCCTCCCAGTCCTGAGGCGCCATCCTGCAGCATTCTTCCGGCATTCAGCACGGTGATGGTGGTACCATGGACGATACCCTGCGGGCCAATATACATGTACGAACCGGCCGTCATCTGTCCGTACTGTGAAACGCCCAACGCATTGAATTTCTCCCAATGGTCGGGAGAGGAATAATTAGGGATCACCATGCCGTTGGTGACGATCACCCTGGGAGCATCTTTATGTGAAGGGAAGAGGCCCAGGGGATGACCGGAATACATGGGCAGTGTTTGCTCATCCGTCATCTCTGCCAGGTACTTCATCGTAAGCAGGTACTGAGCCCAGTTCTGGAAAACCGCTCCATTGCCACCGTAGGTTATCAGCTCATGCGGATGCTGTGCCACCACAGGATCAAGATTGTTCTGGATCATCAACATAATAGCGGCCGCTTGTTTCGATCTTGCAGGATAATCTTCGATTGGCCGCGCATGCATTTCATATTCCGGGCGGAAGCGATACATATAAATTCTGCCGTACTTCTTCAGCTCCACTGCAAATTCAGGTGCAAGCACAACATGCAGCTTCGGATCAAAATATCTTAAGGCATTTTTAACAGCAAGTTTTTTTTCTGCTGTTGTCAGGATCTCTTTTCTCACCGGTGCATGACTCACATGTTCATCATATGCCTGTGATCCGGGCAAAATATCGGGGATACCACCCAGTATACTCTTCTGAAAATCTGTTAATTCCATTCTTTTTAGTGTTTCAGCAAAATGAAGGATTAGCCAAGGGTAAAATTACAACTAATTCTTTATCTTTGATTTTCAAAACCCGGCTTATTAGTATGAAAACATATTCCCTCGAAACTATCATATCTGTTGCCCGTTCATTATCCTCCTACTATAAAGAATTATACAAAAAAGTACCTGAAACAGGGTGGAAAATATCAGATCTCCCTCCTGTCGATCAAAAAACTTTCTGGGAGCACAATACCGTAGATGATAACCGCCTGCTTACGGGAGAAATGACTGACGGAATTATATTTAAAAGTGGTGGAACCACTGGTCAACCAAAGTTTTCTGTTTATTCCCGTGAAGAATGGGAAACCATGACCGGCACCTTCGGTTATCACCTGGCGGAAAATGATTTTAAAAAAGGGGACAGGATAGCCAATCTATTTTATGCAGGTGAGCTTTATAGCAGTTTTTTGTTTCTTCACGACAGCCTGGAGCGCTGTCCGGTTGAAGTGATGATCTTCCCTATTTCAGGGGCGGCCCCGCTTGAGTTCATGGCCAGGGAGATTATAGATTTTAAGATCAATACCATCCTGGGGGTTCCCACACAACTCATCAACCTTACCGAATACATCAAAGCCAATGATCTGAAAGGCCTTAACATTGAGAAGATATATTTTGGAGGTGAAAGCATGTATGAAGACCAGCGGGAGCTGATGAAAGAAGTATTTCCCGGGATCAGGATCTATTCTGTGGGCTATGCCAGTGTGGATGGCGGATTGCTGGGTTATATCGATCATGAGTGCGGTTTTAACGAGCACCGGGTTTTTGATGAATATAATATCATCGAGATCGTTGATGAAGAAACAGGTGAAGTCATTGAAGAATGCGGCCGTGAAGGAAAGATCCTCACCACGAACCTTTCCCGCCTGTTGATGCCCATCATCAGGTATCCGGCAGGTGACAGGGGCATTTGGATTGACGAAGCAGGAACAGCAAACAGGAAATTCAAGATATTAGGACGTTCTGAAGAAGGTGCCAGGATTGGGGTTGTGACCATGAACGTTGATAACTTCCTTCATATCCTCCACCTGATGAAACCGGTATTCGAGGCAGTTAACTTTCAGATGGTCATCGAGCATATTGGCAAACTGGATAAGCTGAGCCTGCGAATTGTTGTAGACAATCCTGCAGCAGCAACAACTGAATGGGAAGAAAAACTCTTGCAAACCATTTATGATGAGCGCCCTGCATTCGAGGAAGAGATTGAGATCAATGGCATACATCCTATCAGCATCGAGTGGATCGGCATGGATGAGCTCACCATCAACCCACGTACAGGCAAGATACGTCGCATCATTGACAATCGGTTTAAATAAACAAACATATGGCGAAATTCGAAAAACTTACTGTCCCTGATCCTGCAGAGCTTTCACATGTGCAGGAGATCTGTGATATCAGGGAGCCCTACCGCCACGGTGAAGATATGAATGAACTGTTTCTGCAGGCCATGCGCGAGATCATAGAATGGCATTACAGCAGGAACACTTTTTACAGGAACCTCCTCGACCGTGAACAATTCAGCCCGGATCAGCTCCTCAGCATGGAAGATATTTATCGCATTCCATTTATTCATGCCAATTTCTTTAAAACACATGAGATCCCATCCATCGACTCCAGGGATGTTGAGATCACCCTGACCTCTTCCGGCACCATGGGGCAGAAAAGCCAGATGATTTTCGACCACTGGTCTATTGCTTCCGGGCGCAGGATGGTCGATTTTATTTATGAGCATTTCGGATGGCACAATCCCGATCTGGAAACCAATTACCTGGTGAGCAATTATGAACCGGAAGAAGGTTCCACACGCGGCACCACCAATACCAGTAAGTTCCTGACCAAATACGCACCCGCCAGGCATATAAATTACGTATTGAGGCTGACGGGTGAAGGCTCACACGAATTCGATTTGTTCGGTTGTATTGAAATCCTGAAAAAATATGAAGCCGAGGGGCTTCCCGTGCGTATTATCGGCTTCCCCTCATTTGTCTATTTTATCCTGGAAAGGATGAAAAACCTGGGTGTAGACAATTTCAAGCTTTCTGATGAATCTCTTATCTTTTTTGCCGGGGGCTGGAAAGGCTATGCAGACAAGCAATTGTCGAAGCCGGAATTATACAAGCGTGTGGGAGAGCAGCTGGGCATTCCCGCCATCCGTTGCCGCGACGGCTTTGGCTCGGTTGAGCATTCTGTCCCCTATGTCGAATGTGATCGTCATCACATGCATATCCCTGTATGGTCCCGTGCATTCATCCGGAATGTGAAAACCTTGGAAGTATTGGGGTTTGGAAAGCCGGGGTACCTGTGCTTCGTTACACCATACATCACTTCCGTTCCGGCTGTTAGCGTGATGATGGGCGACCTGGCCATCATGCATTCAGCTGAAGAATGCGGCTGTGGTATTCATACTCCATGGTTTGAGATCGCCGGACGCGCCGGCATTTCTAAAAATAAAAGCTGCGCGGTCTCAGCCGCTGAATTATTAAAAAAAGAATCTGTTTAATACCAAATATCATGCATAAAGAATTTTTATGGAGAGGAGAATGGATCAGCACGGAGAAATTTGAAAAGAAGATTCCTGCCATTGGGAAGCACTTTTCTGAGGATCTCAGGCTGCGTATGGATCCGGGAATTCTGATCCGGGCCTGCGCAGACTACAGGGCTTTGCTTCTCAACGGAGAGACACAAGACCTGATGGATTCTCTTACCGAAGCCGGGAACACTGCTGAACATGCTCTTGAGACCATCAATGAGATCATTGCATTTCTCGATCCGGAATTTCTTCTTGAGAAGCTGAAAAGAGAACTTGGAAGTGAAAATCCTTTTATTCTGCACAGAAACGATTTCCTGGGTGATGCATTCGAAGCCTGGGCACCCCTGGGTATGCTCGTACATGTGGTTCCGGGAAATGCGCCTACCGTGGCACCACTCAGTGTACTCGAAGGACTGCTGTCGGGGAATATTAATGTTTTGAAGAACAGCAGCAAGAACGGAAACTTTCCCCAACTTGTATTGAAAGGCATTGTTGATGCAGACCCATCAGGTTCCCTGAAGCCTTTTGTCTATGCTTTCCAGCTTTCCTCTTCCCGGAAGGACATCCTGCGCTTGTTATTCAGCACTGCTCATGGAATTGCGGCATGGGGCGGTGAAGAGTCAGTGGCTTCTGTGAGGAAGATGAGCCCCGAAGGAGTTCGCATCATCGACTGGGGGCATCGCATCAGCTTTTCTTATGTCAGCAATAAGATGAAAGAGGATGTCCCGACACTGGAGAATATCGCCTACGACATCTGTGTGATTGAGCAGCAGGCTTGTTCCAGTCCACAATGCCTGTACCTTGAAACCAGCGATAATAAAGAAGTATTGAAATTTGCAAAATCTTTCTCCCCCATCCTTGACAAGGTCTCCCGGACCTTCCCGCAAGCGGAAATGAGCATTCCCGAAATGGCCGAGATCACCAATGTGACCCAGGTAACATGATTCAATCGAAGTAATCAAACCAGGCGAACCTATGCGCGTGTCGGTTGAGGATGCCCGCGATATACCTAC
>JAIOSQ010000320.1 GCA_021107535.1 Bacteroidales bacterium | reverse complement strand
GGTATAATGTTCTGCTGGTGAGCCCTTGAAGCGAGCTCAGGAACAACACCACCATAATTTCGGTGAACTTCCTGTCCGGCAATGATATTGGCAAGGATTTTGGTATCCTGTATGATTGCTGCAGAAGTTTCATCGCAGGAAGATTCTATACCTAATATCAAAATGCTCATCGGGCCTGAATTTTAAAATGCAAAGTTATCAAAAAAAGGCTAATTAAAATATTGCTGCACAGCCTGCTGGTGATGTTTACCATCCCCTTCGCATTAGCATGGATGACCTACAATCCAATGGTACAGACTTTTCTTGCCCGGATAACTTCATCCTACCTTTCAGCTGAACTGAATACTGTGATCAAAATCGACGGCCTCTACATTACACCAAGATTGGATCTGAGTGCCTATGGCGTCCTCGCCCTTGATCAGCGGGCGGATACCCTGTTTGCAGCCGGAAACATACTTTTGGATATGAAAAAGTTCAGGCTGCAGAAGGATAAAAAAATATTTAACGTCAATAGCATCAGCATTAGCGATGCTGCTTTTTCCCTCATCAGGGGACAAAACGACACGACTTTTAGCTATTCCTTTATTCGCGACCATTTTCAAACCGACGCACCTGAAGTGGCCTCAGACACCATTTCCGGACCGGCGAATTGGCAGGTAAGCCTTGCAGCTCTTGATCTGAAAAATGTGCGTTTCAGGTATATTGATGAAAATCGTGTAGTACGTGCGCTTGGAATGGACTATCAGAACCTTGACATTTTTGTAAACGAATTAATAATTGAAAAACTTAATATACTGAATGATACCTTTGACTTCGCAATTAACAAATTGAGCTGCCACGACAGATGTGGTTTTAAGCTTGATGAGTTAAGCGGGAATTTCAGACTGAGCCCCCTTTATCTGATTGCCGATAATTTACTTGCAAAAACACCTCACTCTGATATCAGCCTTGATCTTGCTTTTCATTATGACGGATGGCCCAGCTATATATTTTTTACTGAAGAGGTTGAAATGTGGGCCGATATCCGGCCTTCAGAATTCAATTTTATAGATGTCGGATACTATGCTCCCGATCTTCTGGTCATGGACAACCGCCTCAGAATAGGCGGTAAAGTAAAAGGTACGGTGAATAATCTCAGGGTAAAGGATTTTCGGTTTACCTATGGAAAGAGTACGCGATTTAGCGGAGATGTCAGGCTTTATGGTTTGCCAAATGTGAGAGAAACATATATCCATACCAGCATTGATGAGTTTACTCTCTCCAAAGCCGATGTTGAAAATTTTGCTATTCCCGGAACATACAGATATGTTCCGCTGCCTTCTGAATTATGTGCTTTTGGAAAAATGAAGATCAAGGGAGCTTTTACCGGATTTTTTAATGACTTCGTATCAACGGCAGCTTTTGAATCTGATTTAGGGCTGATTTCAACGGATCTGTCCCTCAGGCAAAACGAAGATCAGACAGATGTTGTATATCAGGGTACTATTCGTGCCAGGCGCTTCGATATAGGCAAATTTCTTAATCTTTCCGAATACCTGGGTAAAATGGAACTCAATGCCCATGTCTCAGGCTCAGGATTGACAGGGCAAACGGTCGAAATTAATATGGCCGGAGATGTCGATTCACTCGAATTTATGGGGAATACTTTCAACCAGGTGCAAATTAGTGGAGAAATTGCTGATAAAAAATTTAATGGGCATCTTAACATACAGGATGATCTTGGCAATATGGTATTTAACGGGATACTCGATTTTAGCCAGAAGAAACCCTTATTTGACTTTATCGCTAATATTTCTGATGCGGACCTGTTTAAACTGAATTTGCTCCATCGCGATTCTTTACTTAATCTGTCGGTAAAGCTTAATTGTAATTTTATTGGCTATGAAATGGAAGACCTGGAAGGGCGGATCCGGATCGACAGCCTGGAGTATTCCGAGGGAGAAAAGAAATGGTTCATGAATCACCTTGCCCTGATCAGTTTAAAGGATACCGGCTATTATAAGAAGATCATGTTGAGCTCAGATATCCTGGACGCCACTATAAAGGGAAATTTTACATACAGGGAACTGCCCTATGCAATTGATAGTTTAATTTCCATGGAATTCCCGAAGTGGTCATTCATGCCAGCTGCTGAATTTCCCATTCGCGGGCAAACACTGGACTTTATGTTGAATATTAAAGAAACCACAGATCTTATTAATATTCTCCTGCCGGACTTGTATATTCAGGAAAACAGCGAAATCAAAGGGAACTTCAATTCTATCCTTCACAAGATAGAAATATACTCCATTGCTCCATCCGTTAGCTATAGGGGAATAAACTCAGATAGTCTCATGCTGAATGTATACTCAGATTCAGGCCTGATCCGACTTGACATGAGCACGAATCATTTCCTGATCAAGGAGCAGAGCCAAAAAGATACCTTGCAACTTGGCCTGGAAAACTTCAATGCAGAATTACTGCTCGACAATGATAGCCTTGATTTTTATTTTAATTGGGATGATGGGGATGTTATTGGCCACAATAAAGCGGATATCCGTGGATATTATACATACATAGATTCGTTGAGGAGTGAATTGCGATTCCTGCAATCAGATGTTCTTATCAATGATTCCCTGTGGCGGATTCATCAGGAGAACAGGATCATTTTTGGCCCTGAATATTTACAGTTTTCCAGGCTGTCCTTCCTGGGCGGAATGCAGGAATTGAATATGAACGGTATCATATCACCTGAACCTGACGATACATTAAGCATGGGATTCAAAAACTGGAAGTTGTCTAATTTCGACATCATTTTTAGAAATTATAATTTTGATTTGAATGGGACAGTAAACGGATATCTTGGCCTGAATAATCTGTATGATTCACCTAATTTCTTCTCAGATATACAGCTTAATGGGCTTGAAATGAATCATGTACTTATGGGCGATGCGAATATACAATCGGTATGGAATAAAGCACAGAAGTCTGTTGATGTTGAATCAGAGGTCATTTATCATGGCAACGTTGGTTCAAGTAAGGTAGTTTCAGTTAATGGATCTTATTTCCCTGATAGAGATAAGGATAACCTTCGTTTTAAATTGAAACTGGAGAACTTCAGGATGGAAGCACTCTCCAGTTTTATTGATGAATACATTTCAGGATTGAAGGGCATAGCGAGTGGTTCTTTCAATATCGCTGGTTCCACTTCTGCACCCACGCTCAACGGTGAACTGAAATTAATGAGAACCGAATGCAGGGTAGATTACCTGAATACAAGATACGCTTTAGCACATACCATCGACTTCAGGCCAGGAGAGATCATCATCAGGGATCTTATAGTATATGATACACTTGGCAGCCAGGCCATCGGAAATGGAAAGATAAGCCATCAAAATCTGAGCAACTTTCAGTTTGACCTCTCATTAAAGCCTGTTGATTTCATTTTTATGAATACGGATAAGTACCAGAATAAATTCTATTACGGTACGGCTATTGCAAGCGGGGATGTTAAGTTTTACGGGTCGCTTGATGATTTTTATATCGATGCTGATGTGGTAACCTCCAAGGGTACAGATGTCGTAATACCTTTAAATAATAGCTTCATAGAAACAAAAAATGATTTCGTCGTATTCAAAAATAGTGGGAATGAAATAAAGGAAATTATTGCTGAAGATTATAGTGTTGATCTCAAAGGCCTTTCACTCGAGTTAAAGATCGGGATCACCAATGCTGCTGAGGTGATGATATTTCTTCCGGCAAATATGGGTAATATCAACTCTAAAGGCACCGGTGATATCCGCCTTAATATCGATCCGCATGGGGAATTCAATATATATGGGGATTATAACTTCATAAGGGGTACTTTTTTCTTTACCCTGCAAAATTTGATCAACAGAAGATTTGAGATTTTGCAGGGTGGCCGTATCAGCTTTACTGGAAACCCATATAATGCAGATGTTAACCTGACTGCTCTTTACAGGCTTAAAACATCACTGAGTGGCCTGGGAGCAAACATTAGCACGGAATATGAAGGACAACGCGTAAATGTTAACGCTTACCTGAAATTACGGGGAAAACTGGCCTACCCCGATATTCACTTTGGTATTGGTTTCCCAAATGTAAAAGACGATGTCAAGTATGCAATTTACGCTGTTCTTGATACCAATGATGCTATGTTGATGAGTCAGCAGATGATCTCATTGCTTGTTATGAACAGTTTTAGCTATGCCAGTCCTTCAGCCAACGTATCTTCTTCATCTTTTAATATCATTTCCAGTCAGCTCAGCAACTGGCTTTCTCAGATTAGCAATGATTTTGATATAGGAATAAATTACATTGCCGGTGATGAAATCAATCAGGATGAACTTGAGGTAGCATTATCCACACAGTTTTTCAACGATCGTCTGATCGTTGATGGAAATGTTGGAGTGATGACAAAAGATAATACTCAGCAACAAGCCAGTAATATTGTAGGAGATGTAAATATTGAATATAAGTTAACCCCTGATGGCCATATCAGGGTCCGGGCTTTTAACCGCTCCAACAATTTCAATACCATCGATGATTACTCCCCTTATACCCAGGGGCTGGGTGTTTTTTATACCAGGGAATTCAACCGCTTTGGGGAAATCTTTAGGCGAGAGCGAAAAAAGGAAAAGAAACAAAAAGAAGAACCGCTTATAAACTGAATCGAATGAATAATTTTCTTAAAATTCTGACCTTAGCAGTTATAATGTACATTGCGGGAACCGCCAATGCCCAGATTATTGTTACGGAAGATGATATGCCTGCTTCCGGGGAATCCTTCCATACCAGTGTGAGCATTGATCTTTTAGGCTTTGATTATGTTTCGACAGGGGAAGATTATTTTTGGAATTTTTCTGAACTCGAGGAACAGTTTCAGCAGATTGATACATTCGTATCTGTCATGGATCTACCTGTATTATACCAATTCGTCTTCATTCCTTTCGTGGTGAGCACTCATGCACAGGAAATGCCTTCCTTTGACATGATCCCGGGATTTCCTGTAACTGATCCCTATCGTTTTTATAAAAACTCCAGTAATGCCTATCTTGATGCAGGCATGGCTGTTACTTTTTCCGGTGTTCCTATTCCAATGAAATATGATTCCCCGGATGTGGTCTATGATCTTCCACTGAATTATGGTGATGTATATTCATCCACTTCTGTCTTTCAGTCACAAATTCCCGTGATCGGTTATATATACTCAAAAAGGGAAAGAAGCAGCACCGTGGACGGCTGGGGCACTCTGGTCACACCTTTTGGTGAGTTTGAGGTATTGAGGGTTTTGTCGGAAATCAATGAACATGACAGCATTTACATAGATTCTCTGGGCATCGGCCTTCCTGTCGAACGCAATTATACGGAGTATAAATGGCTGGCTAAGGGAACAGGATTACCGCTTTTGCAGATAACACAGGAAGGATTACTGCTTAATGCAAGCTACCTTGATTCATTGCGTAGCCCTGCAGGTATGAATGATCAGCATACGGAAAACTTTTCTGTTAAGGTTTTTCCCAATCCTGTGTGTAACAATAGTATCCGAATTGCCACGGCATTCGACACTCCTCAAGCCCTCAGGATTGAAATGCACAATGTATCAGGGATGCTGATTGGAAGAATTGAAGGGATCCAGGTAGATCGGGGGCGCCGGGAAACAAAAATTAACCTGAGTACATTCAAGCCCGGGAAAGGTGCTTATATACTTAAGGTGTACGGGGAAGGGTTTGTCAGAACGTTCAAACTTATTCTTATTTGATGATCTTATCCAGTACAGGGCGGCCTGCTTCCTTGTACACCATGATATTCATCATTTTCAGTCTAACATAATCTTCATGGAGGAAGCGGTACCCTTTATTGGGACCGTCGAAACCACCGGCTCCGGAGTCTTTGATCATATACCATCTTTCACCATCATCTTCCAGTACTCCAACAATATGAATGCAATGGTCGTCAGTGGTGGTAGCGTTTTTGAGTCGCATTTCCCTGGCTGATTCATTGATGTATTCAGAAGGGATATCGAAATCCGGGATCATACCAACTTCGGCCCACTTATCATAAGCCGGCTCACTGACATCACCGCAAATGCAAACAGTGTAGGCGCTGTCAAGAGTAGCGTCAATGACCAGCATGAAATCATCAATGCTTACATTGTAATAATCATCGCAATGCCACCAGTTATCAGGCTCTTTCAACTCAGCTTTCTCGTTGTAGGTTTCTGACATCGTTGACATGAAACTGAAATAGTCATCTACCCGAATCTGCAACACCCTGCTAAGAAATGTTTTTGGAGTAAAATACTCATCATTAAAGTAAACTTCCTGCGGTGGGACTCCCATGTATTGATCCAGTATATCACGTATGGTGGAAACCACCATGACAGTATTCCATGCATTGTTTTCTTTTATACTGTTAAGGTAATCGCTCATTTCTTTTACCATGCGGCTGTGGTTATGAAATTTTTTCCCTTTCGGGAGGCCCGGATAACTCTCTGCCGGGACGATCCCGTACTTTTTCATGATCCTGGGCACGCTCGTAGCCTCAGAACCCTGTGCGAAATATACATCTCCGCGCTTTTCAACAAAGGCACGGGCCCGCTCAACGTATTCCCAGTACACAATATACATCTCAGAAAGTTTGATCTCCTGCCCGCTGATGCGATAGATCTCAGATTCCAGAAATGAAATGGTGGCAAAACACCAGCAGGTTCCTGTTGAACCCTGTGAAAGAGGAGGGAAATGCCAGTATTGCGCATATTCTTCCGGATTTGTAGGAAATGCGATCTCCGATAGATCAGCCGCAAAATATAAATGAGGTGAATGCTCCTTTTGAGGGTTCATGTCTGCTTTGATCTCATTTTCATAGAAACCGGGTTCGTATTTTTTGTATGTACCCTTTACCGTGTTCTGTCCAAATGAAGCAAGAACGACTGCAGATAAGATCAGACTGAATAGTATTTTCATGGCTTATGCTTTGAGGATCAAAGTTACACTTTTCAGGAATATGCTTAAGGCAATAAAATCATTCAAAAGATAAAGCCATATTTTGTACTTTTACAAGGATGAGTTTCACTGTCTACAGATCATCGGCCGGATCAGGCAAGACATACACCCTGGTGAAGGAATACCTGGGTATTGTACTTGCAGACCCGCCTGCTTACAGGAATATTCTCGCCATCACATTCACCAACAAGGCTGCCAATGAGATGCGGGATAGGATTATCAGGTCGTTGACAGAAATTGCTGAAGCTGAGCAGTATCCCAATTCAAATGCAGTGAAATATATGCTGCCGGAGCTGCAGAGGATCACAGGCCTTGAAAGGCCATTGCTGATCAGGAATGCCGGGATCAGTCTTCGAAATATTCTGCATAATTATCAGGACTTTGCTGTAAGTACCATCGACAGTTTTATCCACCGCATCATCAGAACTTTTTCATTCGATCTGCATTTGCCCCTGAACTTTGAAGTTGAGGTGGATGAAGATGCCATGGTCACAATGGCAGTGGACCTCTTATTAAGCAGGGTGGGAATGGACAAACCCCTTACCAATGTCTTGTCGCGCTTCACTCAGTCGAGGATATTAGAAGAGAAAAACTGGGATATTGAGAAGGACCTGAAAATGTTTGCCCGCCGCCTGCTGAAGGACGATATCGCTGAATATCTTCCCGGGCTTCAGAGCATGGATACCAAAACTCTTTTGACGGTCAGCAATAAACTGTATTCATTTATCAACTCTTTTGAAAATGATCTAAGCAAAAAGGCTGCCGAATTAGTTTCTTTGTGGGAAAGGAATGGTATAGAAGTGGGTGACCTGTATTATGGGAAGAGCGGGGTTTATGGATATGTGAGCAGATTTGCCGCCAAAAATTTTTCAATCCCGGAACCAAATTCGCGTGTCAGCAAAACTCTTGGTGAAGACCAGTGGTACACAAGCAAACTTGATTCTGAAAAAAAATCCATTATTGATGGTCTGAAAACTGAGATGTTGAAAATACTGAGTTATTTGGTTAACTACTATGAAGAGCATGAATCCAGATATATTCTCTATGGCTTACTGAAAAGAAATATTTTCCCCCTCGCCGTCCTTAATGAGATCGAAAAGGTAGTGGACCAGATCAGGGAAAACGAAGGGATCATTCATATTTCGGAATTTGATAAACGGATCGCCGCTGTGGTTCATCATGAGCCGGTGCCCTTTATCTATGAACGCCTCGGGGAAAAATACAAGCATTTCCTGATCGATGAGTTTCAGGATACATCTGTCCTGGAATGGCAGAATATCATTCCTCTTGTTGAAAACTCACTTGCCGAGGGACATTTCAACATGATGGTAGGGGATGCAAAACAGGCAATCTACAGGTTTAAGGGAGGGGAAGTAGAACAACTGGTAAAATTGCCGGAAATCCATAAACGGCCTGATACTCCTGAAATGAAAAGCAGGGAAAAGCTGCTTGAAAGGAATTACAAACCTGAAAAGCTGAAATTTAATTTCCGCTCCAGGGAGGAGATCATAAAATTCAATAATGCACTATATTCATTTATTGCTGAGGATCTTTCTGAATCACTGAAAACAATTTATGCAGATGCTGTACAGGAAAGTCCCGAAAAAAAACCGGGAGGGGAAGTCCGGATCAGTTTCATCGAAAAGCAGGGAAATAAATCAGATATGGAACCGGTATATCTTGAGAAGGTGCTGGGATCAGTCACGGAATTGCATGAACAGAAAGGATATACACTGGGTGACATTGCCATCCTGTGCAGGTCGAACAAGGACGCAAGCAAAATTGCAAGGCATCTGCTTCTGCACGGAATTGAGGTGGTATCAGCGGAATCCCTGCTGCTGAGCACCTCGCCCGAAGTGCATTTTCTCGTTTTTTGCCTGGATTACATCTCAAATCCTGATGATCATCTTGCCCTCAGTGGTATGATCACTTATCTGGGTAATAAATATGCAAATACTGACTTCCGGCACTTACTGCAAAATCACCCTCCCAGGAAAAGACAGGAGGGCGGTATATCCATAAATGCGGCTTTTGCGGAAAGTCTTAAAAGCCATGGTATCCGCTTTATTCCTGATGAATTGAAAGGGATGGGCTTATACGAGAAACTGGAAGCTGTGATCCGGACATTTTCACTAAATGATTCTCCTGATCCATATGTTGTTTTCTTCCTGGATGCTGCTTTTGATTTCGAAAAAAATAGAAGATATGATCCGGAAGATTTCACAGCTTTCTGGAAAGAGAATAGCCACAAATATTCCATAGTGGTACCTGAAGGCATGGATGCAGTTAGCATAATGACAATACATAAGGCAAAAGGGCTTGAATTTCCTGCTGTCATTTATCCTTTTGCAAATAGTAAAGTGGATATCGGCAGGGATCAGAAATGGGTGCACATCGATGAGCCTGCATTCCCTGAGTTCGGAACAGCGCTGCTTCCCATGAATAAAAGCCTGGAAAAAACAGTATTAGAGCATGTATATACCGAAGAGTTGGAAATGGCTAAGCTTGATCTGCTCAATATTCTTTATGTGGCAACTACAAGGCCGACAGAACGCCTTTATCTGCTATGTGATATGCCTTCGGAAAAATCGAAAACTGTTAATATTCCTTCAATACTGAAAGCATTTCTTGAAAATCAGGAACGCTGGGAGGATGGAACGCTTGATTATGCATTCGGAGACCAGACACCCTTAGCGCGTAAAGATAAAGTGCCCGGAAATCCGATGCATCTCGGAATTTTTGTCTCAGGCAACTGGAAAAAAAATATACAATTGAGCGGGCATGCAGTAGAATACTGGGACCTGGAGGATGAGGGCCGGAACCTGGAATGGGGAAACCTGGTACACAAAGTACTTTCCGGGGTAGTTACCATTAAAGACTTGGATAGTGTTATCGGGAATGAAATCCTGCAGGGAAATATTTCAGGAGAGAAAGGGAATAAACTCATGAAGATGCTGGTGGATATGCTGAAGCAGCCTGAGATCAGCCCATTCTTTGATGGACGCTACAAAATAAAAAATGAAGCAGGAATATTGAAGGCCGGTGGTGGAGAGTACCGGCCTGATAGATTGATGTTCCAGGATAAGAAAGCGATAGTGCTTGATTATAAAACGGGAAAGGAAGATCCTAAACATATCAGGCAACTTGAACAATACGGACAATTGCTGCTTGATATGGGGTATTTAAATGTTGAAAAATACCTGCTATATATTGATGAGGAATTTACATTGCTGAAGGTATAATACCCAATCATCAATAATGTCCATTTTTGAACTTTTTTGTTCACCTGTGGACAGCAAACAGTTAATTCAGGAAAACTATCGGGAGTATATTCCTGATCATGAATATTTTATGATTTTTGGCACACTATTGGCGCACACAATACTTTTTTGTATAATAAATAATAATATCTAAGTACTATGAAAAAAATTACGCTTTTGATTTCGGCTTTCTTTCTGACACTGGCGCTTTTTGCCCAGGATGAAGCCCGGCTTTTGCGCTTTCCGGCCATACACGGAGAGCAGGTAGTCTTTTCTTACGCTGGAGATCTTTACACCCTTGATAAGGATGGTGGCACAGCCAGGAAACTAACCAATGATGCCGATGGTTATGAAATGTTTGCCCGATTCTCACCCGATGGAAGCAATATCGCTTTCACCGGCCAATACGATGGAAACACAGAAGTTTATGTGATGCCTTCCCAGGGAGGTGTGCCTTTAAGGGCTACCTATACTGCCACACTTGGCAGGGATGACATCTCAGACAGGATGGGGCCGAATAACGTAGTCATGACATGGAAAGACAATGAGCAATTGGTATATCGTTCCAGGAAGCAGTCTTTTAATTCCTTCAAGGGCCAGTTATTCCTTGTATCAAAAGAAGGAGGGCTTTCTGAGGAACTTCCCCTTCCGGCAGGCGGATTCTGCTCTTATTCACCTGATAAAACGAAACTGGCATATAACAGGGTGTTTCGTGAATTCAGAACATGGAAATACTATAAAGGCGGTATGGCTGATGATGTGTGGATCTATGATTTTGAAACAAAAACCACCGAGAATATTACCAATAATGAATATCAGGATATTTTCCCCATGTGGCACGGAACGAAGATCTATTATCTGTCCGACCGCGACCGCACCATGAACCTGTTTGTTTATGATACTGAAACAGCTTCAACAGAGAAACTTACAGATTATTCAGTATATGACATAAAGTTCCCCTCTCTTGGAGATGAGCATATAATTTATGAAAATGGGGGATTTCTTTTCACCTTCAATCTTTCATCAGGGGAGATCAAAAAAGTACCTGTAGTAATTGCGGAAGACTTCGCTTCAGGCCGAAATGAATTGAAAGATGTCAGTGAAAGTATAAATTCTTTTGCTATTGCCCCTGACGGGAAAAGGCTTGTATTCGGTGCAAGGGGAGATATCTATACGGTGCCAGTAAAATCAGGGATTACCAGGAACCTTACCGGATCCAGTGGGGTAAATGACCGGAATGTTGAATGGTCACCTGACGGGAAATACATTTCATACATTTCTGATGTAAGCGGAGAAGATGAAATTTACCTGATTAATCAGAACGGCACGGAAGAGCCTGAACAGATCACCGAAAACGGAGATACCTATAAGTATAATCCTGTTTGGTCGCCCGACGGAAAAAAACTCCTTTGGGCTGATAAGAAATTACGCTTGCAATACCTGGATATTGAATCAGGTAAAGTAACACAGATTGAACAGGCAAAAGACTGGGAAATGAGAAATTATAATTGGTCTCCCGACAGCAGGTGGATCACCTATACATTGCCATCCAACCGCTCGGTGACCAAGGTATATGTATATAATCTTGAAACTGCCAATAAACAAGCTGTCACCGACGACTGGTATGATTGCGGAAGTGCTGTTTTTAGTGATGATGGCAAATATCTTTTCTTTACATCCAATCGTGATTTCAATCCAATATACAGTCGTACAGAATGGAATCATGCTTACCGTGATATGAGCCGGATATACTTCATTACATTGAAGAAGGATATCCCCAACCCATTTGAACCGGAAAATGATGAGGTTACTGTAAAAGAGGAGAAAAAGGAAGAGGGTGATGAAAAGAAAGATGAAAATGGCGAAGAAGAGAGCGAATTAAATGTTGAGATTGATTTCGATGGGATCATTAACCGCATCATTGACCTTCCGATTGGTGCCGGAAATTACTGGAATATCAATCCTATTGGGGATAAGGTATATTATAATTATCGCAAGTCAGGTGGAGGTGGAGGAGAGATAAAAATGTATGACCTGAAAAAGAAAAAGGAAACCTCTTTGGGGGACTTCAGGAATTTTCTTGTTTCTCAGGATAAGAAAAAAGTGTTGGTTACGGTAGAAAAGAAGTGGGCAGTGATAAACCTGCCAACAACAAAACCGAAGGTGGATAAATTCCTCGACCTCTCAGATATGAAAATCTGGGTCAATCTTCGTGAGGAATGGAATCAGATATTTATGGAGGCCTGGAGACAGATGCGTGATTTCTTCTATGCTCCGAATATGCATGGAAATGACTGGCAGGCAGTATATGAAAAATATGCGGTTCTTCTACCTTATGTCAACAACAGGAATGACCTGAATTATATTATTGGGGAAATGATCGGTGAGATCAGTATCGGACATTCCTATATCAGCGGTGGCGACAAGCCTAAGCCTGAACGCATAAAGACCGGCCTTCTTGGTGCCAAACTCAGCAGGGACAAGTCGGGTTATTATAAGATCGACATGATCCTCGAAGGCGAAAATTGGGTGAAAAGTTCACGTTCACCACTCACAGAAGTCGGGGTGGATGTGAAGGAAGGTGAATATATCATTGCTGTTAATGGCAAATCAACAAGCGAAATGAATGATATTTATGCCTCCCTGCTTGGTAAAGGAGGAAAACAGGTGGAGCTCACAGTGAATGATTCGCCAAAAGAAAATGGCTCCAGAAAAGTGATTATCAAGCCTGTTACCAATGAGTCGGGTTTGTATTATTACACCTGGGTACAGGATAATATCAGGAAAGTAAGTGAAGCCACCAATGGAGAAGTCGGCTACATACATATCCCGGATATGAGTGCACAGGGACTGAATGAGTTCATAAAATATTTCTATCCGCAATTAAACAAAAAAGGCCTCATTATTGACGACCGTGGCAATGGAGGAGGTAATGTATCACCTATGATCATAGAAAGGCTCCAGAGAGAGTTGGTGATGATGACGATGGCCAGGAATACGGAGCCCGGAACCAGGCCTGCACAGGTATTCGTTGGGCCAAAAGTTATGCTGATCGATAATTACTCAGCATCCGACGGAGACCTTTTTCCATACCAATTCAAGGCCCTGAAACTTGGTACCATCATTGGTATGCGCACCTGGGGTGGGGTCGTTGGGATCAGAGGGCCAATTCCTTTTGTAGACGGCGGAACACTCTACAGGCCCGAGTTTGCACCCTACGGGATCAACGGCGAAGGTTGGGTGATCGAAGGATTCGGTGTAGAACCTGATATTGAGATAGACAATGATCCTGCAAAGGAATATGCTGGGGAGGATGAACAGCTGAACAAAGCCATAGAAGTGGTACTTGAGCAGATGAAAACATATGATTATAAAAATCAGACACCAATCCCGCCTTATCCGGATAAGACAAAATAAGATCTCTAAGCCCTGTCAGTTTACACAGAAGTCAGAAGACAGAATTCAGTATTCAGAATGGAACTGGGGTGCTATCTTTCAAAAAGATAGCACCCCTTTTAGCTTAGAGATAACAGCTTTAAATCAACTCAACACCCAGAACTCAACACCCAAAACTTTAGTATCTTTACCCAACCATGTCTCTCAATAAATTGTATCCCTTAATAATCCTGCTGCTTATCAGCTTTTGCGGACAGGCCCAGACCATCATCCCCGGCGGTTATGTATCCGGGACATGGGATGCCGCAGGAAGCCCATATATTATTCAAAGCCCGATTACTATACACGGGGATTCATTTTTATATATTACACAGAGCGTGCATGTAGAGTTTTATGATACTGCATTTCTTCAGGTTTATGGATATATCTCAGCTATTGGCAGTCCTGGTTCATGGATATCCTTCACAGCTTTTAATACTGAATGGCAGGGGATAAGAATTATGGGTGATAGTCCTCCTGGTGCCGATAGTACTAGATTTGCTTTTTGCTCGTTCGAATATGGAACAGACACCAATGATGATCTTCATGGTGGTGTGTTATCAATCCATGATCGTGATGAGTTAAAAATTACGGAATGCCTGTTCCGTTATAACTATGCAGAGCATCGCGGGGGGGCATTATACATTGTTAATTCAGATATACTGATTAAGAACGCCTACTTTGAAGAAAATAGTACTGGTTCTGAAGAAGGATTTTCTAAAGGCGGTGCTATTTATGTGCTTGATTCTGAACCAATTTTTAAGCATCTGGAATTCCAGGATAATGAATCATTGGTAGGTGGGGCTTTGTTTTGTGACAATACCTCCTTGTTTCTGAATCAATCTTATTTCTTGTCAAATGAGAGTAATGGGGGAGGTGGTGCCATAGTATGTCATAATTCTGGAGATATTTATATCGGTAACTGTCTATTTGAGGATAATTTTGCCAATGGCAGCGGGGGGGGCATTGCTTTTCTTGAAGGCATCTCAGCCCAAATAGAATACTGTGAGTTTTTTTTTAATTGGGCAAGCTCTGATATTTACCTGGCTGACGGTGGGGCTGTTTTTGTCACACCATATGATAATGAGATGAGTATGGTTAACTGCCATATCCATTCAAACGTTGCAGGTGATTATGGAGGTGGCTTATATACCGGTTCACCTGGCAGATTAGTTAGTTGCTTGTTTAATGATAACGAAGCATCTAATTCATCCCCCTATGAGCGTGGAGGAGGAGCGATCACACTTGCGCAAACAAGTATACTATTACTCAATAGTACTTTTTCTGAAAACCGTGGTGGGGTAGGGACAACAATTTATTGTGAAGATGCTGAGGTGGCAATGATCAATTCTATATTGTGGGATGATTTTGGAAATAGTGATACAAAAATATTTTTATCCACCATTGACAATCCTCCATCATTGTTCATTGATCATAGTGATATTGAAGGTGGAATTGATTATGTAAGTGGCACAGGAGGTTATATGGTCAATTGGGCCACAGGAAATATGAACCAGGATCCCTTATTTGAATGGCCCAGTGTTGATTTTTCCCTCGCATGGAATTCCCCCTGTATCAATGCCGGACGTTCAGATACTCTCTTTTTGCTTATTCCGCCTGAGGACATAGCCGGAAATCCGCGCATCATGGGTGGTGAGATCGACATGGGCTGCTATGAATACCAGGGACCGATCAGCATTCCGGAAATTTCGATAGAACAAGACTTTCTCGTATACCCAAATCCTGCCGGGGATTATATTTACCTGAAGTCTGAAAATAAAATTGACTTCATAGGCAAGCTTATTCTTACTGATTTTTCAGGGCGAATACTGCTTAATAGGAAGATTAATATTTCCTCAGGGGAATTAATTCGACAAACACTTAAGGGTTTGCCATCTGGTTTTTATATTCTCAACTTACTTTCAAACGAGCATTCATATGCTAAAAAGCTGATTATTAAGTAAGCTGACAGCGTAAGCATTTATTCTGGATTCTGACTACTGACTTCCGGATACAAAAAAAACAGCACCTTGCGATGCTGTTTTATATTCAGATTATTGAAATTAAGCTTCTGTCGTTGGGCCTCCCAGGTTGAATGGCGGCATCATATCGCCACCGCCTTCCGGTACTTCGATCGTTCCAAACATCGATTCGTACTTGGCAATGTTGTCCTGAAGTGCCCTCAGCAGTCTCTTCCCATGGTGAGGGGTCAAAATAATTCTTGACTTCACCTTGGCTTTGGCCACGCCCGGCATCCATTTGATAAAATCAATGATGAATTCCGAGTTTGAATGGCCAATCATAAACATATTGGCATAAGTTCCCTCGGCCATCTCCTCGCTTAATTCAATATTTATCTGGCTCTTTTTTGCTTGTTCTGACATATCTTTAAATTTTAGCTTGTTCAGGTTCACTCATAATTTCAGCTTCATCTTTTCCTTCCATGAGTGCTTCGTACTCTTCTTTTGATCCCACGATGATATCCTGGTATCTTCTGAGTCCTGTACCGGCCGGAATGAGGTGTCCGACAAGAACATTTTCTTTCAAGCCTTGCAAGTTATCTGATTTGGCTTGAGTGGTTGCCTGTGTAAGCACTTTAGTAGTTTCCTGGAAGGATGCTGCTGACAAGAAGCTATCGGTTTGCAGTGATGCTTTTGTAATACCTTGCAGTACCTGTCGGGCAGTTGCTGGCATAGCATCTCTCGAGTCCACAAGCTTTTTGTCTTTCCTTTTCAGTACGGAGTTCTCATCCCTGAGTTTCCTTGCTGACATGATCTGTCCGGACTTGAAAGTTCCGGAATCACCATCGTCAATCACAACCTTTTTCCCGAAGATCTCATCATTCTCATTCTGGAACGTGGTTTTATTAACCAGTTCGCCTTCTAAGAATTTTGTGTCGCCCGGATCGTCAACTTCAACTTTTCGCATCATCTGGCGTACAATAACTTCAAAGTGCTTGTCATTGATCTTCACACCCTGCAGACGATAAACTTCCTGGATCTCGTTCACGATATACTCCTGTACTTTCATAGGTCCTTTAATGGCCAGGATATCGGCAGGTGTCATAGCTCCTTCTGAAAGGGAAGTACCTGCTTTAACGAAGTCATTTTCCTGTGCCAGGATTTGTTTCGAAGTAGGAATGAGATAAGATTTCTCTTCTCCGGTTTTGGATCTGATAATGATCTCACGGTTTCCGCGTTTCAGTTTCTTTCCAAAAGAAACAACACCATCAATTTCAGATACCTTGGCAGGGTCACTGGGGTTCCTGGCTTCGAAAAGTTCAGTTACCCTCGGCAAACCACCTGTGATATCTCCTGATTTACCAACTGCACGCGGAATTTTAACCAATGCTTCACCAGCTTTGATCTTATTCCCGTCTTCAACAATGATATGGGCACCAACAGGGATATCATAAGTTTTCAATTCCTGCTTCTTTGCGTCAAGGATCTGTATTGTTGGATTCTTGGATTTTCGTTTTGATTCAATGATCACCTTATCAATGTAACCTGTCTGTTCATCTGATTCAATGCGGTAAGTTTGACCTTCAGTAATATTTTCATAATTAATCGTACCACTTACTTCAGACAGAATTACTGCATTATATGGATCCCATGAAGTGATCATTTCACCTTTTTTGATGTTTGCATTCGGTTTTTTGTGAAGGCGTGCTCCATATGGGATATTTGCTGATGCCAGGGTGATGCCGGTTTGCTCGTCCATGATACGCATTTCAGCAGATCTTCCAATTACAATCTGGAATTTTTTACCATCAGCATCTGTATAGTCAACAGCCCGGAGTTCATCGATCAGCAGTTTACCATCAAATTTGGCTTCGATCTTGGAAGTAATAGCGATGCTTGAGGCAGTACCCCCAACGTGGAATGTACGAAGGGTTAGCTGTGTACCAGGTTCCCCGATTGACTGGGCAGCGATAACACCTACAGCCTCTCCGGCCTGAACAAGTCGTCCGGAAGCAAGGTTACGGCCGTAACATTTTGCACAAACGCCTTTCTTCGACTCACAGGTAAGTACTGACCTGATCTCAACTGATTCAATAGGTGATTCTTCAATAGCCCTCGCAATGGATTCGGTAATCTCTTCCCCAGCCTCAGTGATAAGTTCATTGGTCAAGGGGTTGAAAACATCATGAAGTGTTACACGCCCAAGGATACGGTCATAAAGTGTTTCGACAACTTCTTCATTTTTTTTGAGTGTTGAAGTGGTGAGCCCCCTCAATGTACCACAGTCGGATTCTGAAATGATCACATCCTGTGCAACATCCACAAGACGGCGGGTCAGGTAGCCTGCATCAGCAGTCTTCAGGGCTGTATCAGCAAGACCTTTACGGGCACCGTGTGTTGAGATAAAATACTCAAGAACAGAAAGCCCTTCTTTAAAGTTTGAAAGGATCGGGTTTTCAATGATCTCACCTCCTTTGGCACCGGATTTCTGCGGTTTAGCCATCAGGCCCCTCATTCCGGATAACTGACGGATCTGCTCTTTAGAGCCCCTCGCTCCAGAGTCGAGCATCATATAAACTGAGTTGAATCCCTGGTCATCCTTAGAAAGGATGTCCATTAATATACGCGTAAGCTGACTGTTGGCATGTGTCCAAATATCGATGATCTGGTTATAACGCTCATTGTTCGTAATGAAACCCATATTATAGTTATTCATCACTTCGTCAACTTCTGCATTTGCGCTGGCAATAAGTTCAACTTTCTGTTCCGGGATCAACACATCACCGAGGTTAAATGAGAGACCTCCTTTGAAAGCCATTTGAAATCCTGTATTCTTAATATCATCGAGGAACTTGGCCGTAGCCGCAGTCCCTGTAACAATAAGTACATCACCAATAATATCCCTCAATGCTTTCTTGGTCAGCAACTGGTTGATATACGGGTAGCCTTCCGGTACAATCTGGTTGAATAGAATCCTTCCAACAGTAGTTTCAATAAACTCATGCACTTTTTCACCATCTTTGTAATTCTCAATGTTTACTTTGATGATGGCGTGCAGGTCGACTTTCTTTTCGTTGTATGCAATGATCACTTCTTGGGGAGAATAAAACCTGTATCCTTCTCCACGTACGGGTTTCTTGCTGGTATGTTTCCTTGATTTGGTCAGATAATAAAGACCAAGGACCATGTCCTGTGAGGGTACGGTAATAGGTGCACCATTTGCGGGATTAAGGATATTATGAGAAGCGAGCATGAGAATCTGTGCTTCAAGTATAGCTGCATTACCCAGAGGTACGTGAACCGCCATCTGGTCACCATCGAAGTCGGCGTTAAAGGCAGTACATACGAGCGGGTGTAGTTGAATTGCCTTTCCCTCAATAAGCTTTGGCTGGAATGCCTGAATACCAAGACGGTGAAGGGTAGGGGCACGGTTGAGCATGATAGGATGACCTTTTAGGATATTTTCAAGGATATCCCAGACAACCGGATCTTTCCTGTCAACAATTTTCTTGGCTGACTTAACGGTTTTTACAATTCCTCTTTCAAGAAGTTTCCTGATTACAAAAGGTTTGAAAAGTTCAGCTGCCATAGCTTTCGGAATGCCGCATTCGTTAAGGCTGAGTTCAGGTCCTACCACAATGACTGAACGCCCGGAGTAATCAACGCGTTTACCTAATAGATTTTGGCGAAAACGGCCCTGCTTTCCTTTCAGGCTGTCAGAAAGTGACTTTAGTGCCCTATTGGAATCTGTTTTAACAGCATTGGCTTTTCTTGAATTGTCAAAGAGTGAGTCAACAGCTTCCTGTAACATACGTTTTTCATTACGCATGATCACATCAGGAGCTTTAATCTCGATCAACCTCTTCAACCTGTTGTTTCTAATGATCACCCTTCTGTAAAGGTCGTTCAGGTCGGAAGTGGCAAATCTGCCACCATCCAGCGGTACCAAGGGGCGAAGCTCAGGAGGGATAACAGGAACTACCTTAACGATCATCCATTCCGGACGATTTTCTATCCTGTTTCTTGAGTCTCTGAAAGCTTCAAATACCTGTAGCCTTTTTAGGGCTTCCTGCTTTCTCTGCTGAGAAGTTTCAGTGTTTGCTTTATGCCTCAGATCATAAGATATCTGGTCAAGGTCAAGTCTTGCCAGAAGATCATGAACGGCCTCAGCACCCATTTTGGCGATGAATTTATTTGGGTCACTGTCGTCAAGGTACTGGTTTTCTGCCGGGAGAGTTTCAACAATGTCAAAATATTCTTCCTCAGTGAGAAAGTCCATATATTGTATCCCATCAGCCTCTTTTATTCCCGCTTGAATGACTACATATCTTTCATAGTAGATAATAGTATCAAGCTTTTTGGTTTGTAAACCAAGAAGTGCCCCGATCTTATTGGGCAAAGATTTGAAGAACCAGATGTGAGCTACGGGAACAACGAGATGGATATGTCCGGTGCGCTCTCTTCTGACCTTTTTTTCAGTTACTTCAACCCCACAACGGTCACAAATGATCCCTTTGTAACGGATACGTTTGTATTTTCCGCAGTGACATTCCCAGTCTTTAACAGGTCCGAATATCCTCTCACAGAACAATCCGTCGCGTTCAGGCTTGTATGTTCTGTAATTGATCGTTTCAGGCTTTAATACCTCGCCGTACGATCTTTCGAGGATGGATTCAGGTGAAGCAAGACTAACTAAAATATTGTTAAATTCACTTGGAATTTTACTGTCTTTTCTGAATGCCATATATAATAAGTGTTATAATAAACAAATAAACAATTAAATAATGCCTTCTGAACTGCCTTCTATTCAAAGGAAACGTTCAGTCCCAGGCCTCTGAGTTCATGAACAAGCACATTGAATGACTCCGGAATTCCCGGTACCGGCATATTTTCGCCTTTTACAATAGCTTCATATGCTTTGGCTCTTCCCTGAACATCGTCTGATTTAATAGTCAGGATTTCCTGCAGAACATTGGCAGCGCCGAATGCTTCAAGGGCCCAGACTTCCATTTCACCAAAACGCTGTCCACCAAACTGGGCTTTACCGCCAAGTGGTTGCTGGGTGATAAGAGAATACGGTCCGATTGATCTTGCATGCATCTTATCATCCACCATGTGGTGAAGTTTCAGCATATAAATGTATCCAACAGTTGTTGGCTGGTCAAATCTCTCTCCCGATTCACCATCAAAAAGGTACACTTTGCCATTCTCAGGAAGCCCGGCCTCTTTGACCAATTCAGTGATCTGATCAATGTTTGCACCGTCGAAAATTGGTGTTGCATAACGTTGTCCGAGCTTTTTACCTGCCCATCCAAGTACTGTCTCATAGATCTGTCCAAGGTTCATACGGGAAGGTACACCAAGCGGGTTCAGAACAATATCGACAGGTGTTCCGTCTTCAAGGAAGGGCATATCTTCCTGCCTTACGATTTTAGCAACGATACCCTTGTTTCCGTGGCGCCCCGACATTTTATCACCCACTTTTAGTTTTCGTTTTTTAACAACAAAAACCTTAGCCATCTTAACTATGCCGTTTGGTAGTTCGTCGCCGACTGTGACAACAAATTTCTTACGGTTGTATTCCCCGAGGATCTCCTTATGTTTGACATTGAAGTTGTTGATCATTTGTTTGATCAGCTCGTTCTTGTCTTTATCTACGGTCCATTTGCTCGGGTTCACAACGGTATAATCAATTGTTGAAAGGGATTTTTGAGTGAACTTGGCCTTTTTAGGAATGAGAACTTCCTTGTAATTATTGGTAACCCCCTGTGAGGTTTTTCCACTCACCAGTACGATGAGTTTATCAACCAATTTCGATTTCAGTTCTTCTCCTTCTTTCCTGAAAGCTTCATTCAGTGCTTCAATAACATCCTTTTCCTTCGCTTTTGATTTTCTGTCTTTTACAGATCTTGAAAAAAGCTTGTTGTCGATCACTACACCCTGCATTGCAGGAGGAGCTTTAAGAGATGCGTTTTTTACATCACCTGCCTTGTCACCAAAAATAGCCCTGAGCAGTTTCTCTTCAGGTGTTGGATCACTTTCACCTTTTGGGGTGATTTTGCCGATCAGGATATCTCCTTCATTTACTTCGGCACCAATTCTGATCAGTCCGTTTTCATCCAGATCTTTAGTGGCTTCAGCGCTAACATTAGGAATGTCATTGGTCAGCTCTTCCACACCACGTTTGGTATCGCGTACTTCAAGTGTGAATTCCTCAATATGTATTGAAGTGAAGATATCCTCCCTGACAACTCTTTCCGAAATTACAATGGCATCCTCAAAATTATATCCCTTCCAGGGCATAAAGGCAACCATCATATTCCTTCCAAGTGCAAGTTCTCCCTTCTGCGTTGCATATCCCTCACACAATACCTGTCCTTTTTTAACCTTATCGCCCTTTTTTACAATCGGGCTGAGGCTTACACTGGTATTTTGATTGGTTCTCTGGAACTTTGTTAATTTGTATTTCCTTACATCATCTTCAAAGCTGACCAGTTTTTCTTCCTCCATGCGGGAGTAGCGGATCACGATCTCTTTGGCATCGACAAATTCAACGATGCCATCTCCTTCGGCGTTGATCAGTACCCTTGAATCTTTGGCAACATCTACTTCAATGCCGGTTCCAACAAGAGGCATTTCAGGGTTCATAAGAGGTACAGCCTGACGCATCATGTTTGATCCCATCAGGGCCCTGTTGGCATCATCATGTTCCAGAAATGGGATGAGTGATGCAGCAATAGAAGCAATCTGGTTCGGTGCACTATCAATAAGGTCAACTTTCGTTTTCTCAATGATTGGATAGTCGGCCTGGTATCTAACTTTTACTTTATCACGCATAAATGAACCATCATCCAGAAGAAGGGTGCTGGCCTGGGCAATGATCTTTTCTTCCTCTTCCTCCGCACTAAGGTAAACAGGCGATTCTTTGAGACTGACTTGACCTTCAACAACTTTTCTGTATGGTGTTTCTATAAAACCAAGCTTATTGATTTTTGCGTAAACACAGAGAGAAGAAATCAATCCGATGTTTGGGCCTTCCGGTGTTTCAATGGTACAAAGACGGCCGTAATGAGTGTAATGTACGTCCCTGACCTCAAAACCGGCTCTTTCCCTTGACAGGCCACCAGGTCCCAATGCTGAAACCCTGCGTTTATGAGTGATCTCTGACAAGGGGTTTGTCTGATCCATAAACTGCGAAAGCTGGTTGGTACCGAAGAATGAATTGATAACTGATGATAATGTTTTTGCATTGATCAGGTCGGTAGGCGTAAATACCTCATTATCACGAACATTCATCCTCTCCCTTATTGTTCTTGCCATACGGGCAAGGCCAACACCAAATTGTGAATATAATTGCTCACCTACAGTTCTTACCCTACGGTTACTCAAATGGTCGATGTCATCTACATCTGTTTTTGCATTGGCAAGAGCGATAAGATGCTTAATGATAGAAATGATATCTTCCTTCGTAAGCACCTTAGTATCAGAAGGTGTATCGAGATTCAGCTTTTTGTTTATTCTGTATCTGCCAACATCACCAAGGTCATATCTTTTGTCGGAAAAGAACAATTTATCGATAATCCCGCGAGCAGTTTCCTCGTCTGGTGGTTCGGCATTACGCAGTTGCCTGTATATAAATTCAACTGCCTCTTTTTCAGAGTTTGCTGTGTCTTTCTGAAGCGTATTGAAAATGATTGAGTAATCACCGGTTATAATGTCATTCCTGTGAAGGAGAATTGTTTTGATGCCGGCATCAAGGATCAGATCAATATGTTCTGTTTCAAGTTCTGTTTCCCTGTCGATGATCACCTCAGTTCTTTCAATGGAAACAACTTCACCTGTATCTTCATCAACAAAATCTTCTATCCAGGATTTTAAGACTCTTGCAGCAAGACTTCTGCCAAGAACCCGTTTAAGCCCGGCTTTGCTAACTTTTACTTCTTCAGCAAGGTCGAAGATCTCAAGAATATCTTTATCACTTTCAAAACCTATTGCACGCAAAAGTGTAGTGACAGGTAATTTTTTCTTCCTGTCAATATATGCATACATCACGTTATTGATGTCGGTCGTGAATTCCATCCAGGATCCTTTGAAAGGGATGATCCTGGCAGAATACAATTGCGAACCGTTTGCGTGAAGTGTTGTGCCAAAGAAAACACCGGGTGAGCGGTGAAGCTGTGATACAACTACACGTTCAGCACCATTGATGACAAAAGTACCTTTGGGTGACATATAAGGGATCATCCCGAGGTAAACATCTTGTACAATGGTTTCAAAGTCTTCGTGGTCAGGATCTGTACAATACAGTTTCAACTTTGCTTTGAGAGGTACACTATAAGTTAATCCCCTGGAAATACACTCATCGATAGTGTACCTTGGAGGGTCAATAAAATAGTCTAAAAACTCTAAAACAAAGTTATTCCTGGCATCGGAGATGGGGAAGTTCTCGCTAAAAACTTTATACAAACCTTCATTGATTCTGTTTTCAGGGTTCGTATCCAATTGAAAAAAATCGTGAAATGACTTAAGCTGAATCTCTAACAGATCAGGGTAGCCAGTCCGGATTTTTGAACTTCCAAAATTGATTTTTTTGAAATTTTCTACAGCCAAGGTTATAAGGTATTAGTCCCGAGTACTCGGGATGAAGTCAAGAAAAAATTTTTAAAGAACTAAATACGAAATTGACCTGCTTCCTGGAAGCTGGTTCCTAAAGAGGTCAATTTCGTTATTAAGAAGACACCTTATTTAACTTCAACCTCTGCTCCGGCCTCTTCTAATTGTTTTTGTAAAGCTTCTGCTTCATCTTTGGTAACGCCTTCTTTGATCGCTTTGGGAGCTGAGTCAACAAGCTCTTTTGCTTCTTTCAGGCC
>JAIOSQ010000330.1 GCA_021107535.1 Bacteroidales bacterium | reverse complement strand
TTCCTTATTCCTTGTTCCTTATTCCTTGTTCCTTGTTCCTTGTCCGCTATTCTTAAGATTTTTCGAAACACTCACCGTAGTATCTTGATTATAGGTCACCTCAAAACCAAGCTTTTTGAAAACCGATATCATGGCTTTGTTGTCTTTGGTGGTTTCTGCAAAAATGCGTTTCATCTTCCAGTTCCTGGCAATCGTTTCACAATAGGTGGTCAGGATGGTGCCCAGCTCCTTATTGTGGTAAGCATCTGTTATGAGGATGGCATATTCCACCGATGTCAGGTCCGGGTCGGCGATTAAACGGCCTACCCCAATCAGTTTTTTCTTTCCTTTTTCTGAAATTTCTACAACAATCCCAATTTCCCTGACATAATCAATATAGCAGAATTGTGTTGCAACTTCATGAGAATCGAAATGGAAGTTGTACCGGAACCGGGAATAGATTGACTCTTTTGAACAACTGCCCAGCAATTCAAGCCAGAGGGGTTCGTCTTCCGGTTTGACCGGACGCATGCTAATGGGCGTACCGTCGTTTAACTTTGATTTTTTGATCAGCTTATCCGGATAAGGGTGAAGCAAGAGATGGGAATATTCGGGAATTTTCTTCCCCATAACTTCATTGTCCAGGACAATGCGTGCATCAAGTGCAACGGCATCATCCGGTGTTACAAGCAAGGGGTTGATATCAAGCTCGGCAATCTCAGGGTAGTCTGCAGCAAGATAAGACATCCTGATCATGATCTCAATCAATTTTTCGATATTCTTAGGTTTGCTGCCGCGATACCCCTTCAGAAGCGGATATATTTTCAGGTTTTCGAGCATCCTTCTTGCCAGCCTTTCATTCAAAGGAGGGAAGCCAAGAGATTTATCCTTAAAAAGTTCAGCTGCAGTTCCTCCCATTCCGATCATCATACAGGTACCGAAGACAGGATCTTTTTTTATCCCCATGATCAGTTCCACTGCATCTTTGGCATTGAACATGGGCTGAACAGTGACTCCTTCAATAGTGGCTTCAGGCATTTTCTGCCTGATGCTTCCTGTCATATTTTTGTATGTCATCCACACCGTGTTCTCATCTTTGATGTTGAGCACAACACCTCCTATATCTGATTTGTGTGTGATGTCAGGTGACAGGATCTTCAACACTACCGGATAGCCGATTTTATTTGCTATGTCAGCGGCTTCAAGCGCTGAATATGCAGGCTGGGGTTTTGTGGTTTGTATTCCGTAGGCATCGATCAGAATCTTTGAAACATCTTCAGATAGAATGCCTTCCTTTTTTTTGAAATATTTTGTGGCATATTCCTTTCTGACTTTAGCCCGGTCGAGTTCAAAGGAAAATGGAATGTCTCTTGGTGTTTCGAAAAGGATGTTCAGGTTCCTTGAGTAGTTGGCCAGGGTCATAAATGCTCTGATCGCCTGCTCAGGAGTTGGATAAACTGAAATGCCTTTTTTTAGGAATACGTCTATCCCGTCTCTCATGCTTTTACCTCCCATCCAAGCTGCCATGATAGGTTTGGAATGATGATCAGACAACTTTACGATAGCCTCGGCTGTTTTCGTAGGTGCGGTCATGGCCTGTGGAGTGAGTATAACCAGAACGGCATCCACATTTTCATCTTGCAGGACAATCTCTGTAGCATCGGCAAACCGTTGCGGCGTGGCATCTCCAATTACATCCACCGGGTTTCCGTGCGACCAGAATGGGGGAAGTACTTCATTCAGTTTATTCATGGTCTCCTCTGAAAGTTGTGTAAGCATACCTCCTTTTGAGATAAGCATATCGGTAGCCATAACCCCGGGCCCACCGGCATTGGTGACGATGGCAAGTTTCGAGCCTTTTGGAATATTTCTTCTGGAGATGAGGTCTGTAAAATTGAAAATATCACCAATATCATATACCCTGGCAATCCCTGCACGTTCAAACACAGCATCATAAATATTGTCTTCAGAGGCCATAGCACCGGTATGGGATGCAGCTGCCGCCGCTGATTCGGGATACCGCCCGGCTTTATAAACAATAATAGGCTTCTTACGTGCAAAAGCACGGGCAGCCGTCATGAATTCACGAGCCCATCCAATGGATTCTACATACAGGACGATGGATTTGGTATTGGGATCCTGCCCGAAATAATCGATCAGGTCGCCGAAACCAACATCCATGGTGTTACCGATGGATACGAAATAAGAAAAGCCGATATTTTGTTCTATGGCCCAGTCGAGCACTGAAGTGCAGAGTGCTCCTGATTGTGAGATGAAAGCCACATTGCCTTTCTTTGGCATATTGGCTGCGAAGCTGACATTCATGTTTAGCCCGGGAACAATAATTCCGAGGCAGTTTGGCCCGATCACCCGCATGCCTTCATATTTGGCCACTTCGGCTTTTACCTGTTCTTCCAGCTTACGGCCTTCTTCTCCCGATTCTTTAAATCCGGCCGACATGATGATGATGCCAAGTACCCCTGCCTCGCCGCATTCTTTGATCAGCTGTGGTACGCGATGGCCCGAGGTGGCGATCACTGCCAGATCAGGGGTTTTGGGAACACTCTTGATATCAGGGTAGCAGGTGATACCCATCACTGCTTCATACTTTGGGTTGATGGGATAAACCACTCCCTGGAATCCTCC
>JAIOSQ010000050.1 GCA_021107535.1 Bacteroidales bacterium | reverse complement strand
AGGACCAGAGGGTAGTCTTTCCCCATACTTTTTTTAAGGCTTAAAAAACCTGAAAGCAGAAAATCCCTGAAAAAATCATCATAGCCTGTTTTTATTCCAAATCCGTGGGGAAGCAGATCTCCTCCCAGTAATACTACTGCCGGCTTATCCTTTTTTATTTGAGCGATCAGCTTTTGGTATCTTGACGGTTTACCGTGCAGGTCGGAAGCAAAAAAACAAAGAGGCATATCCGTTGGTTTAGTTTTTTACTTTTATCGGCCTGGCCCTGTCTGTAACGGTATTGATAAGACATGCATAGCTGTCGTTATTTTGTATATCTTCATCAGTTATGATGTGGAGGTCAATGAGACTATCCAGGCTGCGATATCCTGATTTGATAAAATTCAATTCGTTCAGGCACAATCCCCAGCCTTGCATCCAGAGCTTTAAATCTTCTGCCTTTTTATTATTACCGTCAGAATGCGCAAGGATGTCGATATCTGATCCGGGTCCTGCACATGCATTTTTGGTGCTGCCGATAAGATACATGCCTTTGAGTCCAAAACGGTCAAGATCAAGATGTTCGGCAATCCTCTCTACGATTTTATAACGCCATTTCCAGTGCTGGTCAGAATCGGGGTTGAGCACCATATCTTCATCGTATTGCTGGCCCTTCTCCTCCCTGGTACTTTTCAGATAATTCAAGGTTGATTTCAGTTTCCTTCGGAATATGGTCCTGCCCAGTATGCTTGCAATGGTGTTGAGCAGCTTTTCTTCCTCCGGTAGAAAAGCAATTCCCCTGTGCAGCCTGATCAATTGTGTGTAAGCGATATCTATCTTTCCGGCAACATGCTCTCCTGTAATGATATCAGCTGAATGCATATATTCTGTTTCTAAAAAATCTTCTGTCTCAAATGATTTATCTTCGAAAGTGATACGACATTCACATACCGACGGATATTGCCATCCGGGAGGGATGGTATATGTAAGCTCCTGCAGGACTTTATCAAGGGGAGTTTTATCATTGATGAGTAAACTTTCAATGGTGTAAAGACAATTTAGTTCTTTTTCCCTTTCAATTAGTTTTTCCAGGTGTACATTCCTTATCTTATTTTCCATGATGATCAGCATTAAAAGGTTCAATATCATCAGTATTATAAAGAATAATGCATTGCATCTCCTAAAATAGATGTCACTGCTCTATTCTAAACCAGGCTTCATAGAAACCAAACACATAAAATTACAAATTCCAAAACAGCTACGGGCATTTTGTAGGTATAGTTTTGAACATTTGATCATTTGAATTTCGAATTTATTTAGGATTTAGGTATTCGTGCTTAGAGTTTTGTAAGAAATCCTCCATGTACCCCTTTGGGATTCTTTACTTTTGTTAATTAGTGTTCATCCATAAAGTCGGTGTTTGGTTCAGAATGTTCGTTTTCGAGGCTTGCGAAGTATTTAAAACAAGGAGTTTACTGATGTAAATGACTGTTTTAAATGCGAGCGTAACGATGAAAACGGACATTCTGGACAAACACTAATTAATTGGTCATTTTATCTCAGGCTTACTGCATTGTGTACACCCTTTTTATCGTATTTTTACATTTCATGCAAAACATCAAAAACATCATTTTCGATTTCGGGGAGGTGATCATCAACATCGCTCCTGAGGCAGTCAGTGAAAGGCTGGCACAAAAAGGCATTCATCATTTTGAAGAGCTTCACAGGCATCTGCTTGAAAAGAATATCTATCATGATCTTGAAACAGATGCCATCGGTCCGGAAGATTTCAGGAATGCCATCAGGAATTTCCTGCAAGTCCCTGTTGCCGATAAAGAGATCGATGAGGCCTGGAATGCCATGATCCTTGATATACCTGCACAGCGGATCGCGTTCATGGAAAAGCTCAAGTCAAAGTACAAGCTATTCCTGCTGAGCAATACCAATAGCATTCATTATAAGTATTACAACAAATATTTTACTGATACCTTTAACTATCCCAGTCTGGATGCATTCTTTGAAAAGGCTTGGTATTCCTACTTGATGGGTGTAAGAAAGCCAAATTCTGAAATTTTCAGGATGGTTCTTGAAAACGGAGGGCTCAATCCCGAAGAAACCATGTTCATTGATGATCTGGAAGAAAATGTGATCGCTGCTGCATCTGTCGGAATCCACCCCTGCCATCTGCCCCCGGGGAAAGAGATCATGGATTTGTTTGATGATGAGCTGAAGCTGATTCAATAAGGTAAATTGCACGATTGCCGATTGCACGACTTAATGATGTTCAAAGGGATGAAATTTCGTACATCATAAATCGCCCATCGCTACATCGCGCAATTACCCTTTATAGTAAGCCTCAACCTCCTCCAAAATCCCCATCACCTCCTCCACCTCTTCTGTTCCCATCAATTTCATTTTGAACGGCTTGAAATTCGGGAAACCCTTGAAATAATTTGTGTAATGCTTTCTCATTTCAAACATACCACGGCGTTCACCTTTATAGGAAACTGAATGTGTAAGGTGCTCCTTGCAGATATCAACACGTTCAATAATATCAGCCGGGGGCGGAATGCTCCCTTCCCTGAAATACTGCTTCACTTCCCTGAATATCCACGGGTTTCCTATGGCTGCCCTTCCGATCATGATCGCATCAACACCGTGGCGGTTTTTCATTTCCATGGCCTTAATGGGGCCATTGATGTCTCCATTGCCGATAATAGGAATCGTGATGCGTGGATTATTTTTTACCTCACCGATCAGGGTCCAATCGGCTTTTCCTCTGTATAATTGTGCACGGGTTCTGCCGTGTATGCACAGGGCGGCAATGCCTGTATCCTGAAGTTGCTCGGCTACTTCTACTATATTTTTGCTGTTCTCATCCCATCCCAGCCTGGTTTTTACTGTAACAGGAAGATGGGTAGCCTTAACAACAGCCTTTGTAATCTCTATCATTTTCGGCACATCCAGCAGCATGGCTGCTCCGGCTCCTTTTGAGATAACCTTTCGTACAGGACAGCCGAAGTTAATATCGATCAGGTTAGGATTGGCCTGCTCAGCAATCTCTGTAGCCCTTATCATGCTGTCTGTATCATGACCGAAGATCTGTATGCCGACAGGACGTTCCTCTTCTTCGAGTTCAAGTTTTACCACACTTTTCCGTGCATCCCTGATCAAGCCTTCGGAAGAAATGAATTCGGTATACATCAGGTCCGCTCCCAGGCGCTTGCAGATCAAACGGAAAGGCAGATCTGTGATATCCTCCAAAGGTGCCAGCATCAACGGATACTCCTCAAATGTTATATTCCCGATTTTCAATGCTACTGGTTTCTGGTTCCTGGTTTCTGCTTCGTTACTCGTTGCTCGTTGCTCGTTGCTCGGTCTTCGGTCTTCGGTCTTCGGTCTTCGGTCTTCGGTCTTCGGTCTTCGGTCTT
>JAIOSQ010000131.1 GCA_021107535.1 Bacteroidales bacterium | reverse complement strand
GTCATTTCTGTATGTGTTACGTAATTCGAGGGCACAATTTGCATTTAACGAGTGTTTTTCAATAAGAACAAACATATTAGTTCAAAGCTTACCCATGCTTCGACTTCGCTCAGCATGACAAGGATTCCGAAATAAACTATAAGGTTCTCGGCTCCGCTCGAACCAAGTCGAGCGAAGCCGAGACCTGAAAATTAACATAGTCCCCTTTGTCACCCTGAGCGAAGTCGAAGGGTGAGTCTCTCATCAAGGTATAGGCGGATTTGCTCCAGCTAAATTTGCAGAAAACTACCCTCGAATTACGTAACACATACAGAAATGACCTTGGGAAGACTTTTGAGGCAGCCTCATCTCCGGGTCTTATTGGCTTCGCCGACCGAAATCAGAGCTTGCTGAGGACTTCATCCCTAAAATCCAGGGCATTTGGCACTTTATAGATATTGGGTGGAAGCTTTGAACAGAGTTTGTCAAGTTGAATACCCCCAACATAAACGGGCTTTCCCGGAAAAAGACCGGAAAGTTCACGCAGATACCTGATCATTTCTTCCATCAACACCGAAGAAGAAAACGAAGTGACCAGCACATCCGGCCTGATGTTTTCTTTCACTGCGGCTACGTCTTCCAAAGGGACCCCCTGGCCAAGGAAAATGGTATTGTGCCCCTTCTTTCTGATCAGGAAATTATAAACGAGTAAACCAATATCATGCAGCTCCCATTCGGGCAGGACCAGTAAAAAAGATTTGTTATTTGCTGTCCTGTCAGGAGATAATGCATCAATCGCCACATATAGCTTCTGTCTGATCAGGTTGGAAATAAAATGCTCGTGTGAAGGTTTGATGGAACCGATCTGCCATAGCACCCCAATCTTGTTAAGCAATGGATAGATAACATTGAATAAGGTATCTTCGAAACCGGTATTTGTGATGGAAGCGTTGAGGATCTTCTCAAACTTTACCTCATCCAGTTCGATCATGGCAACGACCAGGCTGTCTATTTGCCCGCTACGTCCGGCTGAATATACAGTGTTCAACTCCAGGATCTTCTCACTTAATTCAGGTTCATTCAAACTGGCGACTTTTGAGATCTTATGCCCGTTGTTCACAAGGATCGAAACATTCATGATGCGTTTGAGATCTGCATCGCTGTAATGACGGATATTGGAATCAGTCCGTTCGGGTTCGACGATATTATAGCGTTTTTCCCATATCCTGATGGTATGGGCTTTGATGCCGGTGATCCGTTCCAGATCCTTTATGGAGTAAAAATTTGTCAATGTTTTTGTTGCTCATCACTAATAACAACTCATATGTAAAATTGTTTAATCAGTGACACTGGCTGAAGGCGAAACCTGAGGCCTTAGTGGAACTGATCCTCCCGAGTACTCGGGGGGATCTCCGGCTTATATTCTCCAACTCTTGAGACGAAAATATGTGACATTATATAAAGATACTCCGCTGCTTGCGGTGGGGAAGTTCATTTTAGCTCAAATTAATTTGTAAATTCGCATGCTGGAGGCTGATATGAAATCCGGCATTAAAAATATTGTTATTCTTGGAGCGGGAAATGTTGGGACCCACCTTGCATGGGCGTTCCGGGATGCTGATTTTAACATTGCCCAAATCGTGGGTAGGTCCGAAGCAGTTGTGGCTGCACTGGCAACAGATGTTGGGGCAGATCATACGAGTTCTTTCAGTGAGGTTAAAAAGGGGCATGACCTTTATATTACGGCCCTGCCGGATCATGCCATGGAAGAAGTGCTTCCCAAATTAGGATTAGCTGATGAACTCCTTGTACACACTTCGGGTTCCATGCCACTGGAGATACTGAAGCCATATTCGGAGAATATAGGGGTGTTCTACCCCCTGCAGACATTTTCGCGCAAAAGGAAAATTAATTTCAAGGAGGTTCCTCTCTTGCTGGAAGCTAATCGCATGGATAATGAAGACAGGCTCCTGGAAGCCGGAAAATCCATCAGCGGCAATGTCAGGGTAGTAGATTCTGCTCAAAGACAGGCCATTCATATTGCGGCTGTTTTTGCAAGCAATTTTAGCAATCATATGTATGAAATTGCACGGCAGATCCTCGATGTACATAAAATGGATTTTGACCTGCTCATTCCTCTGATCAAAGAAACTGCTTCTAAGGCTGCCGTGCTTGGGCCCGGTAATTCCCAGACAGGCCCTGCTTCCAGGGAAGACATGGAAACCATTGCAAAGCATTTGCAGGCTCTTGGGGAAAATCCCGGTGCCAGGGAACTTTATAAAAGGATCACACAAAATATCATTGACCAATCAGGACAATCAGATGACAAATTATAAAGAGCTACTAAAGAACATCAGCACCTTTGTATTCGACTATGATGGTGTAATGACCGATGGGATTATTATTCTTTCCGAGGAAGGGGAACCATTGCGAACGGCCAATGTCCGGGATGGATATGCATTGCAACTGGCCGTGAAAAAAGGATATCGTGTTGCAATCATATCGGGGGGCAGGTCAAAAACCGTCTTCGCCCGCCTTCAGGCATTGGGGATCACCGATGTCTTTCTCGGTGTGGACCATAAGATAGATGTTTTTGAGAAGTACCTGAAGGAGAACAATATCAGTCGTGAGAAAGTGGTTTATATGGGAGATGATATTCCCGACTTTCATGTGATGCAGCATGCGGCTGTACCTGCATGCCCTGCTGATGCAGCAGAGGAGATCAAGTCAATATCAAAATATATTTCGCATTTCGACGGAGGGAAAGGATGTGTCAGGGATATCATTGAACAAGTTCTCAAACTACAACAAAACTGGATGAACGATGATGCTTTTAAATGGTAATATGAGTACACTGAAAAACTGGATAAGCCTTCTGCGCGTTCCCAACCTGGCGATCATCGTATTGACCCAGTACCTGCTTGCATATGCGATCATCAGGCCTTTGATGCTGATGCAGCATGTAGAGCCTCCTCTGGGGCACCTGAACTTTTTCATCCTGGTGATGACGACCCTTCTGATAGCGGCCGGCGGTTATATCATCAATGATCATTTTGATGTAAACACAGACAGAAAAAACAAGCCGGGCAAAAACATGCTCGAAGGAAAGCTCTCCGTGAGGCTGGCCTTGCGGGTATATTACATTCTCAATGCTATAGCCATTGTTGCAGGCTTTTACCTGGGCTACGTTGCCGGTTCTTTTCAGCTGGGGCTGATCTTTCCTGCCATTGCCGGCTTATTATGGTTTTACTCATCCCGCTATCAGCGTATGCTGTTCTGGGGTAATTTTATCGTTGCACTTCTGTCGGCCCTTGTAGTTCTGATCATCTGGCTGTTCGAATTCTTTATGCTTCTTGAAAAGGCCGTGGACTTTGTGAACGTAATTAATCAGTTGGATGCTATCAATATTTATGTCTGGGCATATGCCATATTTGCCTTCCTGGTGTCGTTGCTCAGGGAAATGTTAAAAGATATACAGGACTCCGGCGGAGATATGCAGACCGGATACCGGACACTCCCGGTTGTTTTAGGGATCAGCACTGCAAGGGCGCTGTCCGCTGTGTTGCTGCTGATCATCGTTGCTTCACTTGCACTTGCCCAATGGTATTTGTTTCAGAAGGGAATGATCCTTCCTTTCTGGTACCTGATGCTGGCTGTACAGACAATACTGCTTTACCTGTTCTTCCTGGTGCTGAAGACGAAGGAGAGTGATGACTATAACTTCCTGAGCAATACCGCCAAGATGGTCATGCTGGCAGGAATATTATCAATGGAATTAATTTATATCAGTTTCTGAGGATGATACAGGATATTCTTTCCACATATCAGCTTATCCTGGCATCAGGATCCCCCAGAAGACAAAAGCTCCTGAGGGAGTTGGGTGTTGATTTCAAAGTGCAGCTAAGACCGGTTCCTGAGGATCATCCCGCAGGAATGAAAATGGAAGAAATTGCCCTGCTTCTGAGTGAGCGCAAGGCTGCAGCTTTTGAGGATGAATTCTTTACGGAGAATACCATGCTTATCACTGCTGATACCATCGTTTGCCTCGGTGATGAGGTGCTGGGCAAACCAGCCGGCAGGGAAGAAGCGATTGAAACCCTGCTGAAATTATCCGGGAGAAAGCACCGGGTGATCACTGGTGTGAGTATAAAAACGCTGAAGAAAAATGTGAACTTTAGTGTGAGTACGGATGTTTATTTCAAGGAATTGGGCAAGGAAGAGATCATCTATTACGTTGATCATTATGAACCATACGACAAGGCGGGAGCATATGGCATACAGGAGTGGATCGGCTATATCGGGATAGAAAAGATTGAAGGCTCATTTTATAATGTAATGGGACTGCCGGTCTTGAAGCTTTATGAGGAGTTGTTGAAATTTTAGTAATTTTATACAAGAATCATTTCAATGAAAAAACCACACATACTGATCACAAACGATGACGGATTTGAAGCTCCGGGTATATTGAAGCTTACGGAAATCATGTGTGAATTGGGCGATGTAACCGTGGTAGCCCCTGAAGATCCTATGTCAGGTTCCGGGCATGCCATCACAGTCAGAAGTCCGCTCAGGCTTAAAATGCGCAGCAGAAATAATGGTTTGGAAATATGGTCCTGCAAAGGAACACCGGTTGATTGTGTCAAATTAGGTGAGCAGGTGGTGATGAGAAAGAAGCCGGACCTGGTGGTATCCGGGATCAACCACGGCTCGAATGCATCGGTGAATATTGTTTACTCAGGGACCATGGCTGCCGTGCTGGAAAGCACCATCAGCGGTATACCCTCCATAGGGTTTTCGATATGTGATTACAACCATCACGCAGACTTCAGTAAAGTGGATAAATACATTAAACAAATAGCAGGGCAGGTGCTAAAAAATGGCTTGCCTGAGTTTACCTGTCTGAATGTTAATATCCCGGCAACGAATGGATTGGAAATAAATGGAGTGAAAGTATGCCAGCAGGCCAATGCACGCTGGGTTGAGGAATTTGATGAAAGGAAAGATCCAGCAAACAGGGATTATTACTGGCTGACGGGCAAGTTTGAGTTGCTCGACAACAGGGAGGATACGGATGAATGGGCACTCAGACAAAATTATGTTTCGGTAGTTCCTGTGCATTACGACCTGACTGCCCGCCATGCTATGGACCATATTAAAAAGTTTGATCTGGATGTTTAACAGGAATTCAGTTTGGTTCGGTGCGCTGATTGGCATCCTGATGCCGCTGATTCTGTATGCGCTGCTATACGGAGCCCTCGAATTGTATAATAAGCTGGCAGAAGCACCACTGGTTTTTAATGAAAATATTTTGCAACTCCTCAGCCCTGTGATCAACCTGTTCTTTATTCGTTATTACTTTGTAACAAAGAAATATGATGATACAGGCCGTGGCTTGCTGTTGGTGACATTTATATTTATGATAGCATATTTTGTTATTAATTAGGCGGTGGGCCCTTCGACAAGCTCAGGACAAGCTCTTGGGCGGTGGGCGATGGGTGTTGGCACTTGCAGGTGCGCGTTAAAGACTAAAAAATGAAATACTATCTCATAGCCGGAGAAGCCTCAGGAGATCTTCACGCTTCCAATCTGATGAAGGAACTAAAGAAGCGGGATGCGGACGCAAACTTCAGGTGTTGGGGCGGTGATCTGATGGAGGCTCAGGGTGCTAAGCTTGTGAAGCATTACCACGAACTGGCTTTTATGGGATTTGTGGAGGTGTTGATGAACATCATGACCATCATCCGGAATATGAAATTTTGCCGTCGGGATATCCTTGATTATAAGCCCGATGTGTTAATCCTGGTGGATTATCCCGGATTTAACCTGCGTATTGCCCGCTTTGCTGCTGAGCATGGGATCAGGGTGTTCTACTATATTTCCCCGCAAGTCTGGGCCTGGAAGAAGTCCAGGGTATTCAAAATCAAAAAGTATGTTGAGCGTATGTACGTCATTCTTCCGTTTGAGGAAGACTTTTACAATAAATATGATTATGAAGTCGATTTTGTCGGACATCCTTTGCTGGATGCAATATCGACAGAAGATAATGAAAAAACCCGTTCTTTCAGGGCCAATGCCGGGCTTGACGAAAGGCCGATAGTTGCTGTCATTCCCGGTAGCCGCAAACAGGAAATCAGAAAGATGCTACCGGTGATGCTGCAAATGCCTGAACAGTTCCCGGATCATCAGTTCGTGATCGCTGCTGCACCTTCGCTACCGGAACAGGTCTATGCCGATGCCATTGGCAATAAAAACGTAAAAATAGTTTCCGGCCGGATGCACGACCTTTTACGCAGTTCCGTGGCCGCCATGGTCACTTCCGGAACAGCAACACTTGAAACAGCATTGTTCGGCGTGCCTGAGGTGGTCTGCTATAAGGGCGGTTATCTTTCCTATTTGATCGCCAGGAGGCTGGTTGATATCAAATACATTTCCCTGGTCAACCTCATTATGGACCGGGAAGTGGTAAAAGAGCTTATCCAGGTTGATTTCAATCAGAAGAAACTGAAAGTTGAATTATCTCGCATCCTGTCTGATGATGCTTTTCGTTCAAAGATGCTTGCCGACCTGGAGGAACTTCGCGAAAAGCTCGGCGGGGCCGGGGCATCGGAGACGGTTGCACATTTAATGTACCAAAGGCTGGGGAATAGAGAATAAAGAACAAGGAATAACGAACATGGAAGTGAGGCAACCAGTATCCAGTATCCAGTATCCAGTATCCAGTATCCAGCATCTATTCACCTGTGACATTTTCCAATTTTCGGTATTAATAGATAGAAGCATCTATTAAGCAATAACCCATGTGGAGTCAGGTACCCCTCGTACGGCTGATCATTCCTTTTATTACCGGGATCATCATCTCGACTGAAACAGAAACAGTCCTGTTCATGCAGGAATATTTCCTGTACGGAATTGCATTTATGGTCATTGCAGGCGGGCTGACTTATGCGTCGGTATTTGGCTATAGCAGCAGGTGGGTATATGGTTCTTTCATCGTCATCTTTATGTTTATGTGTGGTTATTCCCTCACTGAAAAGAAAGAAGCTCATGGAAAGAAAATGTCAGGGGCATTCAAAACAGACAGAAGAATATACCTTGCCCGTATCGATGAAATATTTGTGATGCGGGAGAAATCCTGCCGCGGCCTGCTATCACTGCTCTCATATAAAGACAGTAGTGGCTGGAATTCCTGCAGCGGGAAGCTTATGGTTTACACCGAGCCGGACAGTAGTCTGCCCGGGATCTCTGCAGGGACGATCTTGCTCATTCATGCCGAGCTAAGGCCTGTCGAGCCTCCAAAAAATCCTGCTGAATTTGATTACAGGACATATTTGCAGAGAAAAGGGATTTACCATAGCACATATCTGAAAAAAGGCCAATGGCATGTAACAGATCGTCAAACAGCTTTTTCTATCATGCATTTTGCAGCTAAGCTTCGCTCAGCATTGCTGGATAAGCTGGTCTTAAACGGCATACAGGGAGGGCAACTTGGTGTTTCGGCCGCCCTGTTGCTGGGCGATGACAGCCATCTGAGTACCGATATCCGTAATGTATATGCAGGTGCCGGAGCCATGCATATCCTGTGTGTTTCAGGATTGCATGTTGGGGTGGTGTATCTGGTGCTGTACAGTATGCTGGGCTTTCTGAAGAGGTTCCGGCCCGGGAAATATCTGGTGCCGGTATTGCTCATTCTGAGTATCTGGATGTATGCCCTTATTACTGGTTTGGCTGCCCCGGTCATCAGGGCTTCCTGCATGATTAGTTTTCTCATTGTCGGAAGCGCATTGAGCCGCCATATGAATGTTTACAATACGCTTGCCGCTGCAGCAATGCTGATGTTGTTGTTTGATCCGTATGCTCTGTTTGCTGCCGGGTTTCAGTTGTCGTATGCTGCTGTACTCGGGATCGTATCACTCCAGAGACCCTTGTATAATCTGCTATATTTCCGATATGGCATACCGGATAAGATATGGGCCATTACGACGGTATCGATAGCCGCACAGCTTGGAACACTGCCAATAGTATTGTATTATTTCCACCAGTTTCCCATGTACAGCCTGCTTACGAACCTTATCGTGATCCCCTTGTCATCATTTATTATATATGCCGGCTTCCTGTTGATGTTCCTTCCTTCACTTTCCTATGCATCATCAGCAGCAGCATGGGTGCTCGGAACACTGCTTCGCCTGATGGATATGGGTGTCTCATTTGTGGAAGGCCTTCCTCATTCTGTAATAAAGGATATATTTATAGATGCTGTGATGGCGTGGCTGATCTACCTGATCATCATCAGCTTCTCCATCTTCCTTTTCCGGAAAAACATTAAAATACTGATCACAGGAATGGCAATCCTGCTGCTGTTTTCAGCTTATCGTCTTTTTATTCATCATAAGCATGCAGAACAACGGATGTTCATTGTTTATGCGGTAAACAAACATTCTGCTTATGATATCATTGATGGCACACAGCATATTTTTATGACTGATTCGGCATTGTTGTCAGATGAAGGGAGTTTGAATTACAGCATCAGGCCCCACTGGCTGCAAAAGGGTTTGGCAGAGGATGAGATCCGTATTTTAGATACGCTTCATTTTGATAAGAAGAACAGGGGTAAGATGCTGATTGTCCCCCTTCCCTGGTTGCGGGTAGCCATATGGCAGGGTAAGCTGCCTGCCTGTAAACCACCTGATAAAAGATTGAAGCTGGATTATCTTGTCCTGCGGGGAATTTGTCCGTTTGAAATTGAGGATCTGTTTTTATGGTTTGATCCCGGAATGCTGATACTGGATACATCAGTGCCCTGGTGGAAAGCGGAGAGACTGAAAGCACAAGTGGCGGAAAAGAATGTTTGGATAGTCAGGGAGCGAGGCGCTTTTTGGAGAGTCAGGGGAAGAGAATAATCTGTTGCGAATGCTGTGTGTCTCCTGAAATAAGTCGGTAAATATAGATCCCTGGGGCTGATGTGTTTCCATGCTCATCTTTGCCGTCCCAGCTTAGGAAATAATTGCCCGGGGCCTGGAACTCATTCTTCAATATCCTTACAGTTCTTCCCTGAAGATCAATGATGGAAAGATGTATGGGTGAAGCGTCTTCCAGATCGTAGCGGATATTAATCGTTTCTGAAAATGGATTCGGGTAAGCAGAATACAGCACAATATTGGCCTCCGCCTGGATGAGATTATCATGGATCCCGACCACGCCGCCTTCCTGATAGGCTATCAGGCCGGTATCTGCTGTGCCTATCCAGAGGTTGCCGAGATCATCAGCTGCCAGTGACAGTATCTCTTTCGAGAGCAATCCGGAGTTGGATGGAAGATAGGTAGTCCATTCAGAACCGTCATAGCGGATCAGGCCTTTGGAGTGCCCTATCCAGGTATTGCCGCTGATGTCGAAGGTGATATCAAAGACATAGCCGATCGTAGAATCCGGTATCCCAGTGATTGTTTCATCAAATACCGTCCAGGTGCCTGCAAAATACATGCAAAAGATACCGTCGCTTCCTGTCCATATGCGGTTCTCATGGTCGATGGCGATGGTGGATGCGAAATATATCCCATCCGGAAGGCTGACCTCAATCCATTCGGTTCCGGTATATTTAAACAACATATTTCCTGCTCCTCCGACCCAGGCTGCATTGTCGGGACCGACTTCTACGCAGTTAAGATAATCCAAGAGGATGGAGTTTCCTGAATGATATGTATCCCAGTCGATGCCATCAAACATAAACAAGCCATTGCCTTCGGTGGTCACCCATACATAGGCGTAAAGGTCGGTGGCAATACTGGTGATGATCGGATTATCTTTGGATGGAAATGGGTGTGCTTCCCAGTTTGTTCCATCAAAAGATGACACCTCTCCATGGCCTGTTCCAGCCCAAATAATATTATTAATGTCGATGGACAGTGCAGTGATAAAATTCGAATTAAGGGTGCTGTTGTTGGTGTCGTAAACGATCCAGTTGATGCCGTCGAAGGCTGCGAGCCCCCCGTCGGTGCAAATCCCACCGCCACAGACAGGCTCGGTGCCGATCCATTTTATATCATTTTCATCAATAGCCAGGGCAGAGATCAGCCTGGAAGGGATGGGTGCATTCCAGGGATCCCAGTACATCCAGGAAGGGTTCTGTGAAAATCCGGAAAAGGCCGATAAGATCAGCAGTAAACCTGAAAGTATGATCATATTTAAAACTGTTCTCCTCATAATCCAATCAGTATACCAAATGCAAATTATTCAGGACGAAATTAATAAAAAGATCTATATGTCTACATTGTTGAGGGCTTCATTATTTGTTCAAATACGAAATACTAATATTCAAACTAGTAGCCCTTATGTTTGTAAAGTATAAGGGCTACTAATACTAATACTTAAATCCGAAATCCTAATTACCTAAATCCGAAACAATATCAAATGACCAAAGCACAAAATTCAAAACAGCTTTGGCAAGTCATAACCCCTTGTTTTGAACATTGCGTCATTTGAATTTTGAATTTGTTTAGAATTTAGATATTCGTGCTTAGTATTTAATACTTAGACTTTTGAAACAGCCTCTTCTCTGCTTTAAAAAAGAGGGGATGTCAGTTCAGAACCAACATCCCC
>JAIOSQ010000092.1 GCA_021107535.1 Bacteroidales bacterium | reverse complement strand
TTATAGAGAAGGTTTAATCCCGCAGAAGCTGCTTTTCTATTTTCTTCACCGCCAGGTGATAGGATGCCTTTAATGCCCCGATGGAAGTGCCCAGTACAGCAGAGATATCTTTATATTTCATTTCCTCAAAGTATTTCATGTTGAAAATGAGCCGCTGCTTTGGCGGAAGGCTCAATATGGCTTGATGGAGTTTTTTGCTGATTTCGTCACCCGTGTATAATGGATCATCGTCGATATATCCCGCAAGTTCTTGTTCTGCATCATTAAGGGATAGGGAATGATAAGGCCTGTTCTTTTTAAGAAAGCTGAGGGCTTCATTGGAGGCAATGCGATACAGCCATGTAAATAATTGTGATTCACCCCTGAAAGCCGGAAGGCCTTTCCATACTTTGATAAAGGTGTTCTGCAACACATCGTCGCTGTCATTATGATTCAGTACCATACGGCGGATGTGCCAGTAAAGACGAGACTGGTATTTCCTGACAAGCAGCTTGAAACCCTGCTCAAGGGATTCCTTTTCCCTGATCAATTGTAATATTTCACGGTCATCTGTCTTTGCCAAGGGTAGTGAACATTAATTAATGTTTGACGCCTTATCCTGGAAAGGGTTTATTTTGGGCGATGGGCTATAGGCGGTGGGCGGTGGGCACCAAGCACTCGGAACTCGGAACTTGGCACTCGGCACTAGGAACTCCTACCTCATGTCTACCACCTCAACATCAGGGTAATCTTCAGTCTTGAATAAAAAGTCATCATCAGTGATATTGATGTTGGGTGTGCAGGTATCGATCTTGTAATGTATCTTTCCTCCGTTCTTGTCGAAAATGCTGATTTCAGAGAACTGCTTTTTATCTGCATCGATAATAACTTCGAGTTTAACCCACTTCTTCCCTTCTTCGGGCTTTAATTCGATTTTCTGGTATTGGACACCATCTTTATTAAATTCTTTTAAAAGCCTGGCCTTGTATTCTTCGTTGTATGTGGTAAGTAGTTTTGACGGAGTGATAGATCCATCATCTTCTTCAATGGTGTTGATCTGCACTTCCCAAGCATCTTCAATGTACGTCCAGATAGTTTTACCATCACAGATCACTTTCTGTCCTTCAATATCGAGAATATATTTATCGCCGCTTATGATCAGCTTTCCTTGCTCACTCACATCATCGCCATTGGATGGATCTTCATATGTAAAAGTAAATTCAAACTCCACCGATTTATAGGACTGTGTCTTTTCGGTGATTTCTTCAATGATGGCTTTTGCTTTCTTGCTTTGTGGAAAAGCGGTAATGCTCACTAAAAGGCTAAAAAATACGATAATTGATTTCTTCATAATATTATTCATTGCTACTATTCAAATCTTTCAAAAACTGGTCCAAAGTCAATTCATCGCTAATCTTAACTTCTCTTGCCTTGCTGCCTTCAAAGTGTCCGACAATGCCGGCGGCTTCAAGCTGATCGATGATCCTTCCGGCCCTGTTATACCCCAATTTTAGTTTACGCTGCAAAAGGGAAGTGGATCCCTGCTGTGTTTGTACGATGATCCTGGCAGCCTCTTCAAAAAGTTCATCCCGGTCGTTAGGGTCGAAATCTTCGGTGCTGTCAATTTCATCATCATAGTATTCGGGCAGGTGCATGGCATGCGGATAGGCTCGTTGTGAGCCGATAAAATCAGTTACTCTTTCTATCTCGTGTGTGTCAACAAATGCACATTGCAGCCTGACCAGTTCGCTGCCTGTTGACAAAAGCATGTCGCCGCGCCCGATCAGCTGGTCTGCACCTCCTGCATCCAGGATCGTACGGGAATCGATCTTTGAAATCACACGATATGCAAAGCGTGCCGGGAAGTTGGCTTTGATGGTCCCTGTAATGATATTGACTGAGGGGCGCTGGGTGGCAATGATCAGGTGTATGCCAACCGCCCTGGCCAATTGTGCCAGGCGTGTGAGTGGAGTTTCTATCTCTTTTCCTGCCGTCATGATGAGGTCGGCAAATTCATCCACGACGAGTACGAGGTAAGGAAGATAGCGATGTCCGTGCTCGGGATTCAGCTTGCGTTTAATGAATTTTTCATTGTACTCTTTGATGTTTCTCACCTGGGCATCTTTCAGCAGTTCATAGCGATGATCCATTTCAATACCCAGGGAGTTTAGCGTACGTACGACCATGCGTGTATCTGTAATAATAGCCTCTTCAGAATCCGGCAACTTAGCAAGGAAATGCCTCTCTATCTTCGAAAAGAGGGTGAGTTCAACCTTCTTCGGGTCCACAAGGATGAACTTTAGTTCAGCAGGATGTTTTTTATAAAGAAGGGAAGCCAGAATGGCATTTAGCCCAACCGATTTACCCTGTCCTGTGGCACCGGCCATCAGGATGTGCGGGATCTTTGTCAGGTCGGCAACATAACTTTCATTGGAAATTGTCTTCCCGATACCAAAAGGAAGTTCAAATTTTGAGTTCTGGAACTTCTCGGAGGAGAGTATAGATTTCATGGAGACAATATCGCTCTTCCGGTTCGGAACCTCTATCCCTATTGTTCCCTTGCCGGGAATGGGGGCAACGATCCTGATTCCCATTGCCGAAAGACTCAGGGCAATGTCATCTTCGAGGTTTTTTATTTTGGATATCCTGACCCCGGGAGCCGGGATGATCTCATACAGGGTTACTGTAGGGCCGATGGTAGCCTTGATCTTGTCGATCTGGATGTTGTAATTCGATAAAGTTTTGACGATACGGTCTTTGTTCGATTCCAGTTCCTCTTTTTCAACGCTGACACCACTGGAACCATAATCATCGAGCAGGTCGAGGGTCGGGTATTGATAATGCCCCAGGTCCAGCCTGGGATCATATTCCGTGTCTATCGTAAAATGCTCCTTGCTTCCCTCTTCCGCAATTTTTTCAGGTTTTGTATCCTCAATGGTAAGTTCTATATTGCTTTCAGGATTGTTATCCGAAGGTGCTTCTTTTTCCGGTTCAGGATCAGCTTTTGTTTCATCAGTCACATCATCAGTGAAACCCGGCGGATCATCAGTTTTTTCAATATTCTCGTCTTCCGTAACAGAAAATTCAACAGTATTGTAAATATCTTCCTTTGGATTGTTGGAACGCTTGACAGAAGGATCAGGATCATCAGGGGAGGAGTCTTTTTTCTTTCTGCGTAAATTAAAATTAAAGTTGACGACCAGGAATCCGAAAAGCACGAATATCAGGAGGAATATGGTGCCGGGCGGGCCGATGAAGCCATCGAGATAATTATTGATCTCATATCCGAATATCCCGCCCAGGATGTTCAGTTCGGAATCTTTAAAGATCAGGGCAGATGCAACGGAAATCCAGAGGATAGCCACAAACGACCATCGGAAGGTGGTCCCGACAGGGAGGGCAGCTCTCCTGAATAATAACTTAAATCCCCATGCGAAAAAGAACAGGCAAAATAGTACCGAGGATGCCCCAAACCATTTTTTAATGAAAACACCGGCGAGGGCCGCTCCCATGCGGCCACCCCAATTGTGAGCTATGAGACTGTCATCAAACAGCACATCCCTGAAAGGGATTACCGTAAACAAATCGTCGCTTCCAGCTGTGAACCAGTTGATGAGGTATGAGACGAATGCCAGCAGCATATAAAAGGCCAGCAGTATGAGAAAAAATCCGCTTATCCGCTGGAATTTTTCATTCCTGAGAAATCCGAAGAGGGGCCTTCTTTTACCTGAGGTTTTTTTTCTCCTACTCTTACTTTTTGCAAGTTTTCCGGATGTTGCTTTTTCAGCAACATCTTTTTTTTTCAACTGGTTTGTTCTTATTGACATGTATGAATAATGTTACATTCCGCCGCCTTGCATTTGCCTGACCTCGGCGGAGGTCTTTTTAACATACCCTTCGGGAATTTCAAATTCTGATTCAGATACATTCTTTTTATTAACGGATGTAGCCGACATTTTCATCGTTCCACCCCCTGTGTTAACTTCGAACTCAAGCATGGCACCGGGAATGTCTTTAAAGTAAGGATTGTCCATATTCAGAGAGGAAGAGGTAATCTCTTCTGTGAAGTAAATAGTGAATAACATATCTTCACCACCTTCCTTAACAGTGATCACGGCTTTTTTACATTCATAGCCTGCAATTTCTTTGGTTTCATCTTTAATGTCGATAGAAACCTTATCTTCATCCATTTCACTTGTGATGTCTTCCTGGCTTTCAACATAATAGTATTTTTGCCCCATCATATCCATGCAGGTGGTTACTGTTTTGGATACTCCATCGATGATCACTACTTGTGATCCCATCTGTCCCATGCTTATTTCGAATTTCGACATATCTCCCCGAATGGTCAGTATAGCCATTTTAGGCATCATGGCGGCCATGGATGCATCCACATCCATACCAGGATAAGTAATCTTATAATTGATCACACCTTTGAAATCTTTTGCAAAAGTGGCTCCGGACATACCTATAATGATCGCTGCGACCATCAGGAAATTGAAAAATCTTTTCATAATTGGTTAAATTAAGTAAGTATTGAATGTTTTATGATACGGAATAATTATTTTATGCAAATATACACAAACTCAATGAAAAAAATGAATACTGTATTCTGTAAATTGTATAGTGAATATTCCTTTGATAATTAATATACAGATTACAGTTTGCAGTGTACAAAATGTAAGGAAATCCCTCTTGTCAGCCAGAAAACTTTTTGTTGGTGGCTTTGTCTTCAAAGGGAAAAATGCTAATTCACAAAGCGGAAGAGTTTATCCCACCTGATCTTTCCCTGAAACCATGTTTTATCCGGATCAAGGGAAAGCCATACAAAAACAGCTTTTCCCACGATGTGATCTTCCGGGACAAAGCCCCAGAAGCGGGAGTCGGCCGAATTATGGCGGTTATCCCCCATCATAAAATAGTAGTTCATCTCAAAGGTATAGGAATCACGTTCAATCCCGTCAATAAAGATCTTTCCGTTTCTCACTTCCAGTTCATGCCCCTCATAGGCATGAATGACCCTGCGGTAAAGGTCAATGTTGCCGGTGCTGAGTTGAATGGTGGCTCCTGCTTCCGGTATATAGAGGGGGCCGAAATTATCAACACTCCAGCCATAACTGGCATTATAGGGATATATTCTTTTCAAATCATCGGGATTATTGGCAGCATGTGTAAGCCTGGCCACAGAGCGAACAATAGGGGTTTCTTCAAGTTTTCGTGCTGACTCATCATTCATGTAAGCATATGAGAAACCCGGGTTTGCTGTCTGGATCACTTCATAGATGCCGAGTTTATCGATAAGCCTGTCACTGAGCCTTGATCCATCGGTTATTACCTGGTAACTGAACTGGGCGTTCTTGGGATTGGCCAATGCCCTTCCATTAATGAATACTTCCTGCTTTTTGACCCGTAATGTGTCTCCGGGCAGGCCAACGCAACGCTTGATATAATTCTCTCTTTTGTCCACCGGCCGGGAAATGATATCTCCATACTTTCTCTTATTATTCCATACATCTCTCTTGCCGTTATTCCGTACCAGGCTGTAATAGCTTTCGTTGCTCTGGTATACTGTAGAAAGTGTATCACCATCCGGATAATTAAAGACAACAGCATCATATCGCTTAATGTTGGATAATCCCGGATACCGGTAAAATGGCAGGCTGATCCATTCGAGGTAGGATTTGGTGGTTTTGGTCAGTGGCAGGGTATGGTGTACAAAGGGAAATGACAGAGGTGTCATGGGAACACGTGGCCCGTAACTGACTTTACTCACAAACAGGAAATCGCCCCGAAGTAATGAGCCCTCCATGGATGAGGTGGGGATGGTGTAGGCTTCGATAAAAAACGTACGGATGATTGTTGCTGCAACAACGGCAAATATAATGGCATCGACCCATTCACGCGCGGCACCTTTTTTTACTTTAGCCCGTTTTTCGGGATCTTGGTAGGTTTCGCTTTTTGCAAAACCAAGGTAGGGGAGGTAGAAGAAGGGGAAAATAACACCCAGGGCCTGTGCACCAATGCCGTCCTTTCCAAAACACTTCAATACTTCCACAACCATCAGCAGAATGACGAAGACATTGACAAAGGGGACGAGGATAAAAATGAACCACCATAATGGCTTTTTTATGATCCTCAGCCAAATGTAAAAATTCAGGAAAGGAATGATTGCTTTCCATCCGGGTTCCCCGGCTTTTTCAAAGATTTTCCATAAACCTGCAACAGATAATATCAGGAATATTAAGCTAATAAGGACATATCCACTCATAACGAAAGTATTTTTTTGGCAAATTAACGGTAATTTTTAACATGCGACATCTGATCCTTGTTAAATATTGTTAAAGCAGGATCATAGCATTATTCATTGTCATACAAGAGATCGGACATGCTGAAAAATCCCTTCTTTCCGGCCAACCATTCAGCTGCCATCAGGGCTCCGAGAGCGAAGCCTTGCCTTGAGTGTGCGGTATGTCTGATCTCCAGGCTGTCAGCCGGGGAATCATATTTTACAAAATGCATACCGGGAACCTGGTTCCGCCTGAGGGAGATGATCTCCAGCTGGTCAGGGCTTTTTGCCGGCTTGTTTACCCATATTTTCTTCACGGGGTGATAGTGAATAATGTCTTTGGCAAGTGTGATGGCAGTGCCGCTTGGTGCATCTATTTTGCCGGCATGATGGATCTCTTCAATTAAAATGTTATAGCCGGGATATCGCCCCAATAGCTTTGCGAGCTTTTTATTCAGCTCAAACATGATATTCATCCCCGGGCTGAAGTTGCTTGCATAAAACAATGCATGCCCGCCCCTGATACAGCTATCTTTGATTTCATCAAATTTATCAGACCATCCTGTAGTACCGGAAACTACAGCGATCCCGGCATCAAAGCATCTTGTAATATTCCGGAATGCAGTTTCCGGCATACTGAATTCCATTGCTACATCAGCATTTCTGAGCTGTTCAAACTGGCTGTTCCAGTCATCTTCATTGTCGATAACTACTGTCACTTCATACCCATGGTCCCTGGCCAGTTCTTCAATTTCGCAGCCCATGCGTCCGTGTCCTATGATTGCTATTTTCAAAATCTGTAAATTAAAATTTCAGTGTCAGTTTCAGGCCTGAGACAGGCCTGGGATCACGCCATTGATAGTTCACAATAGGGTCCAGCCTGATAGTGAGGTCATCGCTAACGTCATAATCAAAAAAGTGTGCATCCACGCTGGCATCTACAATATTCAATAGATACCAAAGGCCTCCGAGGATATAACTGAGTTCCATATTCCTTCTGTGGTAGTTTTTTCCGTCGAGTAGTTGCTGTTCATCATATTCCAATACATAGTCATTATCTATGTGGCTCGAATCACCTGAGGCAACATAAGTGTATGCTTCTTTGTATTTTTTATATTCGCTTCTGTTGCTGATCGCGAAATAAGCAAACACTCCGAATCCGGCATAAACGATCGGGATCTTCCAGTATTTCTTATTATAGGCCTGTCCGAGGCCCGGAAGTACTGCCGAAAATATTGAAGCTTTGGTGGGTGAATGAGGTTTTGCCAGGGTGGTGCTATCTGCTGCCTTATTCTCCTGGGCACAGACTGACCGGGGCCAGCCAGGGCCAAGTAAAGATACCAATAAGATAAGAAGCAGCCCTGAGCGGGTAATTTTTCTTCCCGTCCCGGTTTTCTTATGAAATGATGTATTGATAACAGGCATATTTGTTAGATGGAACCGATCAATCAAGCAATCCTATGATACGGTTGAAATCCTGGTCTGATTCAAAAGAGATAACGATATTCCCTTTTCCAATATTATTCCTGCGGATGATTACGCCGGCACCCAACTTTTCCCTGAGGGTTTCTGCGGACATTTTAAACGTTTGCGGTAGTGGTGATCTATCCTCTGTTTCTTCCTTTCCGTCTTGATTGAATTTTCTGACCAGCTCTTCTACCTGTCGTACTGAAAGGTCTTTACTGATGATCTTTTTGAGAATTCTGAGCTGTACATCCTGATCGATGATATTGATCATGGCCCGGGCGTGGCCCATGCTGATCTTGTCGTTTCGCATCGCAAGCTGTATTTCTGCAGGCAACTTCAGTAATCTGAGATAATTAGTAATGGTTGAGCGATTTTTGCTGATCCTGTCACTGAGTTTTTCATGAGTAAGGTCACATTCTTCAATAAGCCGCTGGTAACTGATTGCGATCTCAATGGCGTTGAGATCCTTTCGGTGGATATTCTCGATCAGTGCCATCTCCAGCATTTGTTCATCATTGGCTACCCTGATATAACATGCTATTTCATTGATTCCGGCTACTTTGGAGGCACGAAGACGCCGTTCACCGGAAATTAACTGGTATTTGTCGTAACCAAGTTTCCTGACCGTAATGGGCTGAATGATTCCCTGCTTTTTGATCGAATCGGCCAGTTCAAGAATAAGCTCGTCATCAAAATTGTCGCGGGGTTGAAATGGATTGGCTTCTATCTTTATAATCTCAATATTAGCAATTGCACCAACTACATAATTTCCTGAAATATCCTTTGATGTGATGTCCGTTTCCGGGCTTTGCAAAATGGCATCCAGTCCCCGTCCCAATGCTTTCTTTTTAGTTTTCATCAGCGATGTCTATATATTTATCAGCTTCGTTGATATTCGTTAAATCATATTTCTGGAGGAGCTCCCTGGCCAGGTTCAGGTAGTTGATGGCTCCCGTGCTGTTGACATCATGCATGATAATGGTCTCCCCGAAACTCGGGGCTTCGCCTAATTTGGTATTGCGGTTTATGATCGTTTCGAATACCATTTGTTGGAAGTGGGTTTTTACTTCTTCCACCACCTGTCTTGATAAGCGAAGGCGTGAATCAAACATGGTTAGCAGTATCCCTTCAATATCCAGGTCTGCATTAAGTCTGGTCTGAACAATTTTAATGGTATTTAATAATTTGCCAAGGCCTTCCAGTGCAAAATATTCACATTGTACAGGGATGATCACCGAGTCAGCAGCCGTGAGGGCATTTACTGTGATCAATCCCAGTGAAGGAGAACAGTCAATGATGATGAAGTCATAATTGTCTTTCACCTGATCGATGACCTTCCGCATCATTTTTTCCCTGTTGGGCAGATTAATCATTTCTATCTCAGCTCCAACCAGGTCGATGTGGGCAGGGAGAACAAAGAGATGCGGTGTTCCCGTTTCCATGATCACCTTACCCGGCTCCAGGTCATCCATGATACACTCATAAATGCTTGCCTGTATTATTTTTGGATCATAGCCAAGACCGGAAGTTGAATTTGCCTGTGGATCAGCATCAATAAGGAGTGTTCTGTACTCCAGGACAGCAAGGCTGGCACTGAGATTAATGGCAGTGGTGGTTTTCCCGACACCACCTTTCTGGTTAGCTATTGCAATGACTTGTCCCATATTTGATTAAGATGCTGCTAAGTTTTTTATATGAACAAAAGTACGAAGATAATGACATTTTATTTTGTCAGAAAAGAATTAGTTATTAACTCATGTTAGCTTTTTCAACAAAAAAAAAGCTGCCTTTTGTGACAGCTTTTTATTAGAAATAATATATTTTAAATGTTTTCTTCTTTGCTTTCTTCCGGATCGCCAAGGTCTTCAAACTCAATGTTTGTAACACTTTCAGTTTTAGTAACTTCCTTTTCCTTATCCTTTTCCTTATCCTTTTCCACTTCCGGTTCAGGTTCCGGTGCCTTTTTCCCTGTTTCGATAAATTCGATAACTTCGCTCAGGCCTCTGGAGTATTTTTCAAAATCTTCCTTGTACAGAAAAAGTTTGTGCTTTTCGTAATAGAACTTGCCCTGCTCGTTGTTAAATCGTCTTTTGCTTTCGGTAATTGTCAGATATTGCTCACCTGCCCTTGTCGCTTTCACATCAAAAAAGTAGGTCCTCTTGCCAGCCCTGATCACCCTGGAATAGATTTCCTCCCTGTTCATGTCTTTGTTTCCTTGCTCTTCCATGTTTAATTTTTTGATTTATGTTTTCTTCAACTATGGCAAAAATAGAAATATTTATTTATCAATACTTCAAATTTTCACTTTTCTGGATAATTCAAAATATAAATAAGAATAAAGAACGATTATTTGTCACAAGACATGTGAATACATATAATGGTTGCATTAGAGATGTAGGAAAATCAGAAATGCTTATTTTTGCTTCATGAGCAGATTGTGTTACAAGGGGAAAATATATCCGCATATGATCATACGGCTGCTGATCGTATTGCTCTTCTTTTCGCTTTCCCGATTGCAATTCTTTTTATTTAATACACATTATTTCAACGACCTCGACGGAGATGCCATTATGATGGCATTTCTGGGAGGGATCAGGTTCGACATTACTGCAGTGATCGTGCTGAATTCCCTCTATATTCTTATGAATGTAATCCCACAGCCGTTCAGGTATAAAAAGTTCTGGCAAATTCCCTCCAATATAGTATTTTATCTTACCAATATTACTGGCTTTGCACTGAACAGCATTGATACGGTCTATTTCCGCTTTACTTCGAAGAGGATGACGGCTGACATCTTTTCATTTCTCGGTGCCGGGGAAGAGGATTTCATTCATCTTGCCCCGAGCTTTCTGACAGACTTTGCCTGGGAATTTACCACATGGATTGTTTTGTCTGTATTGTTTGTATGGATTATATCACGCATAAAGCTAAAGGATCCTAAAACCGTTCATGGCTTAAGATATTACTTTGTAAATACCGTTTTCTTCCTGTTGACAGGCGCTTTGGGCGTTATAGGTATTCGTGGCGGATTTCAGTTACGGCCGATAACGATCATTGATGCGGGTAAATATGCCTCTGCGAAAAATGTGTCACTGGTACTCAATACCCCATTTTCCATCATAAAGTCATTTGGCCACACCGGATTGCAGGAAACCGGGTATTTCGATGATGAGGTAAGTATGATTGCCATCTACAATCCCGAGCATTACCCTGCGACAGGAGACACTTCCACTGCCTTCAGGCCTTTGAATGTGGTAGTACTGATCATGGAAAGTTTCAGTACGGAATATATTGGGTCTCTCAATGGGATTGATGACGGGATTTCCTATACACCATGCCTGGATTCAATCATACAACAAGGACTTGCTTTTCGTGCATATGCCAACGGGAAACAGTCCATGGAAGCCTTGCCGGCCATCGTTGCGGGTTTGCCTTCCATGATCAGGAAACCATACATTACTTCGGCATATGGCGGGAACCGGATCAACAGTCTTGCCAGCCTCCTCGGAGAAATGGGATACAGTACTGCATTTTACCATGGTGGCAGGAACGGGACTATGGGGTTTGAGTCATTTATTGGCATGGCAGGCTTCGATAAATATATTGGGAAAGATGAATATGGGAATGAGGAAGAATTCGATGGGTACTGGGGTATTTATGATGAAGCTTTTTTTGAGTTTTTCAGCAGTATGCTTGACAATACTCAACAGCCTTTTCTTACATCTTTCTTTTCGCTCTCCTCACATCACCCTTATATGGTCCCGGATAAATACCACGGCAAATTCAGTCAGGGAACCCTGGATATTCACGAAAGCATAATGTATGCCGATTATGCCCTTGGGAAGTTTTTTGAGAAAGTATCTTCATCTGATTGGTTTGATAACACACTATTTGTGATCACTGCCGACCATACATCACTTTCCTATAATAAACAATATCAGACCCGTGCGGGGATCTATGCCATACCGCTGGTATTTTATATGCCCGGAAATATCAGGCCGGAGATCAGCCGGGAGATTGCCCAGCAATCTGATATCATGCCCAGCATATTGGGTTATCTGAATTACAAAAAACCTTATGTAGCTTTCGGGAACAACCTTTTCGATACTACATCCTGCCACTTTTCTGTCAGCTATCTGAATGGAACCTATCAATTGATCAAAGATGGATATTCCCTGCAATTCGATGGCCGCAAAGCAACAACAATGTTTTTCCTTGGCGGAGATGGGCCTTCTGCCATGAATCTCCTGCTGGATGAACCGCTAAAGGCTCTGGAGCTCGAAACCTTTCTGAAATCGATCATACAACAATATAATCATCGCCTCATCAGTAATAATTTAATAATTCGTGTTGCGAATGAGTGAGCCCCAAAAAATACTATTCATCATCAACCCTGTATCAGGTGTAGGGCAACGGGGCATGGATGAATTTAAAAAGCTTATCGGAAATGCGCTTGACCATGCTTTGTTTTCTCCTGAGATCATGGTTTCGCAATACGCAGGACATGCGGCAAAAATCGCCGAAGATGCTGTTAAAGAGGGCGTGAAGTACATTGCGGTCGCCGGTGGTGACGGAACTGTGAATGAAGTGGCAGGTAATCTGGTCGGTACAGATACCGTTCTCGGGATCATCCCTTCAGGGTCCGGAAACGGACTTGCTCATCACCTGGGTATATCTGTGAAAAAGGCGGATGCAATTGCTTTGCTGAACCATCAGAATGTGATTCAAATTGATACCTGCCTGGTAAATGATGTTTTTTTCGTAAGTATTGCAGGGATCGGTTTTGATGCCCGGGTTGCAAGGCAGTTTGCGAAAAGCAAAAAACGGGGTTTCCTGACATACGGAAGGATCGTATTCAGAGAATATTTTACATACAGGCAAAGGAAATATATGCTTAGCCTGGATGGGAAGAAAATACAAACGAGTGCTTTCTTTATCAGCTTTGCCAATTCCAACCAGTTCGGATACAATACCCGTATTGCACCAAATGCATCTCTTACCGATGGGCTGATCGATGTTTGCATTGTCAGGAAACCTCCTGTTATTGAGTTGCCATTGGTAGCACACTTGTTATACAGCCGGAAAATTGATAAATCGAAATATATTGACATTTACCGTGCTTCCGATATCATTGTTAAGCGCAAGAAAGCAAAGACAGTGAACATTGATGGGGAGCCTGTAAAGATGAAAAAGGAGCTGAAGATTGGAGTCAGGCCTGCTTCATTAAACATAATTGTCCCTTAAAATTCAGCCCATGTCAGCAAAAAAACATCAAGGAGGAATTGTATACTCTACCAACCCTGACTTTCAATACTCCGATAATGGATCATCCGGACAGGAAACGCTGTCACCTGGGAAACAAGATTTGCGGGTTCACCTGCAAAGCCTGAAGGGCAATAAAAAGCTAACCATAATCCGGGGATTTGCCGGAAGTGTTGAGGATATAAAAACCCTTGGGAAGAAACTTAAATCTGCATGCGGGGTTGGTGGTAGTGTCAAGGATGATGAAATTCTTATTCAGGGTGACCAAAGGGAGAAAGTGTTGAGAATTCTGCTGAATGAAGGTTATAAAGTGAAAAAAGCAGGGGGTTGATGCTGGTTGCTGGTTGCTGGTTACTGGTTGCTGGAATGAAGTTCCGAGTTCCGAGTGCCTAGTGGCTAGTGCCGATCTGGAGTGACTAGAGTATAGAATGTTAAATTTAATCCAACATTCATAATTCATAATCTACTTCCATGTTCGTTATTCCTTGTTCGTTATTCTCTATTCCACTTCCATATTCCATGTTCATTATTCCATGTTCATTTAGTTAAGCCCCGGGTCAATAGGGAAATTTGACCAATAACCGTATTCCTGTCCCAGATTCTTGAGGGCATGTTCCCATAACAAATCCGGATCGGTGTTCATAAGTACATCACTGGTCAACCTGGCTACCAGCCATGAATTTCGCTTCAGTTCCTCATCCAGTTGTTTGCTTCCCCATCCTGAGTATCCAATGCAAAAGCGGATCTGCTTGGGGTCTATTTGTCTGAGGAGGAGCAGTTCCCTGACAGATTCAATGTCCCCGCCCCAATACAGGCCATCCATGATCTTTAGGCTGTTTTCGATCTGCTCGCCAAGTGTATGGATGAAGAACAGGCTTGAATTACTGACCGGCCCACCCAGGAATAATTGTCCGTTGAAATCGGGAAAATCGGATACGATCTCATTAAATTTATTGTCGATGGGCTTATTCATGATAATCCCGAATGAACCATCCTCATTATGTTCGGCGAGAAGGACCACTGCACGCTTAAAGTAATTATCCGACAGCAAGGGCTCTGATATCAGGATGGTGCCCTTGGTGGGTTTCATACTGTTTGTCTTAATCTTTATTATCTTATTGAAGTCGGTCATGGAGACAATAAATGCAAATGTTTTACCTTTGATTACTAAATTACAAAAATAATACCAATAAGTCAAGATGAAAACAGATCAATCTGATTTGTATGATAAATTAAGAAAGGAATATCCTTATTTCATATATGAGGCTTATTCTTATATCGTCGAAAACAATGAATTACAAATTAATTTTTTATTCAGGCTTTCTGAAGAATATTCCTTTCAACCGGCTTTGAAATTATCTTTGCCGGAAAGTTTTGATCAAAACAAATTAAATGATTCCCTTTTTAGGAATATTATTTTCAATTTGGGAATGATCGAACTGATAAGTTACTGGAAAGCAGCCTGCTCACCAGAGCTTATTGTCAGGCCGCAGGCACTGAGTGCATCACAGATCCAATGGTGGAAGAAACTGTATCTTAATGGACTTGGTGAGTTTTTCTATACAAACGGTATTGAGCCTGGCAATGATTTCATGACGATCAGGGCTACGGAGGGTAAACAATTAGAGAAAAGCAATTGTGAGACAGCCGCCGGATTACTTGTGCCGGTGGGCGGTGGAAAAGATTCGGTGGTCAGCCTTGAACTGCTCTCACAGTATAAAAATTGCACACCTTTTATTATCAATCCAAGGCCGGCAAGCATGCATACATTGAATAAGGCAGGCTTTAGTGAGGGTGATTCAGTTCGGCTTTTTCGTAGTATCGACCCCATATTACTGGAGCTTAACGATAAGGGCTTTCTGAATGGGCATACACCCTTCTCAGCCATGTTGGCCTTTGCTTCAACGCTGGTGGCCTTTATATACGGCATACCTGAGATTGCATTGTCAAATGAATCCAGTGCAAATGAACCTAGCATTCCCGGTACGGCTATCAACCACCAATACTCCAAATCGATCGAATTTGAAACTGACTTCAGGGAATACGTACAAAGATATATTACGGATGATATAAGATATTTTAGTTTTCTGAGGCCGCTCAATGAACTGCAGATCGCAAAGATATTTGCGGGATTCCATAAACATTTTAATACATTCCGAAGTTGCAATGTGGGTAGCAAAACCGATTCGTGGTGCGGCAAATGCCCGAAATGCCTTTTTACTTTTATTATCTTATCACCCTTTGTCGAACATGCAAAACTTGTCCGGATCTTTGCTAAGGATCTCTTTGAAGATGAAACTTTAATCCCGCTTCTCGACCAGCTGACCGGCATTGCGGAAGAAAAACCCTTTGAGTGTATCGGTACGCTTGATGAAGTGAATGCTGCCCTGAAACATTCTCTGGAGAAGTTCCCCATTGATAAACTCCCACCTCTGTTACAGCATTATCGTGATCATGCTGAGGCTGATAAGGGATTGTCAGGGAATTTCGAATCTCTGCTGCATGAATTCAGCGATCATTATCTTCCTGGTGAAGCATACGTTCAACTATTGAAAAATGCCCTGAATGACTGATAAAATCAAATCCATACTTGAAGGTAAAAAGATCATGATCCTGGGATACGGATATGAAGGTCAGTCTACTTTCAGGCTGATCAAGTCATGGTTTCCGGATATGTTCATCACTGTTTCCGATCAGGATGAAGGGATCATTGAAAGATATCCCGATATGGCATTCTACCGAAATGTAGGAATGGTGACCGGTGATAACTACCTGGATTTTTTCGAGCACTTTGACCTGGTCATTAAATCACCGGGTATTCCATATGATCTGGTGGTGGCTAAATGTGATGCTTCAAAAATAACATCGCAGACAGATCTGTTTTTAAGGGCCTTTTCTGACAAGGTAACAGGTGTCACGGGAACAAAAGGGAAAAGCACCACAGTGAGCTTAATACATCATATCCTGCAACAGGCTGGCCGAAAGACATTGCTGGCAGGTAATATCGGCATTCCACCACTTGATCTTGCTGATGGTATCGAGGATGATACAGAGGTAATTTTTGAAATGTCATCACATCAGCTGGAACACATCAGCATTGCGCCACAAACTGCCGTCTTACTGAATGTATTTCCTGAACACCTTGACCATTATAATGACTTTACTGCATATAAAATGGCAAAATTCAATATCAGCCATATGCAGCATGAACAGGGGAAACTCATTTATAATTCGGATGATCCGTTCATCAGTGAACTACTTGATCAGGAGGGTGGGAAAAAGACTTTCCTCGGATTTTCTAATGGCAGTAAAAAGGATGTGGCTGCATATTATGACGGGACAGACATGATCTGTAAGGAAGCAAATGGCAGGGCGCATCATTTTCCTGTTACTTCTGCTCCCGACCTGCCGGGCGAACACAATGTAATGAATATGATGGCGGCAATACTCGTGTGCATGGGTAAAGGCCTGACTGATATTGAGATCATCGGGGGACTTTCTTCGTATAAGCGGCTTTCACACCGTCTGGAATTTGCCGGGACATATAAGGGTATCGACTTTTATGACGATTCTATTGCTACGATCCCTGAAGCAAGCATCGCGGCCCTGAATACACTCGAAAAAGTTGATCTGCTGATCCTTGGTGGTTATGAGCGGGGACTGGATTACACTGTTTTATTGGAGAAATTGCTTGAAAGCCCGCTTCCTCATCTCCTGTTTATGGGTGATGCCGGCCGCCGGCTTCATGCCTTGTGTGAGCCTTTGCTGGCAGGAAAAAGCAATTGTTTGCTGGTGGAAGGGATGGATGAAGCATTTCAATATATTCGTAAAGAACTCCTTCCAGGGGATGTGTGCCTTTTATCGCCGGCTGCAGCCAGCTACGGAATGTTTAAAAACTTCGAAGAACGGGGAGAGGTGTTCCAAAAAATGGCAGCCGCTTTATAAGTAATTTACTTTTATTTCACCGTGAGAAGCTACGGCGACACACTGATATTCAAATCCTAATTCCTAAACTCTAAATCCTAAACAAATTCAAAACTCAAATGATGCAATGCTCAAGACAAAGGTTTATTATCTGCTAAAACAGTTTTGAATTTTGTGTTTTGATCATTTGATATTGTTTAGGATTTAGGATTTCGTGCTTAGAATTTATTTTATAGGTTTTGGTGTTTCTTCAGTTGGAGCATCTTCCTTTTTATCTTCTGCCTTCTTTTCTTCAGCTTTTGGTTTTTTCGTGCTTTTAGCTTCAGCTTTTATTTCGGTGCCGGTATCAGCCGCAACCTCCTTTTTCTTTGCGACAGCTTTCTTTGCAGCAACTTTCTTTGGTTCTTCCTTCACTTTTGCAACAACTGCTTTGGTTTCGGGAACTTCAGCTTTTATTTCTTCAACTTTTTTTGGCTTGCTTGCCGGCTTGATGGCCTTCTTTTCTGCTGCTGCTTTGGGTGCTGCTTTTTTCTTGGCCTTTTTTACCGGGGTTTTGGGGATTATATCTTTTTTCTTCCTGGGCCTTCTTACACCATAACTTCCTTTAATGATCTTTCCTCTTTTCGTCTTTTTGTCACCTTTTCCCATAAGTCAATATTTTAGGTTCTTAAGTATTTTTTTGTAAAATTATAAAAAAAACTGAGAACGCCTGAAAATCATATAAGTCCTTTTTGCTTCAGGAATTTTTTTTCATATAGCTCGGGTTGCCTGATCACATTCCTGGCCCACATCAGACGAATGTCGAGCATTTCTTCTTCTGTCAGCTTGCTGCCAAGCCCTGATCTTCTCATCTTTTCTGTCAGGTGGTGGAGGATAATGGCCGCTGAAACCGAAATGTTGAAACTTTCCGTGAAGCCATACATCGGGATTTTTACGAATTCATCTGCATGCTCAATGGCAGTTTCAGACAGGCCTTCGAGTTCAGTTCCGAATACAAGGGCTATTTTGGTGGACAGATCCAGTTCATCAAGCATTTTATCTTCTTTGTTGGGCGTGGTTGCCACTATGCGATAGCCGGCTTCCCGCAGCGAATTGAAGCATGCTGGCGTATTCTTCTCATCCTTATTGTATTTAATCAGGTTCAGCCATTTGCTTGAGCCCAGTGCAACATCCGGGTTGATAGAATAAACATTCTTGTTTTCAATAATATGCACATCCTGGATGCCGTAACAATCACAGCTGCGCAGCACCGCACTGGCATTCTGCGACTGATAAATATCTTCCAGAACGATCGTAATATGCCTGGTTCGGTTTTTTATGACCTGATCAAAGCGTGAACGCTTATGCCCAGTGATAAAACCTTCCAGGTAGCTGAGAAGTGCACGTTTTGTTTTTAGTTCCATAATTATCGCTCAAAGATACAAATATGGATAATCTGTTGAACTGCTTGAATCGGTATTGCGGATTGATTCGTTTATTTCTTTGTAATGGCATGTGTGATTTGGTTTTGGGTGTTGGGTGTTGAGTGTTGGATTAAGTTTTAAATTTTGAGTTTTAAGTTTTAAGTTTTTTTGAAATTTGAATTTTGGAACTTGGAATTTCATTGGAATTTGGACTTTGGAATTTACCCTTGGGTCTTCGGTCTTCTTTTTTCTTTGTAAAACCACCTCAAATAGAATTGGTATATTTGGAATGGAGTTAGAACTCAGAATGCACATATATGTAGCTAATAGGGGTAGGTGAATGCACTGTAGTTTTATCTGAAACATTTGTGCTACATTGAAAATAAACTGAATATTAACTATTTTAAAGGAGAAATAATGGAAAATTTAAATGAAAAAAAAGGAATGCCTTTGTTAGGAGACAGCTTTCCTGAAATGACAGTTCAAACAACTCGTGGAGTATTTAATTTGCCTTCGCATTATAAAGGTAAATGGTTTGTTTTGTTTAGTCATCCAGCAGACTTTACACCCGTATGCACTACTGAATTCATTGCCTTTCAACAACGGTATGATAAATTTAAGGCATTAAATTGTGAATTAATTGGACTAAGTGTTGACCAGGTATTTGCTCACATAAAGTGGGAAGAGTGGATAAAAGAGAATATGAATGTAGAGATTGAATTTCCAATAATTGCAGATACTGGAAAAGTAGCAGAAACTCTTGGAATAGTTCACCCTGGAAAAGGAACAAATACTGTAAGAGCTGTATTTATTGTAGATACTGAAGCAAAACTTAGGATTATGCTTTACTATCCACAAGAATTGGGCAGAAATATGGATGAAATACTACGAGTAGTAGAAGCAATGCAAATATCTGACAAAAATAAAGTTGCTATGCCAGCTAATTGGCCAAATAATGAAATCTTAAAAGACCGGGTAATAATCCCTCCTGCTACTGATGTTAAAACTGCAAAGGAAAGACTTCAAAAAGCAAAAGATGGAGAATTTGAATGTTATGACTGGTGGCTTTGTCATAAGCAACTGAAATAAACAACGATAAACTAAACGCCAGCGGGCCTTATTAACATTTTAAATAAATTAAAAGATGAAAATAAAAAAAAGATTTTGGGTTGTTTTCGGATATTTAGGAATCGTTTTGCTTTTTTACTTTGCGATCATTCCAATATCAAATCTCATTGCAAAAATCCAATATGGTGATTCCGAACCCTTATTTCCATTGTTTTACTACCCATTGGCACAAATCGGCTATATCCCCTATATTGTTTTTGGTTTTGCAATAATTATTGCCGGACTTTCACTTTTTTTCTACTCAAAATATCGCAAACAAAATAAAAATGAATTAATGAAAGGATTTAAAATCACTTCAATAATAAGTGTAGTCTGGCTGGTTTATTTAATCGTAGAGATTATTATATTCAGTTGAAATGACAATATGTTTTTACGCAGGCACCAATGTAGTGCTATTTATCACCTAACACCTATCACCCAAAGTCATCCTTGTACCAGAATCCCTTATTTTTTCGCCGGGTTTTAATCCAATCAATTCATTTTATTATATTTGAAAAAGAGAATTGTATTGTATTTTACTAAGTTGAACTATAACTAACTTGCAATGAAACTTTTAAAGACTATTATTGAATTCAGTGCTTTGAATATCTTAAGCTTTCACGCTTACAAACCCTTTCTGATATTATATGTTTTTGCACTATTAATATGTTGCAGCATCAAACCATCCTTTGCATATATCCCCGTCACAGATGGCAGTGAAGACAAGTATCAGGAAGGCATTGTCTGGTCAAAGACCATCATGGAAAATGAAGTCGATTATATCAAGGTAATTGACCAACAATATGTTTTGGTGGGGACATTGGATATTAATACAGGAATGTGGACTAAAAAATCAGGGAAATTATTTCTGATGGACATTAAAAGCGCGAAGGTTAAATGGGAAATTGACCGGGAAGAATTTTACATGCACAAGCAAAATATTTTGTGTGCAGAACCCGTGATATTGCTTCATAGCATGAAGGATGAAAATGCAAAAATGACATATCATGCAATTGACAATAGAACCGGAGAAATCCTCTGGGAAAAAGAACTTAAATCAAAAACTGCTTCGTACACCTTTAATCATGTCGATAATGAATTGATCATCATTGAAAAGGATAAGGATGAGCTTGATATATCATTTATTGATATTATTCGTGGAAATATTACCGGTTCCTTGCTGATCGATACTGACATGAAACTTAAAAAACATGAGATCCGCTTGCAATTATTTGATGAATACCTGGTGATAATTATAAATAACAAGGTATTTTGCGTTAGCCTCAATGATAACTCCTTATTATGGGAGAAGACTTATTCCAATGAAGAAGAGACAATACTTAGTTTTTTCTATAAAAAAGGCAAGCTGGTGATATACTCATATGAATGGCTTGAATACGTACACATTAATACCGGGAATGTATTATGGAGCCTGAATTCTGACAGAATTATCCGAAATGTCGCTATTTATTATGATCACTTGTATTTAGTTACAGAAGACAGTACTTTAAATAAGGGGCCGACCCTATTAGAATGTTACAATTCTGAAAACTACCAGAAGATCTGGGCAACTGAATTTAACGGGAGTCTGTTTAGTCCGATAATAATTGAAGAGTCCTTCATATATTTTACTACCATTACCCAGCTTCTTTCTATCGACAATAAAACCGGACAGCTTATATATACAAGAAAAATTCCAGATGCACTATGTTTTGATAAGCAATTGGTTGATAATATTGAAATCAGGGAAAACAAAATATTGATTGGCCGCGAAACGGGAGTAGCGGTTTTTAATAAAGAAACGGGGAAGTTGATATTATCTGATTATGTTGCTAATTCAATGTTGTATACTTCAGGATACAACATCCATAAAATGAATGCCTTTTCCCTGCGTGGAAGTGATCCGAATAAAGTAAATCATAACGCAAAACAGGCGAGTCTTTATTATTCATCAAATGGACTTGAAAGAGCCCAGGCATGGGCAGCTAAGAGTCATGATTATACAGAAAAAGTAATGAATAACAAGACGAGCACCTCCTCTGAAAAAATGTTTGCATTAGAACAAGAAATAAATGCCCATGAAGCAGTAATTATCGCTGGTCAGACGCAAGCCATGGAACAGATGGTTACGGCTGTTGGAAATGCGGTTTCACAAGCTGTGGGGGCCACGATGATAGCAGTTAAGCAAACACAGGTGATTAATTTTTACAATTTATATACAATGAGAAATATATTACCGTCATATCTTCACAATAAATCATTAGGAAACACTTATTATGTCAGGCCATTTTACGATAAGGGTTGGTATTTATCAATTACTAACCTTGAAATGGCAAAACGGGCAAATGTATTATTAGCCCCTGAAAATACAGGTAATCTTATTACCCTGCCCAACCTGATCTATTATGATATTGTTAATGATATTCTTATTACAAAAGGCATTAATATGAGCAATCCTCAACCTGAAACATATGAATACAAAGTATATGATGCACTGACATTGCGAGATAAAAAAGAATTCCCCTGTCCGGGTATACTGGCAATCGATCTTAATAATCTAACATTCATAGATATAGAAGATGCGGAAACCGGAAATAACCCTTATTTGACAATCAATGAATCAGATAGGTTGTTTTTAGATGCAATAAAGTCAAAGGATAAAAAGAAATATAAAAGGATGCTGAAAGAAGGAGCAAATGTTAATGCAACTGATGAGTTTGGCCTCACTGCTCTGATGTATGCGGCCATTATTGATGATGTTAATTTGGTTAAGGCTTTAATGAAGGAGGGTGCAGATGTAACTGCTACAGATGCCAACCACTGGAATGCAGTTTTCTATTGCCGTTTTCCTTTTATTGCAAGTCAATCTTTTGCCCCTTTGCTTCAAAAAACAAAAAAAGAATTGAAATGAAGAAATTCGAGTCATTCAGAAATTAACATTCTAAACTACTAATCATTGCTAATCAATAATCATCATAGCCGGGCTTCAAAAGATTTTTTCATCTTCCATAATGAAAATCATAGGTATAGTATTCAGAATCATAGGACTCCTAATGAGGTAGCAAAACAAATGCAGATATCAGATCTTTATCAAGGATCGATACATACTCTAAAAAAGATCCCCTTAGAAACGGAGAGCATCTATTTTATCAGGTTTATTTGAAGTGACCTTCGATTATAACTACCAACGGAATCGTTTAAATTAAAGTGAAAGAAACACTAAAATACTCTTATGTAGTAGCAGAAGTAAACATAGACAATCAATGTTTGATCGTTAGACAGGACAACAATATTATCCAGTTGTTTCCATATAAAACACCTGTAGATTGCTAATCCTCATACAAAAAATGTCAAACATGTTGTGCTATAAACAGGACTGTTAAGCAACCTCTGTATAAGGATTGATTTTCAATAGATTAGCTATATTCTTAACAACTCCGTAAAAATTTTAACTGTGTTATGCTATATTACAATTAATTATTGGTAAGGATTGGGAATGTAGAATTTTGATTGAGGAGTTCGGGATTTTGTGGAAACACAAAGGACCGAAGGATTTCATAAAGTAAAATCCAGTATTCGGTATCTGCTTGTGATGAAATTCGAATCATTCAACCCTTAAAATTCTAAAATCCCAATCTCCACTAATAATTAATCACTAATAACTAATAATTCCCGGTATCCAGTATCCAGTATCCAGTAACATCATGCATATAGGATTCGGTCTTTTTTCACCCCCAAGTAAAAAAATCACCCTCTTATTATATATGATATAAAGAAAACCTTTACTTTTGCACCACCAAAAAATTAAATACTTATGGCTAAAAAGACTACCGCAGGCGATGACAGAATGGTTGCTGTTGAGGAGGCACTGGGAAAAACAGAACAGTTTATTGAGAAAAATCAGAACATCCTGATCTATATCGTTCTGGGTATTCTCATTATAGTTCTTGGATATTTCGGATACAAAAAGTTTTATATCAGTCCGATGGAAGAAAGTGCCCAGGAACAGATCTTCATGGCACAGAAATACTTTGAAATGGACTCATTAAGCCGTGCCCTTTATGGTGATGGAAATGCACTTGGATTTCTCGATATCATTGATGATTATGGCCGCACAAACACAGGAAACCTGGCAACATATTATGCAGGTATCTGCTACCTGAGGATGGGTAATTTTGAGGAGGCTATCGAATACCTGGAGCAGCATGATCCCTCAGATCAGATCATCGGGCCAATGGCACTGGGTGCCCTGGGAGATGCGTACCTTGAGCTCAATGACCCGAAACAGGCTGTCCGCTATTATTTGGAAGCCGCCGATGAGAATGTAAATGATTTTACAACTCCTTTATTCCTTTATAAAGCCGGAATGACTTATGAAATGCAGAAGGAATATCAGGATGCTTATGATGTGTATGACAGGATCTACAGGGAGTATTATCGTGCTCCGGAGGCCCGCAACATTGAAAGGAATATGGCCAGGATCAAGCGAATTATGGAAAATGAATAAAGAATAATATTTCTGAAATAATATAGGATACCCGTTCATGATGAGCGGGTATTTTTTTTACTTTTAGACTTTATTTTCATGCCATGGCTGATAAAAACATCCGCATCATCTTTTTGGGGACTCCCGATTTTGCTGTAGCCTCACTGAATGCCCTGCTTTCAGCAAACTATGATGTTTGTGCTGTCGTTACAACTCCTGACAGGCCATCCGGCCGGGGCAGGAAGCTTGGCATGTCACCGGTAAAAACATTTGCCCTGGAACATAAGCTGACTGTCCTTCAGCCGGAAAACCTGAAAGATCCTTCCTTTATCGGGCAATTGAAACAATTAAACGCTACATTATATATTGTGGTTGCTTTCAGAATGCTGCCTGAAGTTATCTGGTCCATCCCACTTCTGGGAACTTTTAACCTGCATGCTTCCCTCTTACCTCAGTATCGCGGGGCCGCTCCGATAAACAGGACCATCATGAACGGGGAGAAAACCGGCGGATTGACTACCTTTTTCCTTCAAGAGCGGATGGATACCGGTAACATTATATTCAGGGAAGAGACAAAGATCAGTTCTTCTGAGACTGCAGGTGAATATCATGACCGGCTCAAGCTCATGGGTGCTTCCTTATTGGTAAAAACAGTGGAAGCCATAAAAGGCGGACATGTCCTTACACAAAAGCAGGACGAATTGATTGATGAGGGAGTGGTGCTGAGAACAGCTCCGAAGATTTTCAAGGAAGATTGCCGAATTGACTGGTCTGAGGATTGCGAAGTGGTATATAACCTTATACGCGGACTGAGCCCTACCCCTGGTGCTTTTACAGAAATCCCCGTAGCCGGTGGAGAAAAGATGTATATAAAGATCTTCCGCGCAGAAATAAAACCCTGCCCCTGTACGGATATTCCCGGAACGGTGATGACAGACGGTAAATCTTATTTTAATATTTGTTGTAGGGATGGATGTATTTCGGTTCTGGAATTGCAGCAGGCAGGGAAGAGACGTATGGCCATTGGTGATTTCCTGATTGGCCTGAGTCCCAGTGTTTTATTTAAAACCTCCCGAAACGCTTGAAAGTTCGTTAAAACACTACGGAAATAGGCTTTTTGAAGCAGAGCTATTAACAAAACCTCACATTTATTAACATTTTTGCATGTTTTAGATGCAAATGCTTGACATTTCTTCTAAAACCCTTATATTTGCAAGGTTTTTAAACTATTTATTAATTAAAATCAATGTAAAATGAATAAAGCTGAATTAATTGACGCAATGGCTGCAGATGCTGGTTTAACCAAAGCTGATGCCAAAAGAGCTCTCGAAGCATTTATTGATGCTACTTCCGGTGCCCTGAAAAAAGGTGATCGCGTTGCCCTCGTTGGCTTCGGCACCTTTGGTGTTACAAAACGTGCTGCCAGAAAAGGCAGAAACCCTCAAACAGGGAAAGAAATTAACATTGCTGCTAAAAAAGTAGTTAAGTTCAAACCAGGTAGCGAACTTTCAAATACAGTAAAATAATTACCTGAAAAGTATTTTTAAAGGGCTGTTCGCCAAAGGCGAATGGCCCTTTTTTAACCGCCCACCGCCCATTGCCCAACCCCATAATCAAATAAAAACCTATAAGGCCGTAAAGCATCCTCCTGCGCATAATCCACGCCAACCCTCGGTGCTGCTGTTATCCTTTCAGGATCGACAATAATTCCCCTGTCTTCGATCCATATGCGGCTACCGCAGAGATCCGTTCCCGAATCCGTATAATGTATGCCCAGTGCCTGCGACACTTTTCCGGGGCCATCGCAGAGCCCTTTATTGCGAACTAACTTCCTCCTTTTCTGCATGATCGCGAGCCCGTCAAGCGGGTGAATGCTGCGAATAAGGATGGCATGCGGAACACCTGAAGGCGCACTGACTATATTAAACAAAGAGTGAATGCCGTAACACAGATATACATAGCCAACTCCACCATCCAAGTACATAGGTGCAGTCCTTTGGGTTTGGCGGTTTCCGAATGCATGGGAGGCCTTATCAACAATGCCGGCATAGGCTTCCGTTTCGGTGATGATCCCGGAAGTATAAAGTCCGTCAATATTTGTTATTAGGATCTTTCCAAGAAAAGCCCTGGCCATGAACACCACATCGTCATTTAAATAGAATGACTTCTTAATTTTCATGAAACTATTTGTGGTTTATAACTTAGTATCCATGCCCACCAGCCTGTCCTGAGCTTGTCGAAGGGCCCAGGGCTAATTAACAATATACCCAATCCCAATGGTAATGTTAACAGTACTTATTTTCTGTGTGTATGCTTCATCTCTCTCGACTCCGAAATTGGTATTGGTGCGCACATCAGTGAAATAGGGCTCTGTCATCAGATAATCAGCATTGAGGATGAAGTAATGCTTTCTTGATCTGTTATAGCGCAGGCCAATTCCGGCATCGAGCGACCAGGAAATAGCAGAGGATTGCTCAATGTTGATCTTCTTGTCCTCAACACCTGTTTCTTTTCCTGTAACATCAATGGTCGGGGAATAAGTATACATAAATCCCGCAAGCGCCCTTGCTTCGATATAAAAGGTGTTGGTGACGAGGGGCAGGGATCCGGTTACACCGGCCATAAAACCGCCAAGCCCCCAGTTTTTACTTTCAACCACCCAGCTGGTTTCCGGCAGGGTTTCAGCGTTTTCATTCGCCAGCCATTCCTGTAACTTGATATAATCATAGCGGTTAACACCCCCGCTCAGTAATCCCGACAAACTGATATACTCATTAAAGCGGTATCCGAAATTGATATTAAAGGCACCTCCGGTTCTGGCAAAACCGGAACCCTCATCATCGAAATCCGTATTGCTGTACTCTGCCAACGGAATGCAGACACCTGCCCCGATGCTTACATATACGTCACCTTCCTGTGACATGGCAGTTGTAAAGAACAGACTAATAATCAGGGTAATGCTTGATACAAGCGCGAGCTGTTTTTTCATCATTATTTGGTTTGTTTATTTATGTAAAATTATTGTTTTTATATTCGTTTTACAACATCAATTTGAATTGTTTTCTCCAGGAATATAACTGGTCTTCGTTTACATCAACTTTTTCATTATCCACCAGCCACATAATCACGTTGATGACTTTGTCTTCCGGGAATTCTTTTGCAATGAAGAGCAGTTCGTTCAGTGCCTGTGGCCTTTCTTTCAAAGCCGGCTTAATCTTTTCCAGTACCTTGCTGAATTCCAATTCGCTGACATTGATCTTATTCCTGTCAAGGCATACATCACACCTGCCGCACCTGCCGGCATCTTTTTCTCCGAAATACTTCAGGAGGATCTGGCTCCGGCAATGGTTTGCAGACTGAATATAGTCAAGGACAGCCTGCATTCGTTTCATGGCTGCTTTCTTTCTGTCACTATAGTTTTCTTTTGACAGCCTCATCGATTTACTGTCAATCCGCCCCTGTGTCAGGACAAGTTGTGGTGATGTGGTCATTGGGATATAGGTAAGCAGTCTGAGCTTATCCAGTTTCCAAAGTGCCTTGATAATTTTATCTTCCGTTGTATTTGCACGTTTTGCCAGCTCTTTTTCATTGATCTTGACAAAATCGGAAAAGATTCCGCCATAGGAACGAAGAATCAATTTGATAAAGGTGTCATAGCCGGGATTTTCAACCTGGAATGTATACAGCTCATTGTGATCAATCTCGAACATGATCTTCGATGGGCTTTCCAGATCGCTGCCGAGGATAATATGACCCTCTTTTTCAAGTAATTTCAAGGCACTGTATGCGCTTGCTGAATTCATCCTGTACCTGGTTGAGAAGTCCTGCAAATCAAAATCAAATTGCTGATCCTTGCCGCTGCCCACAGGGATCTGAAAATAATTTCCCAGGGCAGTGTACACAGACCTGACCACTTCGGGGTCCGGATATGCAATGGATAGGTTTTGCTTGGAATTACGGATATCTGCCTCCTCGTATAACAATACCGCATAAGCACGCTTTCCATCCCTTCCGGCCCTTCCGGCTTCCTGGAAGTAGGCTTCGAGGCTGTCCGGCAGATCATAGTGTACCACAAAGCGCACCCCGGGTTTATCTATGCCCATCCCGAACGCATTGGTGGCAACGATGACCTGCTTTTTATCCTTCATCCATTCTTCCTGCCGTCGCTCCCTGATGCGCTGCTCCAGTCCGGCATGATAATATGTGGACTTTATGTTGTTCTTGCTCAGAAATTCAGAAACTTCCCGGCATTTTCTGCGGTTTCGTACATATACAATTCCTGAATCCTTCACATTGTTTACGATCTTCAGCAATCTCCCGCCTTTGTCCTCTTCACGGAAAACAGAATAGGATAGATTTTTCCTTTCAAAACTATCCCTGATCACATTCTTTTCAGCAAATCTGAGTTTTTCCTGAATATCATCGATCACTGCAGGAGTAGCAGTGGCTGTGAGGGCAGTATCGGAGCATTCATGACTATCTTCCTGATATCAGCGATATTCAGGTAAGAAGGACGGAAATCATAACCCCACTGTGAGATGCAATGCGCTTCATCTACAGCCAGAATGTTGATGTTCATCCTTTGCAGGTTCTCCCTGAAAGATGAAGATTGAAGTCGCTCAGGAGATACATACAGGAACTTCAGATTGCCGAAAATGCTGTTGCTAATGGCAGTTTCAATTTCACGCTTATGCATGCCGGAATGAATGGCAGCCGCCTTTATTCCCCTGTTTTTAAGGTTTTCAACCTGGTCTTTCATCAGGGCGATCAGTGGCGTTACAACCAGGCACAATCCTTCCATGGCCAGGCCGGGAACCTGGTAACAGATAGATTTCCCTCCGCCTGTCGGCAACAAAGCAAGCGTATCTTTTCCTCCCATCACCGAGCGGATGATATCCTCCTGCATCGGGCGGAAAGAAGAATAGCCCCAGTATTTTACCAGTATGTTCCTGATCTCCATAATTACATGGCAGTTTTCTGATACGAAGTTAATGAAATTTTAAAAAGGTGTTGGGTGTTGGGTGTTGGATGTTGAGTTAATTATGAATTATGGATTTTGAAATTTCATTGGAATTTGGAACCTGGAGCTTGGGATTTAATGCATTGGGCCTTTAAGAGGCCCCATAGGGGCCAGACGTTGGTAGAAATAATGGAAAAAATAATACAGCACCCTGTAGGGGTGCGATTGGTTGTTGATCCGATCGTGCTACCAACGTCTGCTCCTCACAGGACCGGAGGTATGTATGGAATTTGGACTTTGAAATTTCATTGGACTTTGTATTTTGTATTTTGTATTTTGGATAGCTATCGGGATGGAATTTCATTGGAACTCTTTAGATAAATCTCTACATTTGCAGCTTCAGGATTTGTAAACCATTTCGTTCATACCCATATGCTGAGTAGAAGGCACTTAAGGATCAAAGTATTGCAGGCAGTATATGCCTTCTTCCAATCCGACAACGGCGACCTTGCCAAAGGTGAGAAACAGCTGCTGGTCAGTATTGAAAAAATCAGGGAACTATATATCCACCAACTATCATTTCTGATTGAGATCAGGGATTTTGCGCTTAAGCGCAGCGAAGAAAATAAAAAGAAGTTTTTTCCTACGGATGAAGACCTGAACCCGAATATGCGTTTTGTTGAAAACAAAGCGCTTACCCAGCTCGAGGACAACAGGGAATTCAGAAAATTTCATGATAAATTAAAAGTAAACTGGAGCAATGAACCGGAAATGGTCCGCAAGGCATATCTCACATTGAAAGAAAGTGAATTTTATAAGAAGTACATGGAACATGAGGGATCTTCTTATGTTCTGGATCAGGATATGCTTGTGAAGATCGTGAAGAAAAACTTTTCAGGCTATGAATTGCTTGAAACTTACTACGAAGACAAATCTATTTACTGGGCATTTGATGCGTATCATATAGCAAACCTCCTCCTCATGAAACTGCTGAAGTCGATGAAAGAAGCAGATGATGAATACACCGCATTGCCCGAACTTCTTAAAAGTAACGAGGACGAGGAGGAAGATAAAGTGTTTGTGATCAACTTATTTCGTAAAACCATCCTGAACAGCGAGAAGTATGAAGAGCTGATTGATGAAAAGGCTAAAAACTGGGAACTCGACCGGATCGCCATGATGGATAGGATATTGATTAAAATGGCTCTGGCTGAAATCCTGGCCTTCCCCTCCATCCCTGTCAAGGTGACATTGAATGAATATATAGAGATCTCAAAATATTATAGTTCCTCTAAAAGCAAGGTTTTTATTAATGGTATCCTGGATAAGCTTATTGCAGATCTGAAGGAAAAGGAACTGATTAAGAAAACCGGCAGGGGACTCCTGGAATTTTAAAACTAATATGATGAACACTTACAAACGACTTTTTGCAATTGGGCTGATTGCAGGAATGCTGATGCCGCTGGTATCATCCGCTTATCCCGGACAGATTATCAAAAAATTCAATACTCCGGGGAATTTCCCGACAGGAATGACATTTGATGGCAAGCATATCTGGCTTGCTGACAGAAAAGACCAGAAAATTTATTGCATGGACCCCGCAACTGGAATGATGATCAGAAGTATTCCCTCTCCCGGCTACTGGCCTACGGGGCTTGCCTGGGATGGTGAAGCGCTCTGGGCTGCGGATGTGAAAGGTGGCTTACCTCTGTCGGAAAACTACCAGGGGATGATCTACAAACTGTCTCCTGTCGACGGTAGGGTCTTAAAAGTCATTCCTGCTCCCACAGACAGGCCCCGCGACCTCGCGTGGGATGGAACCTACCTCTGGTGTGTAGATGAAAAGGCTGATGAGATCATACAGTTCAGCCCTGATGACGGCACCACCATCAAAACCCTGCGTTCACCCGCCAATGATCCGAGAGGACTTGCATTTGACGGGAGATACCTCTGGGTGTCTGACCGTATACTGGACGAGATCTATATGGTGGACCCGGATAACGGACAGGTGCTGATCATTGCCGATGCCCCGGGCGCATTTACCCGTGGTTTGGCATGGGATGGAAAATATATATGGGCTGTCGATTCGCAGGAGGATGAGTTTTATTGCCTCACAGCAAAAGATGAGGACCTTTTTGTGCTTAAAAATGAAAGGAATGCAAGGATAAGCTATACCCATATGCTGACAAATTTCGGCCCGGGAAAAATGCTTACAGCCGATATCCATGTGGCTGTCCCCCGTAACAGGGATAACCAGGTCATTGAACATATACAGTACCAGCCGGGCTACTCCATAGTAACTGATAAAAGCGGGCAGCAAACAGCACACTATTCATTTATAAATGTGAAAGCAGGAGATAAGGTGGAAGCAGAGCTGGTTACTACAGCCCGGATCTATGAGATCAGGTATTTCATTTATCCCGACAAAGTAGGTGGATTGGATGAGATACCTGAGGATATCCAGGATGTTTATTTTCAGGATAATGAGAAATATCAACTTAACCATCCTATCATTCAGGGAGCAGTTGAGCGAGCGATTGGAGATGAAAAGAATCCGTACTGGATGGCACGGAAAATATACAATTTCCTTATGGGTGAAATGTATTATGAAATGGTGGGCGGATGGAACACTGCCCCCACAGTTTTGGAACGTGGGAACGGATCCTGCTCCGAATACACATTTGTCTTCATTTCAATGTGCAGGGCAGCAGGATTACCTGCCAGGTATGTCGGGGCAGTAGTTGTGAGGGGAGATGATGATTGCATGGATGATGTATTTCACCGCTGGGTGGAAGTATATTTGCCGAACTATGGATGGATCCCTGTAGACCCAAGCGGGGGTGACCAGAAACTGCCACGCAACCAGGCCAACTATTTCGGACACCTTTCCAACCGCTTTCTCATCACCACAGAAAGTGCAGGCGGTTCCGCTACCATGGGCTGGACCTACAATTCAAATGACTTTTATACCACCGAGCCGAAGACATTTGTAGTATCGGATCATTTTGCAGATTGGAAACCATTGAAATAGGAGGACGAAAATTGTGTTTCCTTGTTAAACAAAAGGCTTTGTAAATTGTATCTTGAGTAAGTACCATAAACAGCAAGAACGAAAAAACATAAATATTATAGCATGGCATTTGATATTGATATGATAAAGGGTGTTTATACCCGTATGGCATCACGCATTGATGCAGCAAGAAGAGTGCTTGGGAAACCATTGACCTTGACTGAAAAAATACTGTATTCGCATCTGGATGAAGGAGAAGCAACTCACGCATACGCCAGGGGTGATTCATATGTTGATTTCAGGCCCGACAGGGTGGCCATGCAGGATGCCACTGCACAGATGGCCCTTCTTCAGTTCATGCAGGCTGGAAGAAATAAGGTTGCTGTGCCTTCTACAGTACACTGCGATCACCTGATCCGGGCGAAAGTGGGCGCACTCGCTGATCTGAAAACAGCCAATGATACCAATAAGGAAGTCTATGGTTTTCTTGCCTCGGTTTCCGACAAATATGGGATAGGCTTCTGGAAACCCGGTGCAGGCATCATCCACCAGGTGGTGCTTGAAAACTATGCTTTCCCCGGAGGGATGATGATAGGGACCGATTCTCATACCGTGAATGCAGGCGGACTTGGTATGGTGGCCATTGGTGTCGGCGGGGCCGATGCAGTGGACGTGATGGCCGGAATGCCCTGGGAATTGAAGTTTCCAAAATTAATTGGGGTGAAGCTTACAGGAAGATTAAGTGGATGGGTATCTGCCAAAGATGTGATTCTCAAGGTGGCCGGTATTCTCACCGTGAAAGGCGGCACCGGTGCCATTGTGGAATATTTCGGCGACGGAGCTGAAAGCATTTCCTGTACCGGCAAAGGAACCATTTGTAATATGGGCGCTGAGATCGGGGCTACAACCTCCATCTTTGGATATGATGCCAAAATGCGTGAATACCTCGAGGGAACCGACAGGAAAGAAGTGGCTGCCGAAGCAGACAGGATGATGGCCCAGCTGACAGGAGATCCCGAAGTATATGCAAATTCGGAAAAATATTTTGACCAGCTCATAGAGATCAATCTCTCGGAACTGGAACCCTATATCAACGGTCCGTTTACCCCTGACCTGGCCACACCACTATCCGGCTTTGCTGCAGCCGTGAAAGAAAATGACTGGCCTGTAAAAATGGAGGTTGGGCTGATAGGAAGCTGTACCAACTCTTCTTATGAGGATATCACCAGGTCAGCTTCGGTGGCCCGGCAGGCCATTGATAAAAAGCTGAAAGTGAAATCAGAGTTTACGGTTACACCTGGTTCCGAACTGGTACGTTATACTGTTGACCGGGACGGATACCTGGACGTATTCAGGAAGATTGGCGGTGTTGTGCTGGCCAATGCCTGCGGGCCTTGTATTGGCCAATGGGCAAGGCATGGAGCTGACAAGCAGGAGAAAAATGCGATCATGACCTCCTTCAACAGGAATTTTGCAAAAAGAAATGATGGCAACCCCAACACGTACGGCTTCGTGGCCTCACCGGAGATAGTAACTGCTTTCGCTATCGCCGGCGATCTCACCTTTAATCCCATAACGGATTACCTGGTGAATGAAGACGGTGAAAAGGTGAAGCTGGATGAGCCACAGGGCATAGAATTCCCGCTGAAGGGCTTTGCGGTTGAAGACAGCGGATATGTTGCTCCGGCAGAGGATGGAAGTGCCGTGGAGGTTATTGTCGACCCTTCATCCGAGCGCCTGCAGATACTAACACCTTTCCCTGCCTGGGATGGAAACGATATCACAGGCCTCAACCTGCTCATAAAAGCAAAAGGGAAATGCACTACCGACCATATTTCCATGGCAGGCCCCTGGCTTCGTTTTCGGGGACACCTGGATAATATCTCCAACAATATGCTTATCGGTGCAGTGAATGCCTTTAATGATGCCACCAATGAGGTGAGAAATCAGGAAACAGCTGAGTACGAAACGGTGCCCGCTGCCGCACGTTATTACAAAGCCAATGGGAACGGAAGCATCGTGATCGGGGATGAAAACTATGGTGAAGGATCCTCAAGGGAACATGCCGCAATGGAACCAAGAAATCTTGGTGTAAAGGCTGTCCTCGTAAAATCTTTTGCAAGGATACATGAAACCAACCTGAAAAAGCAGGGAATGCTTGGCCTGATCTTTGCCGACAAGGCCGATTATAACAAGGTTCTTGAAGGCGACAGGATAGATATCAACGGACTGGACGATTTCCAGCCTGGAAAAGCCCTAAGCATCTCCTTACACCATGCCGATGGAACAAGCGATTCTTTCCCGGTAAACCACAGCTATAATAAAAACCAGATCGAATGGTTTAGGGTTGGTAGTGCGTTGAATTTGATTAAGGGCGCGTAGTTGGGCAGTGGGCGGTGGGCAGTGGGCGATGGGCTTGTGAATTGCCAACTTCTTCACTATAAACTCTTCACTCCAGATAGGCACTCGGCACTAGGCACTCGGCACTCGGCACTCCCTCCAGCAGCATGATTCTACCAATGCACAGCAACCTGACAGGGGTCCTTCTCCCGAGAACTCGGGATCAGGATGACAATTTCTGTTAACGGGCGTTGGTGAAAATTAGATATAAACAAGCTTGGCCTACGTATTTATAACAGCCAGCATAAGCAATGCCGCGTGATTTTAAAAACCTTAAGCGCTCATATCTGAGATTTCCGTATCTTTAACCCAATAAGAAACAGGATTGTCGGCAAAGCTCATGCCGCCAATCCGTTAGCTTCCATTAGAAAAAACAAGAAACGATATCAAATGAATACTGATAGGAAAATAGAACAGATTCAGTCTAAGCTTGAAAAATTAAAAAAAAGTGATAAGAAGTATGAAGTTTTCGGTGCAAGAAGTCATAAATACCACTCAGCAAAAGTTAGCGACAGAGATTTATCAAATTTTGAGAATAAAATAGGTGTAAATCTTCCCAATGATTTCAGAGAATTCATTCTTAAAATCGGATATGGGGCTGGACCAGATTATGGAATTTTTGGTTTAGAGAAAATGTTAAGCGAATTTGAAGAATGGAAATATTGCCTTGATGAGCAGGGTGAATTTTCGAAAGAGTTTGATCTATCTAACGAAGATGCAATTGAATTAATAAATAAGAAGAAAGCAAACATGAAAGGGTTCTATTATAAACGGTTACAAACTGCAAATGGAATCTTACCAATCATGACAGAAGGATGTACTTATTTTGCATATATTGTCTTAACTGGTGAACAAAGAGGAAAAATTTGGAGAATTGATTTGAATGAACTTGATACCATGCCATCAGGAGTTACGAAAGAATACGATTTTATTAGTTGGTATGAAGCATGGATAGAAAAGGCTTTTATAAAGATAAATGAAGAATAAAATATTGGAATCTTTAATAATGTAATTAATAAAATAATGAAAAAATAGAAACGGAAGCTAATAACATGCGGTCAGATTCCATGCCATAGGCACGTAATCTACCGCTATCCGTTATGTAGCATTATAAAAAAGAGATGAGAATTTATTTTTATTAATAATTATCGCTTTAACCATAAGTATAGTCTGTTCAAAATGTCCACCCAACAATATATTGAAACAATAAATACCCGGTTTAAGTCAGGGCAAAAGGCAAAAGGCAAATGGCATAAGGCAAACGGCATAAGGCCTGCGAATTGCCAACTTCTTCACTCTAAAATCTTCACTCTAAATAGGCACTAGCCACTCGGCACTAGGCATTAGGCACTTCCTCCAGCAGCATAATTCTACCAATGCACAGCAACCTGACAGAGGTCCTTCTCCCGAGAACTCGGGATCAGGATGACAATTTCTGTTTACGGGCCTTGATAACAAAGGCTTAAGGTATAAACAAGGTAATTCTGTGAAACAATACGATTAATTTACATTGGAAAGAGATCTTAATCAAAATATTAAAAAGGATTCTTTTCAGGTCAATACGGCAATTAAGTGCTTTATTTGACGTAAATAATACGGCATTTATTTTGTAATACGGCAAATACACCCTATATTCGCAGCACATAATACGGCATTTAAAAGTAATAACAATGTATTTACACCATAGCAAAGACTGGCCAAAATTTAAATGGGACAACGACACACTACTCCCATACGTGAGCAAAGTACGTGATCTGCAAGGCAGGTTAATAGGTAGAATGGAAGGCATGGGGTTCGAATTAAAAGAAGAAGCCGTACTTGAGACATTAACTGAAGACATTGTTAAGTCAAGTGAAATTGAAGGCGAGCTATTAAACCCGGAAGAAGTAAGGTCGTCAGTGGCTCGAAGCTTAGGAATGGAAATATCAGGATTACCTAATGCAAGTCGTGATGTAGAGGGAGTTGTAGAAATGATCTTGGATGCAACTCAGAATTATAAAGATCCCATAACTAAAGATCGAATGTGTGGATGGCATGCTGCCCTATTTCCAACAGGAAGAAGTGGGATGTATAAGATCACTGTGGGTGAATGGAGAGGTGATGAAAACGATCCAATGCAAGTTGTATCAGGTGCAATGGGGAGAGAAAAGGTACATTACACCGCTCCTGAAACTCCACGTCTGGAAGAGGAAATGAAAGGGTTTATAGAATGGTTCAATACAGATGAAAGCATGGAGCCTGTAGTTAAATCAGCTATAGCCCATTTATGGTTCGTGAGTATCCACCCGTTCGATGATGGGAATGGAAGAATTGCCAGAGCCATTGCAGATACTCAATTAGCCAGAGCAGACAGAACCACGCAAAGGTTCTATAGTATGTCGGCTCAGCTCATGAAATCCAAAAAGGGGTATTATGATGTATTAGAATCCACTCAAAAGGGAAGTATGGACGTAAGTCAATGGCTCGTGTGGTACTTTGAACGCTTAACTGAGGCACTTGAGGCAACCGATGAAACATTATCGAAGATATTGGTAAAGGCAAAGTTCTGGGAGTTGCATAAAACCACCCAGTTCAATGAGAGACAAGTCGAAATGATAAATAAACTTCAAGGTGACTTCGTTGGCAAGTTGCATTCATCCAAATGGGCGAAGATGACAAAAGTGCATAGAGATACTGCCCGAAGAGATATTCAAGATTTGATCGAAAAAGGAGTCTTATCGGATTCCGGTGAAGGTGGAAGAAGCACAAATTACATTCTAAACCTTCCTACTCTTTAAGCTGTAATCATTATTTTTCTCTGCAAACTAAGTTATAATTGGTTTTTGGTGTTTACCATAAAGGCCAGCAAGTAAAAATTGTCATCCTGAGGAGAGAACGTAGTGAACGACGAAGGACCCGTTGGCGAAATGCAGTATCTTAGCATATCGCACCTCCGGTGCTAAAATCTTCAGCTTCGTAGATGCGACATGTTTGCAGAAAATAGCGAATGAACACCGAACAACGAGCAACGAACAACGAACAACGAACAACGAGCAACGAGCAACGAGCAACGAACAGCAGTATGGCTATGGCAAATGGTATAAGGCATAAGGCCTGCAGATTGCCAACTTCTTTACTCTAAAATCTTCACTCTAAATAGGCACTAGTGTCATGTCAACTTGATTATGTCTGTTTTATTTTGTATATTG
>JAIOSQ010000059.1 GCA_021107535.1 Bacteroidales bacterium | reverse complement strand
GATAACCAGCTAAATTTCAGATAAGTAATTGTCTCATTCAAACAGGAATCGCATGCTCCGCGAAAACAGGAATTAGGTGCTCACTTTGGCAGGATTTTCCATATAAGACCCCCGTTCGGTCAAAACCTGCTGGCGTTCGGTCAAAACCTGCTGGCGTTCGGTCATTTGTACAAAATCTCCCTTTGAAGTACCTTATTTTTATGTAGTAAATAAGAAGAATCATTTTCTTCTTTAGTTATAAACTTAATATCATACAATCATGAAAACAAAAACATTCATTCTTGCGTGCCTTTTTTTAGGCATTGGGTTTACACAGCTTTCAGCACAATCTATTGTAGTTAATACGACATGGGATTATTGGTGTCCCATATATTGTGATGGCGTGCAAGTTGATTATTTAACAGGCACAGCGATAGCCCACTGTGTATTCCATTATGATGCAAATGGGGATTTAGTGTGGGGTAACTATACTATTCGTGGTGAAGCCACAAGTACTAACACTGATGAAGATTTTAGTATAAAGGAAAAGGATAAATATGATTCCTCTGGCATTATAACCTGGCATTACAATCTCAAGGGAAATGATGGCTCTCATTATATTGGAAGCTTTGAATGGGATATGATAAATGATCCTGATATGTTGAATCTTACCATTAACAATGCAGTATGTCTAAGTAATTGACTGATAATAAACTATTTAAAATCAGTGTGTCTGGTGGGCCCACAAAAAAATGCATTGCCTCGATGGCAATGCATTTTTTATTGCCCGATGGAGGAGATTGATCGATTGCGTGATATTCGAAGGTTTGCCTACTTCGTGCAATCTACTACGTCGTGCAATCGTTGCAATCGTGCAATTCTATTGTTTGGAACTTAATTGATGGGGGTCCTTCCTCACTTCGTTCGTCAGGATGACTGGTAGGTTCAAACAGTCTTTTTCTTCTACCGGTCATTCTGAGGTTTTCGCATCGCGAAAACTGAAGGACCTCCCAGCCATTAGCAGTAAGCTAATAGATACTTACCCTATCTATTAATACCCAAAAAGTGAAAATGTCACACCTTGCACATCAAAAAACGTAAATTGAAAATCAAATTGAACATACAGAATTTCAAATACAGAATTCTATCTCTAATAGTCAGTATATTATTTCATTTCATTAAACAGCTCCAATAGCATATCTTTTTTACGCGATGAAACAGGTACGCGCGAGCCATCAACCATTATCACATAGCCACCGTCGACCTTATCCAGATGACTCATTTTATTAATATTGAAGAGGTGAGATTTATGGATGCGGTGGAAACCATGCTCAAGTAAGGATTCTTCGTATTCTTTTAAGGCTTTTGAGATCAGGATTTGTCGTCCGTCAAGCATGTGAAAAGTGGAGTAGTTGCTATCTGCCTCGATACGGATGATATCTGCAATATTAACCACGTGGACCTGGTCACTGGCTTTTAGAACCAAACGCTGTATCTTGTTCAGGTTGTTAATACTTTCACCCAAAGCTTTCTGATGCAGGCTTTCCTCGAAACGGATTATTTCAACTGCTTTGTTCACAGCCAGTGTGAGTTCCTCTTCATCAATGGGTTTAATGATATAGTCTATGGCATTGAACTTGATCGCCTTAACAGCATAATCAATGGAAGAAGAAATAAAGATGATCTTGAAGTCGGGTTTATCAAAATGACGCACCAGGTCGAAGCCACTGCCGTCGGATAGCCTGGTGTCGAGGAGTACCAGGTCTGGTTCATATTTATTGATCGCAGCCACCCCGGATTTTATACCATTTGTAAATCCGGCAATCTCTAAATGGGGACAACAGGTTTTCAAAGCCCCAAGAATATTATCCATAAGACCAGAACCATCAGCAACGATAATTGCTTTTATCATGAATTCGTTTTGCACGAATTTACTATTTTTATTTTCAACAAGCATTAATTGTGTATGCATTTGATATTTGTTATCACTACTGTCTGGTTAAATCATTTTTCTTTTTTTGCCACTAAGACTCCATCCCGATATTTATCGGGACTAAGTTACACTAAGACAACTTATTAATCTTTATAACTCTTGGTGATCCTTAGTGACTTAATGTCTTTGTGACTAAATATTTATGTAAGCCCTCAAAAACAATTTTGCTCTATATCTAGCTAATATCAAGCCTTTTATCAATTCAATGCAAATTACCCCGGATACCAATAATTTGTTATTGTGTATTCACCAGCACTATTTTGAGATTGGATCTGACAACAGTGGACAAACAACTACAACCGTTGATTTCTCCTGCTGCTATTATTTGCTGTTATACAGGCAATTCTTATCTCTTTATTATTTTTTGAGTTGCGCTTCCTTTATCAGTTTGCATTCTGATGAAATAAATTCCAGAGGATAAATTTTTAGAATTCCAAGTTAACCTATGAATTCCTTTTACTTTCACTCCTTCAAAGATTGTTGCTACTTTCTCTCCCAGCTGATTGTAAATTGATAATGTTATTTCACTTTTCTCTCTGATGGTTAATTCAATTGTTATCGTTTGATCAAAAGGATTTGGATAGTTTCGGAGACTAATCCTGGTTTTTTGATGCGTTGGCTGTTGTATTCCAATTCCACTTGGTGGCCACAGCAACGAATCAATAAAAATTAATGCCCTTTCTTTAAAGCTGTCGGGCATGCTGTGCTCTCCTGTATGTTCATAATACTCATATGGTAGCCCAAGCATATCCAGCGTGTCTTTAAGTGCCCTATGCTGCTCGATAGCAGATATATCGGCTGTGCCGCATCCAAACAAAATACCAACACTATCTTGCGGAGATAACTGATGTATTATAGAAGAAATGCTTTGTTCTTTAAGTTTAAGTAAAATGGTATCAATATAATTCCCATAATCGTCTATCACATACTCAAGAATTGCCGGATTGATATAAGTTTGAGGCGTATTATAATTGGGTGAAAAGGCTCCACATACTAAAAACATGAACATGGTTGCATGACCGTTATTGTTGTAGTCGTAGAAAAATGGGGGACCGGGTTGATTTTCTTGAATAACCTTTGTGCGGGCATACGAAAGAAATGAATCTGTAAGGTTTAAAAAAGGAGAAGCATGTTCGACAAGAACCCTGAATTTATCCTTATGCAAAGCACCATATCTGAATGCGCCATATCCACCCATGGACCCCCCCAACAAAGCCCTGTAATTTCTTGAAGGCATAGTACGGAAAGAAGAGTCAATCCAATTGATAAGATCGATAGTCATATAATCATCATAATTCCCCCATAGGATTGAATTGGTATACATGGAGCCATCAAATGGGTCAGGACTGTTATCAGCACAAACCATAATAACCGGTTCTATTACACTATCATTGATGTATGTTTGTGTCCAGTACAGCATATCGCTAATATCGTTCTGGTTTTCCGTCCAACCATGCAAATAATAGATTACAGGATAGTAGAGATCGGTGTTTTCATCGTATCCCGGAGGAAAATAAACATCCACCATTTTTTCTTCCCCAAGCGACTCACTGTAAAAGCTTGTGTCAATGTGGTTGTACTGTGCTAGTGTCATGTCAACTTGATTATGTCTGTTTTATTTTGTATATTGCAGGCAAAAACTATGGTTCGATACAAGGTTACACTTACAGAAGAAGAGCGTGAGCAACTGCAATCCATTATGTACAAAGGG
>JAIOSQ010000224.1 GCA_021107535.1 Bacteroidales bacterium | reverse complement strand
CCGTCGAGGCCTGAATAATAAAGATCAGCCGGGATATTATCATCTGTATAACCTGAACCGGATTCCACATAACAATGGAATCCGCGGTAGGGAACGTGTTCCACATCCCCACCCAGAAGAACAAATTCCACATTGTAAGCCTGGTACTCCTGTATGATGTAATTCCTGATCTGCTCAGGGAGGTCCTGCCCGCTCATGGTACTGCCGATCTCCTCAACGCTCATCACTTCCGTTTTGATTCCCCTGAAAAGATACATTCCGCTCAGGTTGTCAAAGTCAGTTTCAAATGCCTGTGGGGTAATGATAAGCAATTGATAATCGTCTGAGCGGTTTTCCTTAAGCGGGTATGTTGATATCATACTGGCGTTCTGGACAAATGAATTGAGTTTATCAAGCACCCTGCCAGTACTGCTGAGCATCGTCAGGGCATTTTCTGCTTCCCTGATCTTTTCGGTTTTCAGGGTCACCGTCATTTCGGTATAGTATGATAATTGACCATCTGCCGGCAGGTAGATCAGCGGGCAGATGTTTAGCAAAGCAATGCTGTATCCGTTCAAATATTCAGTGCTGATGCTTCCGTAGGCTTCAGCAGGATATGCTTTTCCGGATTGGTAGACATCTTCATTGAATTGGAAGATCCCCGAGCCACCGTGTGAAATAGGGCGTGAAGCCTGTTGAGGATACAAGATATATTTCCCGGGAATGGAGATCTCTTTTTGCCCGCTTACCGAGAAGGATACCGCCTTCTCCCCGGGTGGCAGCAACAGTTTTACTGCAAACCACGGAAGGGATGGTTCCCCTGTGAATCCTGTATTGAGACTGTTATCGAAATGAACCAGCTGGTATTCCCCGGCATTTTCAATTTTATAATTTCCAAAACTGTAAGTTTTAGTGACTTCACCACTATAGGAAGCCGTAAAAATGAGTACACTGATGAGCAGTAATGATAGTCTTTTCATGTAATAATAAATTAGTATGCTTAATGAATAATTATAAAATGACCTGCATTTTTTTTCAATTCATTATGAAGACACAAAAATGAATGAAATGGTTGCCAGAATTCTTATTTTCTGATGATCAGCTGTCTGCTTACCCTGCCTCTTTCATTTTCAACAGTGAGTGTATACATTCCTTCCGCAAGGTGACCGAGATCAATGCGATTGGTATAATGGCCAGTGAGATGAATATTTTCAGACTGGTAAACAACAGCGCTGAGGCTGTTCATTACATGGATATTTACATACATCTCTTTCAGGGAATTGAACTCAATTGTAAAAGTTCCGCTGCTGGGGTTCGGGTAGACCTCCAACCCAAGTTCCTGTTCAAGGTCATTAATGCCAAAGGTATTCACGATCGAGATCTCGAGGCTGTCCGACCAGGGACTGTCACCACAAATATTAGTGACCATTACTTTCAGCCAGGCCTGACCAATATAAGCAGTATCCCATTCGATGCTGACATCGAAACCGTTATTGAACACTTCACCTGCATTGGCAGGATTAAGTTCCCAGAGGTAATACAATGCATCAGGTAACTCAGAAGTAATATAGTCAGAAGTATTTCCTTCATATAGGTCGACCATTCCCGGCCCGGCCGGTTTGGCAGGTTGCAGTGCCAGCGGATGGATAAATAGTTCCACAGAGTCACGGCTTGCACAATCAAAATCATTGGTAACTTCTACCCAGTAGATGCCGTTTTCAGTGGCGGTGAATGTTTGTTCACTGGAACCATCCTGCCATTCATAGGTTTTAAATCCCATGCCGGCATCGAAGATAACTTCCTCGCCCTCGCAAATTGTGGTGTCTGCACCGAGAGTAACTTCCGGAAGTTCGAAAACACTTACGCTGACCTGACCAGATCCTGTATTTGTCCCATCGGCTGCTTCAACATAATAGATGGTATTCACCTCGGGAATGACCTGCGGACTTTGGAATGTAGACGTGAACCCTTCCGGATCGGAGGTCCATGAATAGGCATAACTGCCAAGACCGCCGAAAACTTCGACATGAAGTTGTACACTATTTCCATAGCAAACACCTTCCGGATCAGCGGATGCCACCACAACATATTCACTGACCTGCATGCTAACGGGAACAATCACTTCAGGAAGATCGGGATCATCACTTGAAATTGAGAATTCAGCCAGGTATTCCCCGATTGCCATTCCTGTGGCATCGAAAGTAACTTCTGCCTGTACGGTTTCTCCGGAAGGTACTGTACCTGATTTGGGATTCAGCATCAGCCAGCTGATCACGTTCACGCTATAGTCTTCCACTTCACCATAACCGGTGCTTCCGCAGGGTTCCGGAGTACCATAATATTGTATCCTGATCCGCATTCTTGTAATTCCTCCGATAGCGTCATCGGGAGGAGTAATGCTGGCAGTAAACACTCCGGGCCCACCATTTACGTTAATGGGCGCGTCATCGCTAAAATCTTCATTTTGGTTCCAGTCGATCCAGATCCCGCAAACATCCCCGTCCCAGGTATTGCCATTGCTTACCGTAATAGGGATTGATTCTCCAACGCTAATGCTGGTACTTAATGTCGTATAGTCATGATATCCGCTACAAGCTGAGGTATTGTTGATATCGCCGAACTCTACCTGGCCGATATACTCATCACAACCTCCACTGGCATCGCAATAGTCTTTGCTGTCATCCTTTTCCGTTAGAATAAATGTGGAGATATCGAAATGGAGATCAAGTTCGCCGGTATTGGTGATGTTCAGATATTGTACGGCTGTGCTGTCGGGTTGAAGTATCTGAGAAAGTTCATCAGGTGTTACAAAAATATGCGGATTTCCCCATTGCAGGCTCGTGGCTGCCGGTGTTGACTCACCTTCAATCTCATAAAAAGCTGTGACTTTATACTGGAATATGCCGTAATCCGGTAGCTGGTCGGTATAAAATGTATCAGTTGGCTGGGCAATTTCTTCACCATCCCTGTAAAGGATGAAATATAAAAATCCGGGGGCCACATCATACTGCCATTCCAGATCGACCGAACCGGTTTCTTCATTAAGATCGGCAATAAGATCATAAGGCCTTGAAAGATTATTGGTCACATAGGGCGAAACATAAGTCATGGTAGTTCCTGTCCTGTTATCGGTCCAACAGGGGTAAACATAAGAGTCGCGTGCAGCAATACCCAGGTAGTCTCCCATATACCCACTGGCGAGTCCGGGAATGGGGACGGGAGTAAAGGATACATCACTCACCTTGAAATCTTCCCATGTATCTCCTCCATCAAAGGAGTTGGCACAAAATACTTCACACTGGTTTCCGCCTACATTCCTGTCGTCGTAGAAAACCACACTCAATGTACCCGTAACAGGATCGCAGGTGATCCAGGGGAAATAATGTTCATGTCCCAGGCCTGCTTCATCCTGGTTCACCCTGATGGGGCTGCTCCAGGTGTCGCCCTGATCTTCAGAACGGATCATGTATACATCGATATCATTTCCGGTGTTGATTCCAGGTGTACCAATATTTGCCCACACCAGGTAAAGGTTTCCATTGTATGCTCCGTCGCTAATATCGACAGCCAGAACAGGAAATGAATTCACCCTCATATTTTTTGATGTTTGAGAAGAGCGAATACCACGTATGTTTTCAATGATCCTTGTAGCAGGTTCCCAGGTGGCTCCACCATCCAAAGATCTGGACATACCATGGGCATTTTCATCTGCTTTGGCGTCATAAATGGAATAAACGGCATACACCTCACCGTTGGGGCCGGTGTTGATGTTCACACCCTGGCAGTGGCTGCCAGCATTCACGGCAGCGCTGACATTTTTAGCAGGTGACCATGTCATCCCCTGGTCGGATGAATAAGATAATGCGATGTCATTATTAAACGATCCCCCAAAATCTGTCCATGCACAATACAAATGCCCATCATAAGGACTGGTAGGATTATTGTCGACCCAGAAATGGTTTTTGTCCAGTACATATGCAGAGCTACCATCGTCGATCACTACTACATTCCAGGTACTTCCCTGGTCGGAGGAATAGGCCATCTGTTGCCCATACGAGCCATTGATAATATAATTCACATAATACCAGCCATTGTTCCCGATCACGACTGCCGGATCACCAGAATTACTTTCGCCGGCACCCTGTATCTCTCCCGTCCATGTGAGTCCGCCATCGAAAGAATACAGGTCATTAGCCCCGTACAAGGGCGGGTAAGGATTGGCTGTTGAATTATTGGAGTTGAGAATATTTTGTGGGTCAGCGGGATTAATAAAAATTGAGTTTTCGCTCTGCGTACTATTTTCCGTTGTTACGGGCACATCAGGCGAATCTTCAGTGATAGAGCTAAGTGCATCAATTCCTGAGCCGGTATATATAGCCTGAGAGACATCTGTAACAGGATTCAATGTGCTAAGGCCTTTTTCAGCCATTTTTTTCCAGTAGCCATTGTTGTCAACTCGCCAATTGGCTTTCTCGGTGCTATGGCCTTTTTCTTGTTGTGCGAATGAAAGTGATGGGATTACAATTGCAATCATCACAAGAATACTAAGGAGTCGAATAGGTTTCATATTTGTTTTCGTTGGTTTGACAATAAAAATACTGAACTTAGAAGAGCATATTTTGTAGACAGCTTTTGTCCTGATAAGGTTGTATGGGCAAAAGTAGTAATTAATTGAATTTGTGGGAAAGATGATACAGAAATAAAAAAAACCATCGCCGGAAGCGATGGTTTTGTATATCGAATAATGAAAATCCTTATTTCTGAATAATCAGCTTTTGGAAGTATTGGTTTGTAGTTCCTTCAAGCACCATGAAATAAATACCATTCGGAAGTTGTCCGAGGTCGACCTGGTTCTTAAAAGGCCCGTTTACCTGGATGTTATCTTCCTGGTAAACAACTGACTTCATGGTATCATACACTTTCATGCTGAGTACGTCAGGGGTTTGGGTATTGATCTCCAGGGTAAACCTTCCCTGGTTAGGAGTAGGATAGATCTTTACGGCCCGGTTGGCAAATTGTTCCTGGATGCCAACCCACAATACTTCATGTCCGATGGAGAATTCAGAGGTGCAGTTATCCTGAGTAACGGTGAGTGTATATGTTCCATTAAGTATGGGAATGTAGCTTTGTGAGGTTGCCCCTGCAATAATGTCATCGTTCAGGTACCATTGGTTTCCTTCATCAGCACTTGAATACAGAGTATAGTCCATCAAGTTGATAGTAGGTTGTTCCGGTGTGAAAGCGATATCCATATAATCTTCTTTCAGGACATTCCCATTACCGGCGCTATTTACAGCTTCAAGCGAAACATCGTATACACCTTCTTCATCATAAACTACAACAGGATTTTGTTCAGTGGAGACATCGGGTGTTCCACCGGGAAAAACCCATGACCACTGTGTCGGATTTCCTGTTGAAAGATCGGTGAACTGTACTTCATAACCTTCACAACTTTGTGTAGCATCAGCTTCAAAATCAGCAACAGGAGGTACCGGAGGAGGTTGTAGAAATATGGCAGCTACCTTCATCCCCTGAAGCACCTCTTTGGAGGTGTTGTTCTGCAGGAATGCCACGAACTCGACATGAGACAGCACCCATCCACCCATAGTAAAACTGAGGTTAAGGGTGACGGTATCACTATCATCGAAATTAATCACTGTTCCGTTCGCATTTGGTACCATCTGACGGTTGACAAAATTCAGTTCCGTCTGGCCCAGCCAGGCATACTGGATGTCGGATTCAGTAATAGTAAGCTGGAAAACAGGATCCGGCCCCGTATAGGGAGCAACCTTAAAGATCTTGGCCACCATATCATAATTACTGCCGGTATGTGTCCCATATAGTTTAAGGATAAATGAAGATGGTACCGCGGCACGTGTGTTCACATAAGGAAGATAAGATGAATACATGGAAGAAGATGCGCTGCCCCCAACCACGGAATAAATACCGTCAAAAAAGGCTGTCGGGTAACCTGAAATGCCATAATAGCTGTTCCGGGCATTCGAATACTGGTTGGCAAAAGCGTCGCCATTGTGGTTCTCAATTATAGCCACCGGATGCCCATTGGCTACGAGGTCGTCAGCGCCCATTGCTGCACCCGGGCAATAACCGCACCATGTGCCTGTTCCGATCTCAACCACAACCTTGTCGCGGTCAACTTGTTGTCCGAATACAATAGAGATCGCAAAAACGAGCGATACTGCAAATAATACTTTTTTCATGATTATAGAATTTTAGTTAACACTTATTTCTGCACAACAATCTTCTCAGTAAGAATCTTGTTGTTGTTTTCTATCATCAGGAAGTAAACGCCTTTGGCATATTTGCTGAGGTCTATTACTTTGATAAATTCACCATTCACACTGAGTTCTTCTTCATTGTAAACAACCTCTCCAACGATGCTCATGATCTTCATTTTCACATTTTCGTTGTTTGCGGAAGAGAACTTCACGGTGAAAGTTCCGTTATTCGGATTGGGGAATATAGAAACGCCAATATTAAGGTCGTTTTCGCCAATTCCGAAAGTATTCTCGACAGATACATCCATATTTCCTGAAACAGGTCCGTCACCACAGTCATTGGTACCAAAAACATGAATACTTGCCTGGCCGGTGAAATCTTCTTTCCAGGTTATGGTTAAGTTATGCATATCCGGAGCCAGGTTTTCCCAGGCTTCATCAGGAGTAACGGTCCATGTATATGTTAATGTATTGGGATCGTTAGTGGTGGTGTAGTTGCTGCTAAGGGTTTCATTCAGGTCAACATAAGCGGAGCCTGAAGGTATGGCCATTTCAACAGGATAAGGATTCACTGACATGCTGATCGGGTTCGACATGGCCGGGTTGTTAATGGCACATACGAAAGATGAAGTCATTTCGCATTTAACAACATCATCGTCAGCAAGGTCTGCAGTAATAAACAGATTGCTGTTGTCTCCTGTATTTTCACCATTTACTTTCCACTGGTAAGCAGGTTCTGAACCACCATTTTCAGGAGTTGCTGTAAAAGTAACTTCGTCTCCGGCACAGATCTCTTCAATAGAAGCTACAATGCTTACACCTGCAGGAAGTTCTTCAAGTACGGTGATGGTAATCTCATTTGACATGGCTGGATTACCAGTAATACAGTTTGCATTGGAAAGCAGTTCACAAGTTACCATATCGCCATCGGCAAGATCAGAAGTTGTGTATTCTGCACTGTTGGTTCCAACATCGCTTCCATTTACTTTCCATTGGTAAACAGGTGTGTCACCGCCATTTTCAGGAATTGCAGTAAAGAGTACTTCACTACCAGCACAAATTTGGACAGTTTCAGTTTCTATGATAATACCGACGGGTAGAATCTCATTTACGGTCATCACGATATCGTTCGACATCACCGGGTTTGCAATAGTACATTCGATGGAAGAAGTTACTTCACAGCTAACGATGTCGCCATCAGCCAGACTATTGGTAACATAAACATCTGTACCGTCACCCACATCAACGCCATTAAGTTGCCACTGAAAAGCAGGTGTAATGCCGCCGTTGACTAATGTAACATTAAAGGTTACTTCTTCGCCTTCGCAGATATCTTCTGCAGTGGCAGTAACAGAAGCAACAACTGTAACGTTGTCCATAACGGTGATGTAATCGTCAATGGTATAAGAATCGGTTGAGGTAGTGCTTGATACTTCAAGTGTTACATCCCAGGCCCCGGGAGTACTATACATAATGCCCTGTGGGTTCTGGTCTGTTGAAGAAGCAGGATCGCCACCTTCAAATGTCCATAACCATGAAACAGGAGTTCCCTGGCTGAGGTCAGTAAAATTGACAACACCATCCGGGCAGATTGAAGTATCATCAGCTTCGAAATTTGCCTGAAGTACTTCCAAAACAGGAATGATCTCTTCGTACCTGAAGTAGTTTTGCTTTGTTACGGTCAGCGTAACATCAGCGTTCAGGGGTATGGCCGGGAGATTAATAACCTGAGGTGAACCTGTTCCCGTAGCAGTGGCGAGGATCTCTCCATTACGGTAAAGCGAGATCAGTGAGCCATCATTAGCGGTAATGTTAAAAGCAGTAGAACCATAAGGAATTACATTATCATGAACGATGGTAAGATCAACAGGTACTTCAGAATACAGTGTCATGAAAGCACCTCCATGGTGATGGAAAAGGTGATAAGTTACCATTTTATTGCCGGTATTATAAGGCCAGCTCGACTGCTGAAGGAAATACTTGCCTGAGGCATTACCAAAGGCAGGCATAATATAATCCTGTGGGAATTCAGTACCATAAAGGGGCATGAATCCGGGCCACATATTATCGATAGAACCCCACACATAAGTATCATTCACGAAAGAATAAGAAGTTTCAGAAGCGGCTGTAAGCCCGATAGCACCTGAGTTATGGCCACCTGATGTATGACGGTGGAATTTTTCTGTAAAACATTCCCCGGACCAGTTGTATTTACCGGTGAGGCAGTTTATAGACATTACATATGTCAGGTCTTCATTGGTAAGCATACCGATGTGAGCAGTAGTGTAATATGGCTCACCCCATAAAGTTGTGTTGCCATGATCCCTGTGTAACATGATAAAAGCACCACTTTCAATGGCATTGTTGATCATGGTTGCATTTCCACCTGTCCATCCTCCCAATGAAGAAGGCATGGCAGGAATATAACCAAGGCCGTTGGGTCCGAAGTAGTTTACCACAGTTGCGGTATTGGGGGCGGTTGACCAGGTGCTGCCCGGTGTGCCGGAATAAATTGCATTGATACGTGTGGGGTCTTTTCCGAGCGTATTTTTCCAGTATCCGCCAACGGCTTCACCACAAATTTGAAACCAGCGTTCGGTTTGCCAGCCAACTGCTGTGATTGGGTTGTTATAAAAATCGGGATTGGTTGGCGGGTTGGTTTCATGGTCGATGAATTTGCTTACCATGGTTTCCAACTGTGTAGCATTATTTGCTGTAATACGGCCAAAAGCCATCTCCGGGAGGTGGTCACCGTCAACATCTGCATAAATATTATCAGAAGCACAATAATTATCATAGATCGGGGCGATCACATTATTAGAGATGGTATATCCGAAATCACCGAGAAGCAATACTCCTGAAGGAGGGATGCTCCAATTGTTGTAAGCATTATTTATAAATGATTCAATTGCGCTGGTTGTGTTTCCGCCAACGTCGGTCAGGGTGAACACTTCAGTAAGGATTCCCTGTTTGTTACGGAATTCAGCAATCTCATCTGCCTTTGCTACATAGTCAGCACCATCGGGAGTGATAATAAGGTATTCGCATCCGTCACTGTCGCTTTGGCCACCTTCATGCATCCGGTTGTAATCCATAACCGGAAGAGAACCGTAGTTCATGATCGCATCTGCCATAATGTGATCCCACCATCTGCTGCGATATTTTTCATCACCAAACTGCCCGTTCCCGCCTTCAAAAACAACTTCCACTTCAATATCACGAAGTACGATCAGCTCTTTGGTAAGCGGGTTATACTGGAAGGGAGTGATACCTAGCATTACAACGTCTACGCCACGAATTTTTGCAGGCTCGGAGATTTTTACCGGATTGGCAGGATAAAAGGCATTCTGCCCGTAAATTTCCATGTTCTTTTCATAGTGCAATGGACTGTCATCGTCCTCAAAAGGAATACGCGGAGAAGGAGCAATTTCGATGTTGCTATAAGTTTCGGTCTGCATGCTCACAATATTCAGCTTCGCTGTGGCACCAACAGGCATGGCAATATACCTTCCTGCTCCGGGCAGGTTTGGAGCGCCTTCATCATTGGGAAGAAGTATGCCCGGCATGTTGATAACCGTCATCTCTTCGCCATTGATCATCATGGTGTTGAAGCTAAAACTGTTAACGGAGTGAATAATATTCACACGCGTGTTTTCAGACTGGACAAGGTTATAACCTTGATTTGCCCAACTGTCTGAATATCTTACTTCATCGGCAAATATTGTTGATGAAATAAAAAAGGCCATCACCATAAGGGTGAGAAGTTTAATGCCCATTTGTTTTACAAATACTGAAGTTTTCATTTTTCTTTTTTTTTGTTTATTTATTTTTTTACGAATTTTCAAAAACAGTGCAAAAATACGAAATTTTAGGCCATTTATTAATAGAGGATGACTTTTTTGGTGGCATTTACTGAGCTGGTCTTCAAGCGGATTAAGTAAATCCCACTATTCAACTTATTGCCCTGCTCATCTGTTCCATCCCATTGAACAGCATAGCCACCGGCTTTCAGATTCTTATCAAGCAGGCTTGCCACCTTTGTTCCATTAACACTGAATACTTCAATGTTTACCGGCATATTTTCTTGCAGGCTGAATGAAATGGTAGTTTGTTCAGTAAATGGATTTGGATATGAATCTCCAAGCGAAGCTGAAGTATTTTGTTGGTTTTCGCCAGGAATATCAGTTACGATATCACCAAAGAATTCGAGGTATTCAAGCATCAGTTGTTGCTTTGTTGACGGATTGTCACCATCGACCAGGTCACCGAATTCAAAGGCACAGCCAATGGTTTTATATGAACCTTCATCATAAGCGACCGCAGCTCCATAATCCGGAGTTGGGCTTGTAAAAATGGTGAAAGCACTGCCTTCAGGGACCATGTAATAGTCGTTATATGGACTGGAACCGTCAAATTCAAAGATCATGCCTTCGGTAAAGCTGCCTGTTTCACCGTTTATGGTGTCGTATTCAAACCAGGTATCCACCACCACATCTATATTGAATTTGGTATGGATCGGCTGCTGCGGATCATCGTACCATGTCCTGCGGCCTTCCAGGTAAAGCTTTCCGCCCCCATAGAGGTACTGAACAAGTGTTGAACTTTCAATGGACGTCAGTTCATGACCGGTAAAGATGATTCCAAGGCAGACAAATACTGACTTGTACATGTTGAGATCGGCAGGGAAAGAAGTTGCATAGCTGGCAATCAGGTCCAGGTCTTCAAAAGCCTCCATCATAGCCGGCCCGGAATGGTTGGCCGGGTCGAGGTCCAGCACAAGTGCTGAAAACTGTCCGACAATAATGTCGAAACCACCTGCTCCGGAAATACCAAGGTCTGCATTGATATATACAGAGAACAACGCATTAAATCCTCCCGGAGTATTATCAGCTGCGGTCACACTGAATACAGCGTCACCCGTTGTCTGTCCCGGCATATCCCCTACATCAATGGGTCCGTTGTTTACCGTAATGTACGAATTTCCACTGCATGTCATATCCACACTCACATTATAAGCTTCAGATGAGCCATTGTTCCCAATGTTCACTGTAATTTCTGCAGTTTCACCGGGATCAAGGCGTCCGTTCCCGTTCCCTGCAGCATCATCCAGGCTAAAACTGATATATTCCATAACAGGGGCATGGGCCTGAATCGAAAATGCACTGTTCCAAACGGAATCGCCATCGGTGGCTACGACATTGAAAATAACCCATTCCCCATTGCCGATGTCTGCAGCAGCATCAAATGCATACTCATCGGTAACAGTGACTGTTTGTAATGATGCAATATCACCGAAATAGGCAGTATTATCCGTAATGGTGATAAAGCTGTTTGTTGTGGAAATATCGGCATCAACACCGAGTGCATCTATGAGACCAACATTTTCAAGAGTAAGTGAGAGTAGTACTGATTCACCATAGTCAAGTAAGCCGTCGCCATTGCCGCTTGCGTCATTGATGACATAATCATTATAAACTATATAAGGTACATTGGCCGGGATCACGTCAACAACAGCATGATAGCGGAAATAATTAGGTTTGGTCACCACTATATCAAATGCATCACCCGGGTTGAGTGGTGTAATGTTAATGACTTGAGGTGTGCCATCCGATTCGGCAGTACCCATGATCTCACCGTTGAATGATAGTGCAATAAAAGCGCCGGAATCGGCAATAACGGTGAAGTTGGCAGTACCGGCAAGAAGTACGTTATTGTGTAGTACCATCATGTTCATCGGAACTTCTGAATACAGTGTCTGGAAAGCACCTCCATGGTGATGGAATAGGTTATATGTTACTTCCTTGTTGCCTGAATTATATGGCCAGCTTGAAGCCTGGAGGAAATATTTGGCTGCCACGTTTGCAAATGCCGGGAGCATACCTCTTTCTTCAGATATAGTGGATCCGAATTGGGGTAGGAATTCAGGCCACATATAGTCGTAAAGTCCCCAAACATAGGTATCGTTCACGAAGGAATAAGAAACTTCTGAAGCAGCAATAACTCCGAGGGCGCCATACTCAATCCTGTGGAATTTCTCCGCAAAGCACTCAGAACTCAAGTTATATTTTCCGGTAAGGCAGTTGATGGAAAACACAAAAACAGGATCTTCATTTGAAAGCCCATCCAGGCTGTTGTTATTATAAGACGGTTCGCCCCAGCCGGTAGTACCTCCATGGTCTCGATGTTGCAGGATAAAGGCCCCGGCATTGATCGCATTGTTTATATCCGTGGCATTACCTCCTGACCATCCTCCCAATGAAGAAGGAGATGCAGGAATGTAACCAAGCCCGTTGGGCCCAAACACACCAACAACGGTACTTGTATTTGGTGCTGTTGACCATGGATCAACGGCTGGATTACCTGCATAGATCTCATTGATACGTATGGGATTTTTACCCTGAGCGTGCATAAAAAATCCGCCAACTGATTCACTGCAAATCTGGAACCAGCGTTCTGTCTGCCATCCAAGCGCAGTGATAGGATTATAAAAGCTATCGTAAGTAGGGGGATTTGTTTCATAATCCAGAATCTTACCGATCATGTTCTCTAAGTGTGTTTCGTTCTGTGCAGTCATCCTTGCCATGATCACATCTGCCATACCGTTGCCGTTCACATCACCATAAATATGATCTGAAGCGCAATAGTAATCCCATATCGGAGCAAGGATCCCGTCACCAGTTGCACCATAATCAGCCATGATCAGGAAAGCCAGCGGTGGTATGGTCCAGGTATTGTATGCATTGTTGATAAAGTCTTCAATGGTGGTAATATTGTTTCCTCCAACTTCGGTAATGGTATAGACTCCCGTACTGATCCCCTGCATGTTCCTGAATAATTTCAGCGAATCAGCCCAGGCAGTAAAAACAGGATTGTCGGGGGTGATGATCACATATTCGAAACCATTATCTTTGCTTCCGCCTTGTGTTGTATATTCGATTTCAGGAAGTGAACTAAAATTCAATAGCTGATCCCTGAGAATGGGATCAAACCAGCGGCTGCGATAGCGATTATTGCCAAACTGCCCGTTGCCATCCTCAAAAATGACTTCTACTTTAAGGTCGCGGTATACGATCAATTCTTTAGTTACGGGGTTATACTGAAAGGGAGTAATTCCGAGCATGACAGCGTCTACACCCCTGATGCTGGTAACTTTAGAAAGCTGAACAGCTTCGGCAGGGTAAAATGCATCGACAGAATAGATACTTTCGTCTTTATGATATTCCAGCGGGCTGTCATCCGTGTCCAATGGAAGACGGGGTGCAGGTGCAACTTCAACATTATGATATGTTTCTGTCCTGAAAGAAACAATATTGTAGCTTACTGTGGCACCTTGCGGGATAGCAATATACTGTCCGCTTCCTGCCAGATCAGGAGCGCCTTCATTGTTTGGAATGAGATTCCCGGGCAGATGAATTGCTTTCATCGAAGTGCCTTTCACTGAAACTTCATCCATATAAAATTCTTCAATTGAATAGACTACTTCAACACCATCGGGTGTTTCATTGGCCAGGTTGAACCCGGCTTCGTTCCAGCTGTCATTGAAAACAATGGTTTGCGCCGACAGTGAGAATACGCTTAGTAAAGGAAATAAAATTGCCAAGAGAATTTTGTAATTTTTGTACATGAGTAGTATTGTTTAGTTAAATAAGGTTTATTTTACGATCGTTATTTTTTAAAGTTTTGGCCGTGCAAGTTATGCATATATAATGATATATACATTATATATCTCATAATTTTGTAATAGTCATCCGGGTGATATGATCCGAAATTCAGTGCATTACCGTGTGAGAATGATTTTTCCTGTTTGCTGTCTGTCATTTGTTTTTAGTGTGTACAGGTACATTCCCCGGGGCATATTGTTTCCTTTTGCGGAGGTTCCGTCCCATGATACAAGATGGGTGCCGGCAGCAAAGGTGTTTGCGGCAAGACCTGTGATCTTTTTACCATTCAGATCGTAAATATCCAGAGAAACATGTGTTGTTTCTGCCAGGCTGAAACTGAAATTGATCTTATCGCTGAAAGGGTTTGGCCATGATCTAAGCATGAACCCATTGTCTTCTGCAAGCAGTTCTTCGGTGCCAGTAAGCACACCCCCGAAGAATTCGAGGATAAGGATCATGAGTTCTTCCTTGGTATTCTGGTTATCATCCAGTCCGCCAAATTCAAATGATACTCCTACGGTTTTGTAAGTACCCTCATCCAGTGCCACTGCATTACAGTATGGTGGCACCTGGTTACGGAAGAGTTCAAAGGCATCGTCTATCGGAGCGATCCTGTCGATATAGCTATTATCTCCACTATAAGGGAAAACCATTCCTTCGGCAAAAGAGCCATCCTGTCCGAAAATCAGGCCGAGGTCACTGCTGCCATCCTCAATACCCTGGATCTTGAACATAGTATGGACCGCAGTGGGGTTATCATAGGCCCAGGTATCCCCGCCTTCCATGTACAGGCGTCCGCCGTGGTTGAGGTATGCTGCCAGCTCCTGTCCTTCAGTTGTTGTAAGCACATGGTTATCATCATATACACCCAGGCAGACAAATACACACTGGTAAAGATCAAGGTCATCAGGAAAAGAAGTCTCATATACAGCAGTCAGGTCAATGTTGGAGATGACGGTTTGCATCACTGTGCCCGAGTTCTGGTTGCCGTCTAGGTCGACGATAAGAATAGGATACTTTCCTACTATGAATGCCAAGTTGAAGGATGTTGCGTATATTCCGCCGTTGGCGATGACATCAATGGTAAAGAATACCGTATCTCCGGTAGGTGTGGCCTCATCTACTTCGAATGAAAAAGTCCCTTCACCCGATTGATTCTGGATAAGTGTTCCGTAGTTGGCTGTCGACTGGGTAATGTTGATGTAGGGTGATGTAGTTGACAAAGATGCGATAACATTTTCAGCCGTTACATTCCCGTTATTTCCGAGGGTTACGATAAGGTTGGCAGACTCGCCCTGTTCGAGATGGCCATTGCCATTTTCGTCATCAAGGGTATATTCATACAAGAGAATGAATACTCCCCAGAAATGCTCCAGGTCGCTGACGGCATCCAGGTCGAAGCCGGCATCTGCTACATTTTGAGCACCATCTCCATCATCTACGATCTTATAATACCTTGCCTCATTCAGGCCGGTTACTGACAATTCGAATTCCGTACTTCCTGTTCCTTCACCCATCAGGATCCAGGGCCCGTCCATGCTTTCTCCGGCGAAACAGGAAAACCCTTCAGCAGAAAAATCGCCCTCAAAAACCTTGATGTCGTTTCCGGGTTTATCAAGGATTGGTATTTGCATATCAACGACCACCCATCCGTCTTTACCAATGGAATAATTGATCATGTCGGGAGCACCGATCAATGCTTTGGTGTTTCCTTCATCCACAGTATTGTTTCCCGGGATCTGGCTGCTGATCAAGCGCCATGCATACCAGCGGGATGAGTCAAGAGGCACCATCTGGAAATCGGTAATCGTGCTACTGAGTTCGCTTACATCAACACTATCGGCCGTTGTCTGGGTTTCGTAGCCATTCGCCATAACCGTGATAGAGTATTTTCCCGCCAGTACGTATTTATGATAATCTCCTGCAGTGGAATCGGAGAAGCACTGCAAATAATCATTGATGAATACGGTAGCCTGAATTGGCTCTCCTGTGTTGGTATCGGTGATCGTTCCTTCCAGGCCGTATCCTGAATACTCCATCATCGCTATCATTGACGGATAGTTCCAGTTATAATACTGCATAAGCTGTGAAACCGGTGGTTGTTTGTTGTAGGAGATTTCCATCGACCAGCTGATGGAGCCCATGGCACCATAATTTCCATCTTTTGTGCTGCCGTTAATAGCATACATGCCTGTATTTCCCTGTCCGTATTCCATGTTAGCATAGCCGGAAACGCTGGAATATATTCCTGCCAGTTGAAGAATGTGATCCATATCGGCTGGTGTTTCCGGCCGGTAACTCCAGGGACAGGAAATATATTCTGTGCCGCTATGATAGGTTGTGTGCACCACGAATTGGTTTTCATAGCTACAATTGCGCAGACTCTTTATTTCGACCTGCGAAAAAGCCCCTGTGCTGTTGCCCCAGCCATCCCACATATAGCCATAGTCACGGTTCAGATCAACCCCGGCAGCATTGTAGCGGCTCATGTTCTCACGTCCGTCTGGGTTTACCATGTAATAGATCCAGGTCTCACGATTGTCGATCAGGAAGGTAACGTCGGGATCGTTGCCATATTTAATGCAAAGGTCACGGGCGAATCGGATACAATTTTCCGCTGCACCGATCTCGTCACCGTGGATACCGCCATCGAAAAACACTTCTGCTTCGTTTTCGTTGGTAGTTACATTGTCACTGATCTTCAGTGCTGCCAGTTCCCTGCCCTGTATGGATGTGCCATACATGATTTTCATGCAGATGTCAGGAAATTCAGTGGCCAGGCTGTCGGCCAGGTCCACGATCTCCTGGTATGAATGGTAGGCCACCCTGTTATTCCAGAAATCTTTGTAATAAGCGTTCAGGTCATCCTTTAATACCTCATACTGAATGCCGGCATTATCCAGCAGTTCTGCCTCTTTAGGGATTACATAAAGTATGGCATGATCATTTGAATAATCTCCGATCAGATTAAGGTTCGATAATGTCATAAAGGTAGCCGGGTTGTTGATTTCAACCCTGATTTCCATTTCATTGTTTCTCCAGCCCTGGGCCTGTGTGGCCAAACTAAAAGTAAATGCAATGAGTAAGATTGTAGTAAAGATCCTTTTCATGGCGTGTTGATATAAGTTTTAGATCGTTGTTATTCAGCTTGATAGCTATGAGCAAATAGTAGTTAATGATTAAGAACAGCAAATCTACTAATATATATCACACAACTAATTATATTAATTCTAAATTAAAGACAAGTTGTGAAGGGAAAAGGTTGTATGATTGTCGAAAATCGGCAACAGGCCCTCCAAAGGCTTTGCTCTGCTAAAACTACGCAAAAGCGATACGGGCAAGGCAATAGCCTAATATTCCTTGACCTTGGTTTCCCTGCGGATCACGCGAAAACCATTCATGGCTAAAGCTTCCATTTCGTTTTCTCCGGGATAGATAAAGACAGGAGCGAAACGGTATACGCGCATGCGGATACGTTCGCAGAACCATTTGTCGTAGGCGACGCCACCGGTGATGAGAATGCCGTCGATATCACCTTCAAGCACGGCGGCCATCTCCCCAATGGACTTTGAAACCTGGTAAGCCATAGCATTATAAATGAGGGTAGCTTTTTTATCACCCTTCTTCACCATTTGTTCAACATCATAGGCGCTGTTGGTACCAAGATAAGCAGTAAGCCCACCTTCACCGATGAGTATTTTATTGACCTCTTCCATGCTGAATTCGCCGCTGAAACATAATTTTGCCATGTCAATAGTTGGCAGGGTACCGCTTCTTTCCGGAGAAAAGGGGCCTTCACCACCAATGGCATGGTTCACGTCGATCACGCGGCCTTTCTTGTGGGCACCAACGGAGATCCCACCTCCAAGGTGGGCTATGATCAGGTTCAAGTCTTCGTATTTTCTGTCTTGAATTAAAGCATGTCTGCGCGCAGTGGCTTTTTGATTGAGGGCATGGAAAACAGAGTGGCGTTCAAAGAGGGGATGGCCTGCAATGCGGGCAACATCTTCCAGTTCATCAACAACAACAGGATTGGCAATATAAGCTTTTGCATTCGGGAGTTCATGGGCAATATGATCAGCGATAAGGCCACCGAGGTTACTGGCGTGCTCGCCGATCGGACTGTTTCTCAGGTCTTCCTTCATCTTCTCATTGACCGCATAGACTCCTGATGGGATTGGCCTGACAAGTCCGCCACGACCCATGACAATATGAATATCATCAGTTTTTATTCCTTCATCCTGCAGTACCTTATAAATCACATCTTTCCTGAACTCAAACTGGTCCGTGATCTTTTTGAATGGGGCCAATTCCTCCTTGCTATGCTTGATGTTTTTCGTGAAGACCTCTTCCTGGTTCCTGAATACAGCAATTTTTGTTGATGTTGAACCGGGATTGATGGCAAGGATCAGAATGTTTTCCATTTCCACTATTTTAATGTGCTTATTGAACGGCAGCCGCCAGGCAAATGCTGTCGAGCTTTGATTCTTCCGAGTCTGATCTTGAGGTAAGCACAACGGGTGCTGATGCTCCGAGAATATTGGCTGCAACCTTGGCATTGGCGAAAAAGATAAATGATTTATATAGCACATTACCGGCTTCAATATCAGGAAGGAGGAGCAGATCGGCCATTCCGGCCACATTACTCTTGATCCCCTTATGTTCTGCAGCTTCAACAGAGATGGCATTGTCGAATGCCAGGGGCCCGTCGATAAGACAATTGGGAATTTGTCCGCGGTCGGCCATCTTTGAAAGCAGGGCTGCATCCAGGGTGGCAGGCATCATTTCGTTGACAAGTTCCACTGCTCCCAGAACGGCGATCTTAGGCTCTTCGATGCCGAGTTTGTGCAGGAACCCGATGGCATTTCTCAGGATATTGACCTTGTCAGACAGTACCGGTGCGATGTTCATAGCCACATCGGTGAGGGCGATAAGTTTGTGGTGATAAGCAGGCACCTCGAAGATGGCAATGTGCGAAAGAATTTCATTCTGCCTGAGACCCCACTCCTTGTTTAGAATACCCCTCAGCAAAATAGCCGTCCCTACATCTCCTTTCATCAGGATATCGGCATCGCCGAAATGGACCAGCTTAACAGCTTTAGCCACGGATTCGCTGAGGTTGGGCTCATCAATAATTTCTATCTTGGAGAGATTGAGTTCCAATTTGTCGCCGATACGATAGATCTTTTCTTTATCCCCTACGAGCATGGCATCCACGATCTTCATTTTGGTAGCACTCACAATAGCTCCCAGGGAGTGTTCATCATGGGCAGCAGCCACAACAAGTTTTTTCTTTGGCGCTTTTTTTACGATCTCACGTAATTCTGAAAGGTTTTCTAACATATCTGTATTTTTAATAGTCTAAGCTAAGTTATTGATTAGTAGTATAAAAATGCTTGTTATGCATTTCACAGTGCAAAAGTAGGAAAGAAAGTATTAAGTACAAAGCATAAAGAGAGTGTTGAGTTTTGAGTTTTGAGTGTTGGGTTGAAGAACTTCTTCTGTCATCTATCCCCTTCGCCTTCTTCTATCCACAATGTATCAAGCATCATTCCGCATAGAAATCAATCATCCTTTGAATGGCTCTTTTGCATACCGGGCAGAACGCATCGTACTTCACCGACTTCATGGTGCAATCGATGTATGGGCGAAAAACTCCTTTGGCCACATATCCACCACCCTCATATACTCCAATGGTATACTCAAATTCTTCCGTGGCGGGTGTTGGGACCGGTGTGTCCACGCGGATCATGTTTTGCCATTTGCTGTTAAAGTCCACCAGGGTAGAGATATTTGGTTCCCAGGGTTCAACATCAAGTGGGTAGAAATCTTCTACAGCAACATCAGATGTATAATATTCATCTGCCAGCCCGGCAAAGGCATGGCCGAATTCATGCTGAAACAGGAAATCTCCGGCAGGATTATCGCTGGTACCCAGGCTATAGTAATTATAGATGCCGCCACCACCGTATTTTTCATGGTTCACCAGGATGAAGATCTGGTCATAAGGGGCATTGGCTGCTACGTCCCTCACACTCTTCATGTCTTCTGTGGTGAGGTATCTTTCTGAGCCGAAGGTATAAAAGTTGGTTCCAACCACCGTATTTTTCCAAATATCATCACCCGGGAGATCTGTACCGCTCTCTTCCGATATGGAATTTACTGCCCAGATGTTGATCTTATCCTTGTTCTGTTTGTATGGTTCCGATTCCAGGATATACCCTTTAAAGCGTTCACAGTCGTTTTTGAATTTTTCCATTTCCTCTTCTGTGTATCCCTCGGCAATGATCACAATATCCAACTTATCATTGGGTTTTCCGGAATAATGGATCTTCGACTTCCTGAATTTATTTTGCTTGTTTTTTTTAACATCCCTTATCTTTGGGTTAAGGGGAAGAATGAATTCTTTGTCCCAGCTCAGGTCTTTATTTCGGCTGTAGAAGGAGATGTTCACAGGGCTTTTCGGATACGGTAAGACGATAGTTTCATCAAAGGCTTTGTAATTGCCTTCGGCTTCCGGGGTAGCCTGCCATTCCCTGAAGAGTGATGAATAAGCACGGGAATAAAGCAATTTATTGGTTTCAGCATCGTAGACCTCAAACTTATAATTGCCGTAATTGAACTTATCAATAAGATTAGTCTTCGATCCGCCCCAGTATTTCTCAGTGTAAAGGGTGTCGAGTTCGTAATCTTCTTCAACGGAATTTCCAGAGTGGATGTAATCAATCCGCAGTGTTTTATTTTTGAAATGATCTTTGAACTGGGCCTGCGCACCGATGGTCAGCGCAAGCAGCATCAGCAGGATAATCTTTTTCATGGCTGTAGTTTATGGCCGTGAAATTACGAAAATAGTTTTAAGTGTTGGGTGTTGGGTGTTGGGTGTTGAGTTGATGATGGATTACATTCCAAAATAATTTAACATTCATAACTCAAAACTTAAATTTTTTTATTATATTTGAACCATAATTAACAACATCCTTCTCAATTGGTTAGCTACTTGAATATCCTTTCTGTTAAGCGGTTCATGAACATAAAAGACCGCGATGGCTTTCTTAATGCATAAACCCTAAGTAATTTCTCTGATTGTTGAATTATTGTAAAATCATTGCATTATGAAGCTACCCTATGCTGAATCCTATAAGATCAAGATGGTTGAGTCCATCAAGAAAAGCAAAAGCTCTGAGCGTGAAGCGTGGATAAAAGATGCAAAGTATAACCTGTTTAATTTGAAGAGCGAGCAGGTTTTTATTGATCTGCTGACTGATTCGGGGACCGGCGCCATGAGCGACCGGCAGTGGTCAGAGATGATGCTGGGCGATGAAAGTTATGCAGGGGCATCCTCATATTATAAGATGAAAGAAGCCATTAAGGATATCCTGGGGTTTGATCATTTTCTGCCTACCCACCAGGGTCGTGCTGCCGAAAATGTGCTTTTTTCTGTCCTGGTAAAAGAAGGCGATATCATTCCGGGGAATGCCCATTTTGATACAACAAAAGGACATATTGAGTTCAGAAAAGCAAGAGCGGTTGACTGTACCATCGATGAGGCTTTTGATACCACCCTCGATTATCCTTTCAAAGGGAATATCGACCTTAAAAAACTCAAAAAGGTACTGAAGGAGAACCCCATAGAAAAAATTCCTTTCATCATATTAACCGTCACCTGTAACTCTGCCGGTGGGCAACCGGTGTCAATGAAGAACATCAGTGCTGCCAGTGCCCTGGCAAAGAAGTTTGGCATTCCGGTATTATTTGACTCGGCCAGGTTTGCAGAAAATGCGTACTTCATTAAAATCCGTGAAGAAGGTTAT
>JAIOSQ010000266.1 GCA_021107535.1 Bacteroidales bacterium | reverse complement strand
TAATAATTCTACAACCCATGCAACGATTATAGATATAAAATTGTCTTAGATATCATAGAAGCTCGGTTGTGATTTTCGTTTTTTCTTTTTACCTTGTCACTAAAATCAGGTGTCATGAATAATATTTCCGCTCTTTTCAGGAAACTGGGTATGGGTATGCTGATATGGCTATACTTATTGAACCCGGGAAATTCTTATTCACAGGCCATATCCCCACCCTATGACTTATCGGTTATTTTCGATAACGACCTCATCCCCATCGTGGAGCTTATATGGCAGCATAACACGGATGCCTTTTTGTTTTATCTGGTAGAACGGGATGGTGATTCGGTTGGCACTGCTACCATTCCTTTCTATTCCGAATCAGTTCCATGCTTCTGTACATACTGCTATAGGGTATATGCTGTATATGATAATGGTATCTCAGAACCTTGCGCCCCGGATTGCACCTTCGATTCCGTTGCTTTAATGACCATCAGTCCTGACCAACTTGAAGTATGGCTCTTTCCTGATGAAGCATCTACAACAATCCTGAATATTGATAATATCGGGGGGGAACCATTGCAATATACTTTCCCGGATTTTATAGGTGGTACACCACCGCCCGGCTTCATCAGCGATGTTAATCCTGCAACAGCATTTCTCCCTCCGGGAGTTGGAGCGGATGTTACAGTAAGTTTTGATGCTTCAGGATATAGCTCCGGAACCTATTATCAGTATCTTATCATAGAATCTAACGATCCATACTGGCTTTATGACAGCATTCCCTGCATCATGCATGTGTATACACCTGCTTATGTTGGCGGCGTAGTTACGGATTCAATTACTTCACAGCCGATCAACGGTGCCATTGTTACTGTTGGAATATGGCAAACTTATACCATTTATGATGGGTCTTATCTTCTTGAAGTGGATGAAGGTACATACGATATCAATTATGAAAAGCTGGCTTATCATCCGGTCCTGGTGGCCGGCACTTTCATCCCGGGTGGAGATACAACCATTCAAAATGTCTCGCTGTTGCCTGTTTCGTATCCCGTTCCATGGGTATTGGCCGAGAATATTTGTAATGAGCCTAGTCCTACAGATGTTTCCTGGGATTATCCGGGAGGCCTGTTCGAGATCATTTATGATGATGGTACTGCAGAAGATCTTTTTTGCTGGACACTTGCAGATGGCGAAAATGCCGTACGGTTTACGCCCGCAGGAAATCCCGCCAGGATTTTAGGGGCAAGTATTTATGCAGGGGATGGGAGTTTCCCGACAGGGAACTGGATAGGAACACAGTTTTCAGTACTACTATATGATGAAGATATTAATGGATTGCCCGGAACTATACTGGATTCAATGATTGTGACTGTTAACAACTATGAATGGATTAATTGCTGGGGCTTTAATACCATTATAGATAGTGGTGATTTCTTTATTTCCATGAAACAACTCAATCCCTCTCCCAATACAGCACCACTTGGTATTGATATGGATCCTCCCATTGTAAACCGCAGCTATTCCAAAATCCCTGGAGGAAGCTGGAGTATATCGGTATACCAGGACTTCATGATCAGAGCATTTTTGAATGAACCTACAGCCATACCGGTAGACTATTTTACTATTGCCAGGATTTCGGATTTTGATCCGGATCTGGGACCTCAGACCGGAACCATAACCATACTATCAACTACGAATTCTTTATCCTATACTGATAATCAATTTCAAACCCTTGGGGGAGGTTGGTATGCATATGCCGTGCAGACAGCTTATGTCTCGGGGGAGACTTCTCCCTGGGCATATTCCAATATCGTTGGCATGGACATGGGGAAAGTTGTTGATTTCCAGTTTGAAGATTGTAACGGATTACCCGTTGATAGTGTTGAAGTCACATTGGAGGGAGAAGACTGGCCTTATGCAGTATTTCCTGAACATCCTGATTCAGTTTTGCAGAACCACTTCGATTGTGTTTGGAAAGGGTGCTATTCTATTACCATCATTAAACCCGGATTTGAACAAATAAATATCAACTCCTGCATATACAGTGATACCACATTTATAGTCACCATAAATCCTATCGCATACTTACCCCGCAACCTTTGGGTTGATTCACTCAGCAGTACGGCCTATTGGGAAGCTCCTTTGGTTACGATTCTGAGTGAAGATTTTGAAGGGCCATCGCTTCCTTCGGGATGGCAGATGACCACTGCTGGTTATGGATGGTATCTGACATATAATGGAAGCAGTACGAATTTTACAATTCCACCATGGAACTCACAGTATATGTGTTCCAATGAGGATGAATGCCCCACAGGGTCAGGCAATGATGGAATGGTGGATTATTTGATTACACCACCAATGGACTTAAGAGAAACAGTCCTTTATCATCTTGAATTTGATAGTTATTTTACCGGCGCTTATGGTAGTATGGCATCTGTTGAATATTCATACAATAATGGAACCAATTGGACAGTATTGCACACACTTATCCCAGGCCCTCCGGACTATTGGGAAAAAATTGATGTTGATTTATCAGGCATATCAGGCTCTGGTTCTATTTATCCGGTTTGGCTGGCATTTCATTCGAACGATGGCGGTAGCTGGGCAACAGGCTGGGCGGTCGATAATCCGGAAATCATAGCTGGTCCTGCCAACCCTGTTAATTACCACGTGTTTCTGGATTCTGCATTTATGGCTGAGACCGATACCACTTTTTATCAATACTATGAATTAACTTATGGGCAAATATATACGGCTTGTGTTGCTGCCAATTATGAATGCGGCCTTTCCGATCAGGTGTGCGTGGATTTCACTTCCGGTTATTTGCGGGCACCGGGATGGATAGAAGGGGATACCTCAGGACAAAACATAGTACTTCACTGGTGGATGGATACTTTGGGTATTGTTGATGATATCCTTGGTTATAATGTTTATCGCGACAGCATAAATATAGATTATGTACCATATACCGGGGAAGATACTGCTTATTATACAGATGTAGAGCCTGATCCAATGTGTTATGATTATTACATTAGCACTATTCATGATCTTACAAAATATGGCCTGCCGGGTGATACTGGCGAGTCATCAAAACTCGGGCCTGAAGAAGTATGCCTGGTTTACGGGACATTCTTGCCTTTCGGAGAGGACTGGTCCTCAGGTAGTTTTGGTTCCTTCTGGACACCTGAGCAGAACTGGGTTATCAATGGACAGTATGGGAATCCGGAACCCTGTGCCGAATTCACCTGGGATCCTATTCTCACGAATTATCAGCAAAGTCTTACAAGCGGGTACATCAATGGGGTGTATCAGGAAGCAAAAGACGGTCCGTACATAGATGGCAGGTTTATCCTTGAGTTTGATGTTAGTCTTGATGATTATTCAGTAAGTGGCAATGAATATTTTGCTGTTGAGGTGTGGAGCAACGGAATATGGCAGAGGGTCAAGCTATTCAGCAATGCAGATGGCGATTTTGATTGGACGAATGTTGAGATCGACATTAGCGATGAAGCCTTTGGATATGTATTTAAGATCCGCTTTATGGCTGAAGGAGCACTTTCTTCCGATATCCTTTCCTGGTTTGTGGATAATGTGAATATCTATAGGATATGTTATCCTCCGACAGATCTCGTTGTGCAGGGTAAGGATCCATATACGATGGAGTTGTACTGGTCACCTCCATTTACAGGAGGAGGAGTCAGTGAGTGGATCATGTGGGATGATGGCGTCAACATTGACGGTATCGGCCTTACAGGCGGCGGTGTATTTAGCGTTGCTTCTCACTGGAATCCTGATATGATCAGCCAGTTCTATGGCCAATACATTACAAAGATTCGTTTTGTACCTTATATCAATGCTGTTACCACAAACTTTACCCTTAAAGTATGGCAGGGGCCGAATGCTGCTACCATGATCTACGAAGAGGCTGTGAGCGGTCTGCTGCTTGGCAATTGGAATGAGATCACCCTTACTTCAGCAGTTGCAATAGACGTTACAAAAGAGTTATGGTTTGGATATACCTGTGACTCACCTGACGGAGAAAACCCCGCAGGATTTGATGCAGGCCCCGGCGTCGTTGGATATGGTGACATGATCACACTTGATGGTATTATATGGGATCCGATCGCAAACTTCGGCTTCGACCTGAACTGGAACATTCATGCATTGGTGGATAATGCAACAGATCATCCATTGGTTCAAATGATGCATAATGAGGATCTTTCTGTATATAATACACCTGCCGGTCTTCCTGTCGAATCAGAAGGGGAGACATCTTATAATCCGATAGGATTAAGTGTTCAAGCCATTACAGGTTACAGAATATATTTTAATGATGATGGAGCTGGATATGAATATATTGGATTAACGCAAGATACTTTCTATTCACATGTCAAGGAACCTCCTTTTCAACCCGATGGGCTCTATTGTTATTACGTTAAAGCAGTTTATGAGGATTGTGATGCGGATTCAGATGAAGCATGCTGGCTCCATTCGGGAATTGATTATTATGGCATTGAAAATAGCATTTTAGTATTCCCAAATCCATCAAATGATCTGATCAATATTGAATCGAAAATTGCAATCTCCCAACTCTGCATACTGGATTACTCCGGCCGT
>JAIOSQ010000115.1 GCA_021107535.1 Bacteroidales bacterium | reverse complement strand
TCATTAATTATTCATTTACAATAGATGCAACCTGGAATTCACAGCATATTGAGCTGGTTGCCTTCATGCAGGATGAAGGTACCAAGGAGATCCTTCAGGGTACCATGGTACCCATTGAAAACCTGATCCCGCTGGCGGCTTCAGCAAATTTCAGTTGCAGCAACCAGCAACCCTGCGAAACAACAGCTGTTGATTTCTATGATAACTCAATGGGCCTGATCACATCATGGAACTGGACCTTTGAAGGGGGTACTCCCGGAACTTCAACAGCACAGAATCCTGTTGTGACATATAATACACCGGGTGTATATGATGTTAGGTTGATCGTAGATGACGGTACAGTAATAGATACTCTTTTAATAACTGATTATATTGATGTGATCACTGCACCTGTCCAGCCTAATACTCCGGCCGGTCCGGAAGAACTTTGTGGTGGTGGCTCCGGGTATACCTATACCACAGCCAGCGTCCCCAATGCAGTTGATTATGTATGGGCTCTTGACCCTGCATCTGCAGGAACCATTACCGGTACAGGAACCTCAGCAAGTGTTGAGGTAGATCCAGCTTTTTCCGGCAGTATGGATGTGACAGTCCGGGCCGATAACCAATGTGGAAACGGGACATGGTCACAGGCTTTTGCAACAACAGTTTTCGTTACACCCACTCCATTCTGGTTGTCTGATGGAGGTGGATATTGTGCGGGTACACAAGGCATTGAAGTAAGCATTGATGGATCAGAAACAGGGGTCGACTATGAACTCTTGCTTGACGGTGTACCTACAGGAGATATCCTTGCAGGAACAGGCTCTGCCCTGAATTTTGGTTATCAAACCGATCAGGGTATTTATTCTGTCAATGGATATACTGATTATTGTGAATATCTTATGTATGGTAATGCATATATTTATCCTCTTGATCCTCCGGGACCTGCCGCCACTCCATATGGAGATGAATCTGTTTGTGCAGGCGAAGAAAGCCAGTACGCTACGGATGGTGCAACTGATGCTGAATCATATGTATGGACACTCGATCCTCCGGAAGCCGGAACAATTTCCGGAACTACTGTTGATGCAACAGTTCAATGGAGTGTATCCTACGCCGGTATTACTACTATTACAGTGCAGGGAATTAATGATTGCGGCGATGGAACTGTTTCTGATGCATTGGAAGTAACAGTTAATGAAATCCCTCAGCCTGTTATATCAGGTGACGAATTTGTGTATCAAAATACCACACATGTTTATTCAAGCCCCGATCATGCAGGTGCAACTTATGATTGGAGCGTAACAGGTGGTACCATCGACTCAGGGCAGGGTACAAATGAGATTACTGTTATATGGGGAGCCCCGGGTACGGGATATGTGAACCTGACTGAGACCTCAGCTGATGAATGTGAAGGAATCGCAACAGAATTAATAGTGAACATTGATCCTGTCGGAGTAACTGAATCATTCATAAATGAGATCTCACTCTACCCGAACCCTGCCGGTGAATTACTGAATATTGAAATGTATTCAGTGAAAGATGCTAATATCAGCATCCAGCTTGTGAATCAAATAGGACAGATTGTTGTTAACAGAAGCGAAAACCTCTCTTCAGGAAACAACAAAATAACCATCAATACATCCAATCTCCAGAATGGATACTATACTCTGAAACTGATCTCAGCTGATGGTTCGCTTGTGCAGGAGAAATTTATGAAAATGAAATAGGATTCTAAATCTTTTAGATAATAGGACCTGTGAGCTCACCCAAGCTCACAGGTCTTTTTTCTTATTTTTAAATTTCAACAGCATTGTGTAATTTCACCATTCCAAAAACAATGAGCTATGAAAAAGATCCTTCCTCTTCTTTTGATCATATCCACCCTTGCGTTCATGAAATGTACCAATGAGCATTCCGGAGGGCAGCAGCCTGCATCTGATAACCTTTCTGCTTCACGCGCTGTGCAGGATACTGGCAATAACAAAAAAAGGCCTCCCATATATTACAGTCCTTTTGACCAGAGATATTCAGGGGGCGGTTTCTTTGCCCTGGTGGATAGTAAATTCGGTAGCCTTGATTTTAATGATGGCAAATGGCAGGGGTACCAGAATAATATTCTTGATGTAGCCATTGACTTCGGAAAAGTACAGAAAGTAACATCTGTTTCGGGAAACTTTCTGAAAAACTATGAAGGTTGGATCTTCCTTCCGAAAACTTTCAGTGTATTTGCTTCAAACGATATGGAAAATTATGTCCTGCTGGGAAAAGTGGAACCGGAAATCCCCTTGGAGATGAAAGATGCCAGCATAGAAAGGATAAGTATTGATGGACTGGACATCAATACCCGTTATATACGGGTGAAGGCAACAGGCATTGGTCCTGTACCCGAATGGCATAAGACTGCAAAAAGCCGGCCGGCATGGTTTTTTATCGATGAGATCATTATAAAATAATGCCCGGCATGTTATGGATGGCTTTATCAGTTCAATAAACAAATATACATTATGAAGAAACTCTTCCAATTTTCATTATTTCTTTTATTATCCCTCAGCCTTTTTGGCCAGAAAAATATTGATAAAAAGCTCAAAGTGCTTGATGCTTATTATGAGCAGGCACTTGCCGACTGGAACGTTCCGGGCATGGCTGTAGCCATTGTGAAAGACGGGGAGATCATCTTTTCAAAAGGTTATGGTACACGTAATGTAAATACCGGTGATCCGATAGATGGCAATACCCTCTTTGCCATAGCGTCAAATTCCAAAGCTTTTACATCAGCGGCCCTTGCTATGCTGGTAGATGAAGGTAAATTATCCTGGAATGATAAGGTTAGGGATTACCTGCCCTGGTTTGAGCTGTATGATCCTTATGTATCGGATAATTTTACCATACGTGATCTGCTCACTCACCGGAGCGGACTGAGAACCTTCAGTGGTGATCTTATCTGGTATGGTACTGACCTGAGCCGGGAAGAGGTTGTCAGAAATGCCAGGTACCTTGAGCCCACCTTTGGATTCAGGGCAGGATACGGGTACAGCAACATCATGTTCATTGCTGCCGGCCTGGTCATTGAAGAGGTAAGTGATATGAGCTGGGATGAATTCATCAAAGAAAGAATCCTCACGCCTTTGCATATGGATCGTACCATCAGTTCAGCTCATGACCTGAATGGGATGACGAATGTATCATCACCTCATAATGATTTCGAAGATGAACTGATCACAATAGAATGGCAGAACTGGGACAATATCGCCCCGGCCGGGGGCCTGATATCCTCGGCGAATGATATTTCACAATGGCTGATCTTTCAGATGGATAAAGGTATTACGCCTGATGGAGATACACTGATCGACAGCCGCCGTTTTCGTGAAATGTGGGCAGCAAATAATCCACAGCCTGTTAGTGAATGGTCGGCGGGCACATGGCCTTCAACTCATTTCAAAGCCTATGGCCTTGGCTGGGCACTGTTCGATTATCATGGGAAAAAGGTCATTGGGCACGGCGGGGGATATGATGGTTTCATCTCCAATACAACATTTGTTCCCGAAGAAAATCTAGGCATGGTTTTCCTCACAAATAAAAACTCCAGTCTTTATTATCCGCTGAAATACAAAACCCTTGATGTGCTTCTGGGCACAGAGGAAGAAACCGACTGGAGTGCTGATATCCTGGCTATGATTGAAGTGCGGAACGAACAGCAGGAAAAGAGACGTGCAAGGGTAGAAGAAGAGAGGGTGAAAGATTCAGGGCCTACATTGCCGCTTGAATCATACCTGGGCACTTACAATTGCAAGATGTATGGCAACGCAAGAGTGTATATGGATGGTGAGCAGTTGATGGTGCACCTTGAGCCAACTGAGATATTTATAGGTCATCTCGGGCACTGGCAATATAACACCTGGCAGATCGAATTTAAAAAGCTGCCTTCCCTGCCTGCAGGCCTGGTAAATTTCATCATCGACGACAGGGGAGAAGTTACAGAAATGCAAATAGACGTACCCAATCCGGATTTTGATTTCACGGAGCTGGAGTTTATAAAGCTTGGGAAATAATGGCTTGAACCGGACAATCCTGTACCTGTTAAAACACTGCTTTCGCAATCTCCCTGATATTATCAGATTTCCCCATGGTGTAGTAATGCATCACTGGTGCACCTTTGGAAATGAGTTCTTTGGATTGCATTACAGCCCATTCAATACCCAGCTGTCGGGCCTGTTTATTATCCACACATTTGTCGATTTCAAGTTGTAATTCTTCCGGGATGGAAACACTGAAAGTCCGGGGTAGTGTAAGCAATTGTTTTTTAGTAGAAATAGGTTTTATTCCCGGGATGATGGGTACGCTAATGCCGGCCTCACGGCAAAGTGCAACAAATTTAAAATATAATGTATTGTCGAAAAACATCTGGGTGACGATATAGTCAGCTCCTGCCTCCACTTTTTCCTTCAGGTATTTGATATCGGTTTGTATATTGGGTGATTCCACATGCTTTTCAGGATAACCGGCTACTCCTACGGCAAAATTGGTCGGAGCTGTGTTTTTTAATTCTTCATCCAGGTATATGCCTTTGTTCAGGTTCATGACTTGCCGGATGAGGTTTGCAGTATATTGATGTCCACCTTTGGTGGCACGGAAAAACTTTTCTCCTGGCAAATTATCTCCCCTGATGGCCAAAAGATTATTAATCCCCAGGAAGTGGAGGTCAATCAGACCGTTTTCCGTTTCTCCCAAGGTAAACCCTCCACAAATGATATGGGGAATAACTTCAACCCCATACTTGAACTTAATGGCTGCTGATATGCCTATCGTTCCAGGACGCTTGCGAAGCACCTTCCTTTCAATAGTACCATCAGGATGCTCTCTGAACTCAACTTCTTCCCGGTGATAAGTTACTTCAATGAACTTAGGGTCGAATTCAATCAGGGGATCGATGGTATCATAAATAGACTGTATATCATTGCCTTTTTCAGGAGGTAAGATCTCAAAGCTGAAAAGGGGACTGCCCTTGGCTTTTTCTATGGCTTCAACAACGCGCATCTTCAGTTTTTGGTTCGGGCAAAGGTCGGAAAGTTTTTTCAATCAGAAGACAGTAGTCAGAATTTAGAATCCAGAAGAATCATAAATTATGGGAAAGGCTATTAGTATAATAGGTTTTGTTTTAATAACTTTTCGGTTTCTTCAGGCTTTAGGCTTTTTCTTTTCGCATAGTTTCGAAGCTGTTCCCGGTTAATTTTTCCCAGATTAAAGTATTGTGAGAATGGATGCATGAAGTAATAACCACTGACTGATGCTGCAGGGTACATAGCGTAATTCCCTGTGAGTCGAATGGCAGTGTTCGATTCAGTTCCCAGCAGCTCAAATATGCTTCGCTTTTCTGAGTGTTCCGGGCAGGCAGGGTAGCCGGGAGCAGGACGAATACCTTGATGTTTTGCTTTCAGGATCTCTTCCAACAGGAGATGCTCATCCTTATCATATCCCCAGAATTCTTTTCTCACCTTTTCATGCATGAGCTCAGTAAAAGCTTCTGCCAGCCTGTCTGCCATGATCTTTAGCATGAAACTGCTGTAATCATCGCCCCGCTCTTCATAATACCCGACCCATTTTTCTATGCCCACCCCGGCAGTTACAGTAAAACATCCAATGTAATCCGTGATACCGCTTTCAATTGGTGCAATAAAATCTGCAAGACTCAGGTTGGGGATGCCTGCTTCTTTCTTTTCCTGGTTTCTCAGGAAATGAAACGTGCTGATGCTATCTTTCATTGATTTATTTTCAAATAATAGAACATCATCACCTTTGCCGGAAGCCGGGTAAAACCCGATCACCCCTTCAGCCTGCAGCATTTTCTTCTTAATGATCTCATGTAGCATCTGTTGCCCGTCATTATAAAGTTTTCGGGCCTCTTCACCCTTTACCGGATCATCAAATATTGCGGGATATTTACCATTAATCTTCCAGGCATGGAAAAAGAAAGTCCAATCGATATACTTGCTGATCTCTTCCAGTGGATAATCCCTGAATACTTTATTCCCAATGAATGCAGGCCGAACGATCCGGACATCTTCCCACTCCACCTTCAGCTTATTTTTCCTTGCTTCCTGCAGGCTGATCATCTTTTTCTCTGCCATTGCTGATTCATGTTTCTCGCGCAGTGTCCGGTACTTCATTGAAATTTCTTCAACATAAGCGGAAGACTTGTTCTTTGATAGCAGCCCCGACAGCACCCCAACACAACGGGAAGCATCCTTTACCTGTATGACCGGCAAATCATATTGCGGAGCTATCTTCACAGCTGTATGGATCTCTGAGGTAGTGGCACCCCCGATCAGCAAAGGAATATTCATATTATTTCTCTGCATTTCTGAGGCTACGTGAACCATTTCATCCAGGGATGGGGTGATCAACCCGCTGAGGCCGATAACATCCACTTTCTCCTCAATGGCAGTTTTCAGGAGCTTTTCAGCCGGAACCATCACCCCAAGGTCGACCACATCATAATTATTGCAGGCAAGCACCACACCTACTATGTTTTTACCTATATCATGTACATCACCTTTTACGGTGGCAAGTAGTATCTTTTTGCTTGCTTTGGCCATTTTTCCGTTCTCCTTTTCCAACTGGATAAAGGGATCAAGGTAAGCCACGGACTTTTTCATAACCCTGGCACTTTTGACCACTTGGGGCAGGAACATTTGCCCTGATCCGAAAAGGTTTCCGATCACATTCATGCCATCCATCAGCGGTTTTTCGATCACCTGCAAAGCGGAATTATATTGTTGTCTGGCTTCTTCTGTGTCTTCCTCGATGTGATCCATGATCCCATTGATCAGTGAATATTTCAGGCGATCTTCAACGGAATATGATCTCCATTCCTGAGCCTTTTTCTCAACCTGATCACCTGATTTTATTTTTTCTGCAAAGGTGATCAAGCGTTCAGTGGCGTCTTTGTGACGGTTCAGTACCACATCCTCAACCAGAGTCAACAAATCTTTCGGAATATTGTCATAAACCTGCAGCATCCCCGCGTTAACAATGCCCATGTCCATGCCTGCCTCAATGGCGTGATAAAGAAACACGGAATGCATGGCCTCTCTGACGACATTGTTCCCCCGGAAAGAAAATGAAAGATTGCTGATGCCTCCGCTTACCCTGGTATGTGGCAGGTTTTTCTTGATCCATTTTACTGCATTGATGAAATCAACGGCATAGTTGTTATGCTCTTCCATACCTGTGGCAACTGTGAGGATGTTGGGATCAAAAATGATGTCGTGGGCAGGAAACCCGACTTCTTTTGTCAGTATATTGTAAGCTCTTTCACATACCCTGATCTTATCCTCGAATATAGTGGCCTGCCCTTTTTCATCAAAAGCCATTACGATCACTGCTGCACCGTAGTTCATGATCTTTTCAGCCCTTTTTTTGAATGCATTATCGCCATCTTTAAGGCTGATGGAATTTACAATGGCTTTACCTTGCAGGCATTTGAGCCCTGCTTCAAGCACTTCCCATTTGGAAGAATCGATCATCACAGGCACTCTTGCTATATCTGGTTCTGCGGCTAGCAGGTTCAGGAACTTTTTCATTTCCTCTTTGGCATCCAGCATGGCATCATCCATGTTGATATCGATCACCTGTGCACCATTTTCCACCTGTTGCCGTGCAACGGAAAGAGCTTCTTCATATTTTTCTTCCCTGATGAGACGTGCAAATTTCAGGGAGCCTGCCACATTGGTCCGTTCACCAATATTGATAAAATTACTTCCGGGGAAAACCAGGAGGGGTTCAAGCCCGCTTAAATGAAGTGTATCATTGCTCTCAGGAACTTCACGCACTGATGCTGTTTCAGCAAGTTCTACAAACTTCCTGATGTGGTCAGGGGTGGTTCCGCAGCAACCACCAATGATGTTCACAAAATTATTGTCGAGGAAATCTTTCATCAGGGGTTCCATCTCCTCCGGCGTATCATCATACTCGCCAAACTGGTTGGGAAGGCCGGCATTGGGATAAACACTGGTAAAGAACGGGGCTTTAACCGAAAGTTCTTCAACAAACGGCCTCAGTTCTTTTGCGCCTAGGGCACAATTAAAGCCGATGCTGAGCATGTCGATATGAGAAACTGAATACAGGAATGCCTCTACCGTTTGCCCGGAAAGGGTTCTGCCGCTTGCATCTGTGATAGTTCCGGAAATCATAATCGATACTTTTTCACCCCTTGTTTTAAACAGCTCATTAATGGCAAAAAGTGCTGCCTTGGCATTCAGGGTGTCGAAAATGGTTTCTACCAGAAGGATGTCGACTCCACCATCCAATAAGCCTTTTGCTTGTTCAAAATATGCATCAAATAACTCATCGAAAGTGATTGCCCGAAAACCGGGAGCATTCACATCCGGTGAAAGAGAAGCCGTTCTGTTGGTAGGCCCGAGGGCCCCCGCGACATACCTCGGCTTGTCCTGATCCAGGGCGGTGTATTTATCTGCAGCAACGACTGCAAGTTGAGCTGCAGCCCTGTTCATTTCATAAACAATGTCTTCTGTTCCGTAATCTGCCTGGGAGATAGAGGTGCCGTTAAAAGTATTGGTCTCAATGATATCCGCACCTGCTTCAAGGTATTCCTCATGGATTTCCCGGATGATGTCCTGCTGAGTAAGTGAAAGCAGGTCATTGTTGCCTTTCAGATCCTGTGGATGGTCTTTAAATCGCTTACCACGAAAATCAGCCTCTGTTAGTGCATAACGCTGGATCATGGTACCCATAGCCCCGTCCAGCACGAGGACACGTTTGCCGAGTAATTCCTTTATGTCTGGCTTATTGCTTTCCAAAGGGCTTTGCTTTTTGTATAGTTCTGCAAATTTAATGGAAATCCACTTAAAATTCCGTAACCACAATTTGCAAAGCATTTGAATCAGGAATTCTTATATTTGTTGAAAGTGCATGATCATGAATGGCGATCCCAGACTATACGAAATACTGGATGAGCTTGGCATCGAATTCGAATACCATGAGCATCCTCCCGGCCCGACGGTTGAGGAGGCCCTGAAGTACTGGAAAGATATCGATTCTGCCCATTGCAAGAATATCTTCTTTAGGAACCATAAGGGCAACAGGCACTACCTTGTTATCAGTGACCATCGTTACCAACTCGACATTCATGACCTGGAAAAGAGGCTGAAACAGGGAAAGCTTTCTTTTGCATCACCAAAGAGGATGATGAAATATCTTGGCATTGAGCCCGGTTCAGTATCCCTGTTCGGCCTGATCAACGATAGTGAGGATCATGTGCACTTATTTATTGATGAAAAGCTGTTGAAGGAAGAGAAGCTCAGCTTTCATCCTAACATTAACACAGCCAGCCTGGTGATCAGCATGGCTGATATGAAGAAATTCCTCGGGTGGTCGGGGAATGGTTTTGAATTCATAGGTCTTTATGACTAAGTTTTGAGTATTCCACCTCCACTAAAGTTTCGGCGGACACGGTGGGTGTTGGGTTGATTTTGAATTATGGATTATGGATTTTGAATTAATTTCTGATTTCTGGTATCTGATATCTGATTTCCGTGCTTATCTGTGTTAAATTTCCAGCTTAAGCACTTTAAGGGAGTTCAAGTCTCCATTTCCCAGGCCATGTTCTTTTGCTTTTTGAAAAGTCAGGATGTCTGCAGCTTCTATTCCTATGAGGTTTGCAGCATAAACATCAAGGGCCAGCGGATCCGTACCCGCCAGGATACGCTCTGGCCTGCTGGTATCACCCGGGCCCCTTGGGCCGTTATTGAGGCCGCATACCGTGGCATCGATCACAGACAGGTCTGCCTGCCTGACCAGGTTCAGGTCAGCAATGCATCCGGAAAGATATTCTTCCTTGTCATACGTATATTCCCCGTCGGGAGAATGCATATACCTGTTGGTGTTGCGGGAAGAAACTCCCATCAGGCCTTTTAGCGTGCCGGAATAATTGGTGCCGTTATGGTGTTTGGCTACCGGGACATTGATAAATACATCCGTTTCCATGAATATGGTATACACATCAGCAGATTTTAACAATTTTCCCTGCGGAATCTCAACAGTAGTCCTTGCATCTCCGTATATTATTTCCTGGATCAGGGGCTTCATCTCTTCATAATACCGGCTTTCTTCCCAGTATCTATCCCTGACAGGCTTATAGCAAATGATATCTCCGGCCCCGGCATCCTTACATAATTTCATCAGGCTGAGGGGGATGTCGGGATGGGTATAATAGCCCGGATGTACCCAGGGGCTGTTCACCAGGAGACCAACAGATTTTCCGGGTTTAACAAATGATCCTATCCCTCCCAGGGGATCCATCAGTTTGCTGATATGGAGCATGGGTTCTTTCGCCGGGATTGAAATAATATCAAGCTGATCACCGGAAATTCCAGCTCTCAGGAATTTTGGCAACATGGACAATCCGAAAGCAGCACCACCCAGGGCAGCTGTCGATCTTAAAAAATTTCTTCGGTTGATTGGTTTCATGATTCAAGGTTTGTCGGTTGAAGATGAACAAATATATTAAATATGGTCGCTCATTGCAAGGATTTGATAGCTAAACTCCTGCATAGAGTAAACAACATACGGTCTTAAAGTGTTATGTTTTTTAAAATCGTTTCATAAAAAACCCAAATCATTTCTTAGCTTTGAATGAAAAAAAGAACACATCCATGAAAAAACTGACACTTACTTTTGCCATAGGCCTGCTTATGGCTGCTACGATCTCTGTGGGCTTTGCCCAGGAAAATGAAGAAAAATCCCCACTGAATGCATCTACCTTTTCCGGATTGGAATTGCGTAGTATAGGCCCTGCTTTAAAATCGGGGCGTATTGCCGATATTGCCATTCATCCCGAGAACAATAATATATGGTACGTTGCTGTCGGATCAGGAGGCGTATGGAAAACCTTGAATTCAGGAACTACCTGGAAGCCTATATTTGACGGGCAGAAAGTTTATTCCATTGGCTGCGTAAGCATTGATCCCAATAACCCGCATACGGTCTGGGTGGGTACGGGAGAAAATGTAGGAGGCCGCCATGTTGGGGTCGGTGATGGCATTTATAAAAGCGATGACGGCGGTGCCAGCTGGGAAAATATGGGCTTGAAGGCATCACAGCATATCTCAAAGATCCTGATCCATCCGGAGAATTCCGATATCATCTGGGTGGCTGCGCAAGGACCACTGTGGAATAAAGGCGATGAAAGAGGATTATACAAATCTGCTGACGGGGGCAAAACCTGGAAAAAAACCCTTGGCGATGATAAGTGGATCGGTGTTACTGACATAGTGATGGATCCGTGTAAGCCGGATGTCCTGTACGCTGCCACCTGGCAACGACACAGAAATGTGGCTGCCTATATGGGTGGTGGGCCCGGTTCAGGGATCCATAAATCTACAGATGGTGGTGAGACATGGGAAAAACTAAAAAAAGGATTGCCCTCTTCAAATATGGGAAAGATCGGCCTTGCCATCTCTCCTCAAAAACCTGACATTATTTATGCTGCTATTGAGCTTGACAGAAGAACCGGAGGTGTGTATAAGTCCATTAATCGTGGTGCTTCATGGCAAAAGCAGTCATCGGCTGTTTCCGGTGCTACCGGGCCACATTATTACCAGGAACTGGTGGCGAGCCCTCATGAATTTGATAAGATCTTTCTGCTTGATGTCCGCATTCAGATGTCAGAAGATGGGGGTAAGACATTCGAGCGGATCAATGAAAGGAGCAAGCATTCCGATAATCACTCGATCGCCTTCAGGGATGACGATCCTGAGTATATGCTTGTCGGAACGGATGGGGGTATATATGAAACATTTGACGGATCCGGGACATGGCGTTATATTTCCAACCTGCCGGTCACACAGTTTTATAAGGTAGCCGTAAATGATGCCAAACCCTTTTATCATATTTTCGGGGGTACCCAGGACAACGGTTCACTGGGTGGCCCTTCACAGACCGACAGACGTGAAGGGATCACCAATGCCGACTGGTCCCTTATCCTTGGAGGAGACGGCCATCAACCTGCTACGGAACCTGGTAACCCGGATATTGTATATTGTGAATCACAGCAGGGATACCTTGCCCGCATTGATCTGACAACAGGAGAATCAGTGCGTATCAGGCCACAGCCTGCTGAAGGGGAAAAGCTTGATCGCTTCAACTGGGATTCCCCCATTCTTGTTAGCCCTCATTCGCCAACAAGAATATATTTTGCTTCGCAACGTGTCTGGCGTTCTGACAACAGGGGCGATAGCTGGACGGCCATTTCAGGTGACCTGACACATAAGCAGCAACGTCTGACTTTACCCATTATGGATCAGACTTGGAGTTGGGATGCCACCTGGGATATGGATGCCATGTCGCAGTATAATACCATTACCTCACTTGCCGAATCTCCGCTTAAGGAGGGATTGATCTATGCAGGTACGGATGATGGCCTGATCCAGGTCACGGAAGATGGTGGTGCAAACTGGAGGAAAATCGAAGTGGGCAAACTTCCCGCTGTCCCGGAAACGGCATTTGTGAACGATATCAAAGCAGACCTTTATGATGAGAATACAGTCTATATTGCTTTGGATAACCATAAGTTCGGGGATTTTAAGCCTTACCTGCTAAAAAGCACAGATAAAGGTAAAAATTGGAAATCCATTGCCGGTGATATTCCTGAAAACACCCTGGTATGGCGGGTAGTGCAGGATCATGAAAAAGCGGAACTGATGTTTGCAGCAACGGAATATAGTATCTATTTTACCATAGACGGAGGTAAAAAATGGATCAAGCTAAAGGGCGGTGTACCCACCATTTCTTTTCGTGATCTTGCCATTCAAAAGGAAAGGAATGATCTCGTGGGTGCTTCCTTTGGAAGGAGCTTTTATGTTTTTGATGATTACAGCGTATTACGTCATGTCACAGAGGAAAAACTGAAGGAAGAAGCAAGACTTTACCCGATACGCGATGCCTGGTTATATGCTTTCCGTTCAGGAGCCGGTTCGCAGGGGTCGAATTATTATTCAGCAGAAAATCCTCCTCGTGGCGCAGTATTTACTTATCATCTTGCCAAAAATTATTCAAGCAAAGAATCTGAAAGGAAAAAGGAAGAAAAGAAATTAAAAAAAGAAGAGCAACCGCTCAGCTTTCCTGAATGGGAAGTCCTGAAGGAAGAACGGCTTGAAGAAAAACCAAAGATATGGCTGACAGTAAGAGATGCCGATGGGATGGTTGTAAGAAAGATCAATGCGCCTGCAGGCAAAGGCTTTCATCGTGTTGACTGGGATCTAAGATATCCTGCCTGGGAAGCCATAGATATTCACATGGAGAGATCCGGTGACTGGACTCCTCCCGGCAGCCTGGTTATCCCCGGGACTTATACTGTGAGCCTTGCAAAAGAAGTTGAGGGAAAGATCACTGAGCTTGCAGGCCCGCTTGAATTTAATGTTATCAAACTTTATAAAGGAGCATTGGAAGGGATGAACCCGCTTGATGCTTTTGCTTTCAGGAAAGAGATGGACCAGATGCGTGAAGCTACTTCAGCAGCCTCCATCACACTTCGTGAAGCAAAGAAAAAAGTGGATGCGATGCAGACAGCACTTTCACGCATGCCTGAGCCTCCGGGTGAACTTAACGAACAATTGTATCAATTGAAAAAGGTACTCGCTGAATTTGAAGAACAGGTCCATGGAGATCCAGCCAAACGTGAGCTGAGTGAGTATACCTATCCTACGCTTCGCCAACGATTATCGGTCGCATCTCAGGGATATTGGAACCTGACCTATGGGCCTACACTGATGCAGATTCAAAACCTGCAAATTGCAAGAAAGCAGTTTGAGATACTAAAAAGCGAACTGGAAGTGATCGTCAATCAGCAAATTCCTGATATGGAACAAAAGCTTATTGATGCCGGGGCTCCTTGGATGAGTGGAAGACCATTGAAATAGAACGATTGAGCGATTGAGCGAAGTAAAACAATTCCCAATTCTTACTCAATATCTAGGATTTTGTAATCACAGGCATCTGTATGAATAAAAAAGGGCTTTCAGCTATGCAAGCCGAAAGCCCTAAATTGCTTTATGATTAAATTTATCTTTTAATGAACTTTAGCAGGCTCTGTTCCCTGCCATCGTACACGTGTATGAAATACAGGCCTTGTGAATAATGATCAAGCTTAATTTGTTCATTTTGATCATCCATCATGAAGGAATGCATAAGGTTCCCAACAGCATTGTATATATGCACTGAAACTTTACCATAGTTTCCGCTAATGTTAATATTCAACAAATTGTTTGCAGGATTAGGATATACCCCAACATAGAGTTTATCAAAGGCTGGCCTGGTAAACAGATCACCGCCTCCGGAATAGGTGACATCGTAATCTTCTACTTCGCCGTTGAAGTTTAATCCACAGGCAGAGGGAGAACCACCGGTTTTCATGGTGATACGCATCCTGTCGGGGCTTACAGCTTCAACTCCGCTTGGAATGTTGATCGTTCCGTTTACGGTGCCTTTTTTGTTGTTTGCAGCAAAGATAGTTTCGTTTGCATCATCAAAGTCGCCATCGTTATTGAAGTCAATCCATATCCTCCAGAAGTTCCTGTTTTTAGCGTTATATGGTGTCAAAGCAACACTATATGCAGATCCTGGGGTAAACGTAAATGAAGGTGTAGTGTAATACATGTAACCGCTTGTACCCTGGCCTGAATTATGAGTGATTGTACCAATTGTAATTGAATTGATCCAATCATTCGAATTGTTTACAACCGGCACGCAATAAGGTGGTGGTGGATTATCGGATACTTCAATATAGTCTAACTTAAGATTTTGATCGGAACCCTGAGCATTGGTTGCTGTAAGCGTTACATCGTAGAATCCGACAGTATTATAAGTAACTGATGGATTTTGTTCGGTGCTGGTAGCTGGTGTACCGCCTTCGAAAGCCCATGACCAACTTGTCGGATCATTCAAGGATTGATCCGTGAACTGTACAGTTTCTCCGATGCTGATAAGTGTGTTATCGGCGGTAAACTCGGCAACAGGGGGCTGCGGAGTAAGTTCAGAAATAACAATGGTATAATCTTCCACTTCACCACGGCTAAATATTTCACATGAAGTAGCATATCCTCCTGATTTCATAGAAACCCTCATAATTGTAGTCACATTTATACCTGAAGGAATGGCAATAGATCCAGAAACCGCAGTCTTACTTTTACCCGGAGAAAACACCTCTTCATTTGCATCTGTAAAATCACCGTCATGGTTATAATCAATCCAAACTTTCCAGTATTGGTGTGAACTTCTGCCTGCGAATCCAGGACTTAAAACTATTGAATTAGAACTGCCTGAGTTCATATTAAAATTAAAAGCCGTAAAATCCTCATAACCTGCCGATCCTGACGAACCGGAAGCATTGCTTTGCCCGCCGAAATTAACAGACGTGATCCACTCAATAGAGGCATTACCATGCGATGAACAATACGAAATATCAGTCACGGTGATACAGTCATAAATCGTTTTTGCATCGCTGCTACCCCCCTTGTAAACGGTCAGGGTAACATCATAAGTTCCGGAAGTATTGTAAACGATCGGGCCGGGGTTAGGGCTATCAGAAGTAGCAGGTTCTCCACCGGGGAACGACCATGCATAAGTGTCGGGATTACATGTTGAGAGATCTGTGAAAGTAACAGCACCTCCAATGGATATATTTGTTGGATTGGCAGAAAAATCAGCTGTCAGGGCATTTACAGTGATATATCCTGATTTGATTTCCTCGTTAGTTGTGCTTCCATCTCCAACCAACAGGCTAACATTATAAGTTCCTGCTGTGTTATAAGTAATTGCCGGTGGGGTTTGCCCGCTATATGTACTTGGTGTACCTTCACTGAAAGTCCAGTCCCAGGAAGTGATACTTCCGCTGGACTGGTCGGTGAATGTCACTGTTTCGCCCTCGCATATTGTTGTATTATCGGCTGAAAAATCTGCAAGTATACCACCTGCAATGACATCTACGTTAGACTCATAGCGATAAAAATTTTGTTTGGTAACGGTCACGATCATCACTGTTCCCGGACTTTGTGCAGGGATGGTAATGCTGACAGGAGAACCGGTTCCATCTGCAGTTCCGAGGATCTCACCATTGGCAGTTAATGCAATAAATGACCCGTCATCAGCGGTCACGCTGAAAGATGTTTCAGTGTTTAATATACTTGAAGCATGGGTAACACTGAGGTTTACGGGGACCTCTGTATACAGGGTCAAATAGGCATCCCCATGGTGATGAAACAAACGATAAGTGATCTGTTTGTTGTAAGTGTTATATGGCCAGTTTGACTGATAGAGGAAATGCTTTCCTCCTGCGTTGGCAAACGCAGGCATCGCATACGAAACGGGGAATTCGGTATTGTAATCCGGCATGAAATCAGGGAACATATTATCATAAACACCCCAGACATAAGTATCGTTTACAAAGGAATAAGAAACTTCAGTAGCTGCAAGGATCCCAAGTGCACCTGAATTATCCCCATTGTAAGTATGCCTGTGAAACTTTTCGGCAAAGCATTCATCAGAACGGTGGAATGCGCCGGTCTGGCAGTTAATTGAAAAGATATAGGGCAATTTGTTATTTACATTGTTCAGGTTGTCGATATTTGCCAATCTGTAGTAAGGTTCTCCCCAACCGTCATAACCACCATGATCCCTATGTTGAAGCAAAAACGATCCGGCATTAATCGCATCCGTGACATCTTGAGAAGTTCCTCCCGAAAAACCACCTAATCCCTGTGGGGTTGCCGGAATATAACCCAATCCGTCAGGGCCAAAATAACTAACTACTGTAGAAGTATTGGTAGCTGTTGACCATGGATCGCTCAGGGGATTACCTATATATACAGCATTGATCCTGACAGGGTTTTTCCCCTGTTCATTTTTAAAATAACCACCAATGGTTTCCGAACAGATCTGGAACCACCTTGTGGTTTGCCATCCGAGTGCGGTAATGGGATGATCGTAAAAATTGGCATCAGTGGGAGGGTTTGTTTCATAATCAATAAACTTGGAGATCATCACCTCAAGCTCAGCAGCATTCCGGGCAGTGATCCTGGCGAAAATGATATCAGGAAGGTCATCGCCACCCACATCGGCAAACCTATTATCTGAAGCGAAATCAGGATAACCTGCAGGGTGTGGGTAAATATAAGAAGTAATTCCGTCAGAACCTGTACTGTAATCACCCAGGAGCAAGACTGCGCTTGGCGGTACAGCCCAGGTATTATAGGCGTTATCTATGTATGTTTCAATGGCAGTCACAGTATTTCCGCCAATCTCAGTTGTAGTTACAATACCTGTTTTGATCCCTTGTTTGGTCCTGAAATCTTTAATGGTTCCGGCCCAGGTGATAAAATCAGGGAGGTCGGGTGTGATAATAATATATTCATAATCCGGGCTTTCAGAAACAGAAGCCTCGTGAGTATAATTCATTTCCGGTAGCGTCCTGGCATTGATCACTGAAGTTTGAAGTACCGGGTCCCACCAGCGGCTGCGTAGACGATCCTCACCGAATTGCCCGTTACCGCCTTTAAAGCTGACCTCAATCTGCAGGTCGCGATAAACAATGAGTTCTTTTGTAACAGGGTTATACTGGAAGGGAGTGATGCCAAGCATGACAACATCCACACCCCTTATTTTAAGATTTTCAGAAAGGATGACCGCTTCAGCAGGGTAAAATTGATTGCTGGTATAAATTTTCTGGTCTTTCTCATACTTCAGGGGAGACTGATCACCGTCAAGTGGAATGGCCATTGCCGGTGCCACATTAACATTTTTGATCACTTCTTTTCTCAGCGCCTTAATATTAAGCACGGCTTCGGCTCCCTGAGGAATTGCTATATATTTTCCGGTTCCGGGAAGATCCGGTGCTCCCTCATCATTTGGAAGAAAAATACCGGGAACCTTGATGGCTTTGGCAATTTCCCCATCGATATTTACATCTATAAGTGCAAAATCCGTTAATGAGTAATTAATGATTACATGTGAGGATGATTCCTCCTGCAAACTGAATCCCTGTTCGCTCCAGCTATCCTGGTAGGAGATTGTTTGACTGATTGCTGACTGCCCGATAAGGAACAGGATGGTTAAAAGCCCGATTAAGATGTTTTGTTTTTTCATGTTTTATTAATTTGGTTTAAGTTTTATTTACTGATTAAAGCCAATTCTTTTTGCATATACCTGAATAAGCCGGATAAATATACGAAGTTCATGATAGGTTGTTACTTTATATTGATAAATATCTGCATATAAGTATATTTTTAGGGTAATTACTTAATATGGTTGCCTGTTTTACCTAGGATTTTTATGACTGGATGGCAGGAATGCTGTTTAATCAGCCAGGTGTTTATTTTGTTTCACTCAGCGGAGAAAAAGGCAATATGCACCGGAAGATTGTTATTCAAAATTAGGCTATTCTCTGACTACTTTCACATTATACATGATGCCCCGGCTATCCCGAAGCTGTATGAAATAGATCCCGGGCTTATATGATCCCAGATCAAAGGAATAATCTTTTGCTGCTTCTTCGATACTTCCCTGCCCACAGACCTGCCCCATACTGTTAAAGATATAGTATGTGAATGAAGCATCAGAAGGGAGAGAAAGGCTTACTTTCCCATTGCTTGGAACAGGAAAAGCCTTGATTTCCTGCCTCATGTCTGGCGTAGAGGTGCCATAAGTAAGGTCAGTGCACCCCACCATAGTGAATTCTGCTGCTGAGGCCCATGCATTTCCATTTACTTCTGAGAGGGCCAGCAGCCGGAAATATCTTCCAATAATACCATTGGGAAAATCGATGCTCTGTGGTGATGATGTGTTTTCCCAGCTGCCAATGCTTACTGCTTCACCCCAGTTAAACTGATCTTCACTCACGTAGAGTTCATAGTCTTTGATCCTTCCATTGACGCCATCCTGCCGGGTCAGGTAAGTAAAACTGAAGATTCTGTATGTGGCACCCATGTCAATATGTATTTCATGAGGATAAGGATCGCTCCCTGTACTCCACCTGGTATGCCAGATAGTTTCAGGGTCGTCATCAAAGCTCATAATCGCCAACCCGGGATAATTGATCTCTTCGCTGTCAACATAAAGCAATTCCCATATTCCCTTGGGTAGTTCAGCAGGATTGCTGCAATCTTCTATGGAAGGGCAGGTGGTTGTGGTGATCATATCCG
>JAIOSQ010000199.1 GCA_021107535.1 Bacteroidales bacterium | reverse complement strand
GACAAATTGAAGATTGAACCTGTAACAGGTGGTTTTATCGTCTCAGACTGGAATACTATTAGTAAGAACTATGCTGTTATCTGGGCACCTTCCGTCACGTATATTCCTATTGATAATGCAGAGATCCAATTGGGAGCTTACATATTTACCGGTGAAGGTGACAATATGTTTGTAAGCCTGTTGGATTATGATATGGGATTCTTAAAAGTAAGGTATAGTTTTTAGAAATAGCCAATACATTTTGTAAGCACATGGCCAAATGGCATTTTTACCATCACAAAAAACAAAATAAACCTGCCCGACCTTTGCAATTATTCTTCCTTCGGAGGCAACTCATCTTTCAATATCTCCGCGGTCAAGCCACGGATATATTCTTCCTCCACCGGGAATCCGAGTTTTTTGGCCATAAAGGCATCTTCCAGGCCTTCTTTATATTTTTCCTGGGATACCCTGGCCAGTGAGCGCCTGAACCACATCTCGGCATTAGATGGGTCGAGATCTAAAGCCTTTGAGTAGTCCAGCTCTGCAAAATAAAATTCACTCATCCAGACGAAGGCCTTGCCACGATCTTTATAAAAGATAAACCTGTATGGATCCAGGCTGATGGCTTTGTTGAACTCATTGATGGCATCCTGCAGTGAATTAAGTCTTTCAAATAACAAGCCACGGTTATAATATACCAGTGGTTCGTCAGGATTCAGCTCCGCAGCCCTGTCCATATCTTCCATGGCACCATTATTCTTTCCAATCCTCATATAAGCGATACCACGGTTGAGAAAAGACTTATAAAAATGCTCATTGATCTCAATGGCCCTGTTGAACTCGGCCAAAGCAAGGCGGGTTTCATTTTCTTCGAGATAAACCAGCCCAAGATTATTGATTGCCTCATAAGCATTTTCATTTCTGCGAATGCATTGATTATAGTCAAACATGGCCTTTTCATACTTGCCGGTCATGGCCCAGTAATCGCCACGCATAAAATAGGCATAATGATCATCGGGATAGGTTTCGATCACTTCCGACCATAGCCTGTCACTGCTTGCCCAGACTCCCACACGTTCATATGTAAGGTAGATCAGCAGCAGCGAATAAACACAAAACACTGAAACGATCGAAGCAGCAAATACTTTTCTCTTAAGCATCTTCAGGTTCAGTAAGTAATAAAATAATGCCCCTGTAAGGAAAAACAAACCCATATATGGAATATAGGAATCATGTTCCTGTAACATAGAGGGTTCCCCTTGTGAAAAAAGCAATGCTGCAACAATGGTGATAAGGTAGAACAACAATCCGGATAACAGAACCCGTTTCTTTCTTAAAAACAAGAATACAGAAACGAGTGATGCCGTCAGAAATACAATAAATATTATGATCAGCGGGGAGAATCCTGAAGGATATGGATGATATGCTGCCAGGCTGTATGGTACAATGAACTTCACCATCCACAGCGCTATGGCGTAAAGGCCATACATCAAACTGTTGAAGATCCCGGGACCTGATGTCAAATGGGCTTCTGTTCCGCTCATGCTTAAAACAGAGATCAACAGAAACAACAGGCTAAGAAAAAACATTGGGAATTTCTCCTGCAATGACTCCTTGAGCTTCCTGTGCTGTAGAAAGTCCACCAGGATCAACAAGAAGGGGAAAGCAATGGCCATGGGATTGGAAAGAAGAGCAAAGATGAACCAGAGCACGCTTAACCTGATATAGCGTTGCTTTCTTACCTCCACCTTCAAATATTGTAAATAGCTAAGCAATCCGATTAATATAAAGAATGCACATAGTAACTGACCTCTTGAAGACATCCATGAAACAGTTTCCGCATTCATGGGGTGAATGGCAAAAAGCAAAGCAGCGATTACCGCGACATATAATTTATTGCTCATTATTCGTAGCAGGCTGAACAGGATAATAATGTTAAGGAGGTGCAACAGCAGGTTCACAAGATGCATTGTATGGTAGGAGTCGCCGGTCAGTGAAATTTCAACAGCATATGACAAAAACGTCAATGGTTGATAACTGCCATTCACTGTAGACAGAAAAATATCCAGGACGCTATTCATTGACAGGCTATGGACCAGTGAATTCTCGATTATAAAAACATGGTCAGTGCCATTGATCCAGCCATACTGCAATACCGGCATATAAATCCCGAAAGTCAGCAAGAGAATACCGAATAGCCAGGCATATGGCAATGCATGGTTCCAAAACAGCATTTTATTTAAATCGATTCTCATTAAAGCATATGCAGGGGAAACTTATGATATAACAATCAAACAAAAATAAGAGAATTCTTAGAGATTTTCAGATTAACAATTATTTATCCTCATAATTCTGCAGAAATATTACTTTTGCAGCCATTTTTATAATGGGATCACTTCCATCGGACTAAAACAAAGATTTTTATAATACCCCTCTGTCCCGCCAAGGCGGTACATTTCCCCTGAAAAGCAGGGGAGTTTATTAGGAAACCTCGCGGCAAGCCACGAGGAATTATTTGATTAATTAAGCATCAATATAAAATGACATTATCAAAACTCAGAAATATCGGGATCGCGGCCCATATCGACGCAGGTAAAACAACCGTAACAGAGCGGATCTTATTCTTTACGGGTGTATCACGCAAGATGGGAGAAGTGCATGACGGACAGGCCACCATGGACTTCAT
>JAIOSQ010000151.1 GCA_021107535.1 Bacteroidales bacterium | reverse complement strand
TGTGAAAAGAAGCCTGCTTCCTCTATCACCTGGCTGTCAGGCTCATTGGAGGCTTTGGCGATTTGGGCTTCGGAGATCCTTTGCAGGAGGAAAGTATAGGTTTCGTTGTTCAGCTCGTATTTGCGTTTTATATTGATTAAATTCCTTTCCGTTGCAGGAAGTTTCCGCACCAGTACATCTGTCTGCCAAATCCTATTTTTAAGTTCGGCCAGATTCTGGTCCCCCTGACTGATGATGTCATTAATATTCTCAAGCATGGCATTCTTGATCTTTTCGATCTGGGCGTTGAACTGTGTCAGGCGAGGAGACTCTCGTACATTGCCAAGCTTTGATTTTTCAATTGTGAGGGTGTTTATATCCACAATCAGACTGGTAAGTACAGGGTCATTCACCCCCATGGATGATGGAGCCATAATGCTCTCCAGGTCCTGGTTTTCAAGGATATAATTTCTAAGATACAGGTAATACCTGTTTTGCCCTTCCAGGCGTGCTCTTTCATTGTCGAGATCGTTAAGTTGTGTTAGGAGTTGTTCAACCTGCACAGTCAAATCTACTACCTTGTTCTCGGATTGGAAAGCGAGCAATTTCTGTTCTGATACCATCAGGGAATCACTGATGTCGCTGAGCTGGCTATTGATAAAGGCAATGGTCCGGTTTGCATATTGGTTTTTCCGCTCAAGATTGTCCTGCTGGTATATATGCATGAGTTCGGTTAAAAAATCTATTCCCTTTCTGATGTTATAATCACTCATACTCAAAATTAGTATAGAAGTGTATTCACCCGCAACGGATACTGAGAGCCTGCTTCGGTAGCTTCCTACCAGCTGTTCTTTGGTATTGAAAGAAAAGGTATATTCCAGATCTTCATTTATAATGAAACCATCCTTGAAAATTATACGAAAAGCATAATGTTCACCTGCCATCCGTTCACCCATTAAAGCAGTTTCCTTTATATTTACAATGGGAAGTGTCTTCAGATTAATTTCAGGCTCATAGTTGTGTACCATGATGTTTTCCCCCATAGCCACTACTTGTACTGAACTGTCATTTTTAACCTTTACGGTATAGTCAAGATTTACGAGTTGCGGATGGTCTTTTTCCCAGTACACGGTAAAAGGGGCATCGGTATATATTTCCCTTTTCATTATTTCGCCCTTCACAAAATATGAAACCTCGAAATCGAGCTCTTGTATTGTTTTTTCGATAATAGGGCGTGAACGCAGGATCGTCAACTGGTTGTATAGATTGGATGAGCCTCCGGGCAGCGCGAATCCCTGGAATGCCTGCTCGGAAACGGGGCCGGCGGAAGTAAAAGGGGAACTTTCATTTGTTTCTTTCACCAACAGGCTGCTTTTTAACTGGTAAACCGGAACGGTATAGCGGTTGAGCATCCAGGCTGATCCCCCTGCTATGATAAGGCCTAATATAAACAGGTACCAATGAGAAAATATCATTGAAAGGGTTTTTTTCAGATCTATGTCTTCTATTCTTCTTTGTTTCTGTAACTCGTTGGTTTCCATTTGCCGGGTATTATCGTTCTATAAAGGTAATTATTAGTAATGCAGTTGTGACCATTGCAAGACTCATGGAAAATATGCTTGCAAAGTTAAGGGTCTTGAATCCGAATACTCTGCTCTCTGGCTGAACATAGATCACGTCATTGGGGTAAATGTAATAGTATTCAGAACTAAGAAGCTCTGGGTCAGTAAGGTCGATGCTCACCACCTCTGTTCCGGAATCTGCATTGCGAAAGATCTTAACATCCCTGCGGTTACCCCAATCATTGAGGTCCCCGGCTGTTGCCAGAGCCTCGAATATGGTAAGTTGATTTTTGAAGATAACGTGGACCCCGGGACTGTTAACCTCCCCTATTATTGTAATAGTCCGATCAACCAGCTTCACATATACAGATGTATTTTCAATATAGACTTGAATCCTCTCCTGCAATTCATCCTGGATTTCGAGTACCGTTTTCCCTGCTACATCCAGTTCACCTAAGTGAGGGAAACTGATATATCCGTTCTCATCTACTGTATACGTTATTAGTTCCAGGTTGGATCCTGCACTTCCACTAACAGCCGTAGTAAGGTTGAGAAAAGCTGTGTTGAGAGGGTCAGCGCCCATTACAACTATGTACAGGTGATCGTTCGGTTTGATGAGATAAGCATCAGTAGATAAATTATTGGGATAAACCTGGCCGGTTTCAATTTTGTAGGCGTAGGTGAGTTTTTTTTTGCTTGTACTACAGGATGTGAAAGCAAGGATGAGGACTGATATCAACAGTATAAGTCTCAACCTCTTGAACTGATAGATATGGTTTGACATATTGGTTTGTTTAGGTTAAGCAAATATAATGATTAACGGATTAACGATTAACGGATTAGCGATTAACAGATTAACGATTAACAGATTAACGATTAACGCACGCTGATCTCTGGGGTGGAGAAAAAGTTGGAAATGTAGTGTTGGTAATAGTTATAGCTTCGCCCCGTCAGTCCCAAAACAGTTTTGGTTAACGAGTTTGATAGTACAGATAAAGATTTGGCCTCATTTCGATAATGTTAAATTTCTCCTGCATAAACATGCATGCAGAGATTCATTCTAATTATATAAAAAAAAGTCTAAATTGGTGGGGCTTTTGGCCGTATCATAATTTAAGATTCAAGTATAATTTGGGTATCGTACGAGCAAAAGTATTAAGGATATTTAGTTGATAAAAGGGTATTAGTACCTGTTTTATACGCGTATAAATACCCGGGTATTCTTGTAAGTACTACAGAACCAGGAAGTTGCACGCATTTGAATATATGCCAGCGGGGGAAATATTGTACTAATGTATCTCATCTTCTCCCGACAAAAACTCTACATTTAGCCTCGGAAATTCATTTTAATACCAAAAATCGCAGAATGTTACAGCTGAAAAAGTTTTGAGCCCTTCGACTTCCATCGGCCGCCAAAGGCTTGCCGACGGCGCGGCGCTCAGGACAGGTGTTGAGTTTTGAGTGTTGAGTTGGGTGTTGAGTTGGGTGTTTGAGCCTACTTCTTCTATCTTATATCAGCATCTCATCCCCGGCCCTTCTCCTCAAGGAGAAGGGAGAAAAGAGCGTGTGAATGAAATTAATTAAAATGGGTACAAAATCAATTTATTGGTATTAATAAATAAGCCCCTCTCATTTTAGGAGATGGTTTTGAGTTGAAGAGGAATCAGAATTATGTAAAATGTCAGCCCTTTCAATAACAATTGCAGATACCTCCAAAAGCCCCTTCTCCTTAAGGAGAAGGGGTTGGGGTTGAGGTGCTATAATAATAAAAGGAGCTTTGGGGTTGAGGTGCTATAATAATAAAAGGAGCTTTGGGGTTGAGGTGCTATAATAATAAAAGGAGCTTTGTGATTGAGGTGCTATAATAATGAAAAGAACTTTGAAGAAAAGGTGAAATAAATACAATCTATGACATAACACTTCAATTAATTTCTAATATCTGATACATTACTGTCCGGTTAAAAAGATGAATTGTCATCACGAGCACTTCATAATATTCAGTATAAACTCCGTCGAGTGATTGTATCAAATCTGCAGAATTATTTCTGATAGAAACGAATGGAATGTTTTACCGGAAACCAGTATATCTGCTTTCTGCTTTCTTACGTGTAAACGATAAATTATCCAGTATCTGCCTCGCCCTAAGGCTCTTCCATAAGCTGAATAACGAGATAGCGCTCTAAGTGAAACTACTTATAAAAAATTCCGTAAAAGCAGACGCCAAACACCCGATAATATAGTCTACATTTACAGCAAATAGAAAAACAGGGGATAGTTAGCTGGCCCTTGTAAAAAAAAAAGGCAGGGTATTTGAGACAGGCCGGGTCACAGAATTTGAATTCTGGGTTTGTCAATAGTGCTCTGGGAAATAAACAAACTTAATCTAAAAAGGCAATCTGATGAAGATACTATTGGTCTATCTGTTTTTTCTTATTTCAATTAATCTTAGTGCACAAACCGGAGGTGTTTATTTTGTAGCCGTAGATGGTGATGATAATAACCCTGGTACATATACCCAGCCGTGGGCAACCTGGAATAAGGCTTTTGCGACTGCTGATGCTGGGGATACGGTTTACTTTCGTGGTGGTGTGTATTACTCATATGAAGGTATCTATGTGTATCCTTATGAGGGATACGGGCATAGTGGGACAGTTTCTAATCCTATTTTATACGAAGGTTATCCACCCGATATAGCAGCAGGAAATTTCCCTATATTAGATTGTACATTGCATTGTGATT
>JAIOSQ010000155.1 GCA_021107535.1 Bacteroidales bacterium | reverse complement strand
GATGTTTATCATTACCTGAACAAGATCGCTTCGGGTGAACCACACGAAATACTGCGAGGGGCAAGCCACCGGATTGTCAGAATCCTGGTGGAAATCTATAATATCAATAATACTGCCGGATTAAAGGTTAAAATTGATGAGATCATTCACCTTTTACAAAACTCTTATGAAGGTGAAAAAGACCCACCTGACATACAGAAACTCAAAGGCATGATGAGAGAGTTTGAGGAAGAACTGGTTTGGGCGCACTACGGAGTTCAGGTGAAAAATGTTCATCACCTGAGATTGGGATTCTATACAGGTGACATTTTTACCGAAGAACCGGAAAAGACAAGGGATATCATACCCATACTGGAAATGTTGCGCAAAATAAAACCAAGCGTGATCAGCGTGGTATTGGATCCGGAGGGAAGCGGTCCGGATACACATTACAAAGTCCTTCAAGCCATTTCAGAAGCGCTGAGGATTTGGAAAGAGGAAGAAGACCTTTCAAACCTGAGGATCATTGGTTATCGTAATGTCTGGTATCGTTTTCATCCTGCCGAAGCAGATGTAATTGTTCCTGTTTCATTAAATTCCCTGCAAATATTTAATGAATCTTTCCGACATTGTTATCTCTCCCAGGTAAATGCATCATTCCCCAGTTATAAGCACGATGGAATATTCAGTGAACTTGCCAGGAAGATCTGGACAGAACAATATAAATCTATCCGGCTTTTGCTGGGGAAATCATATTTTTACGAGAATGACAATCCCAAATTGAGGGCAACACACGGGCTGATTTATTACAAAGAAATGGATGTTGACACATTCCTCCTGCAGGCAAGAGAACTCAGAGAAACAATGGAGGGATCAGTTGGCTTCCAGGTGTAACAACTTAACGATGTCCAAAGGAATTATCACTTCACTAAATCGCTACCCCGGGCAATTAAACTACTTTTGCACTGGAATTCTAAAGCACATTATATGAAGGATTTGATTTATCGCTATTTAGGTACCTTGCTCCTCAGCATCATCGGGTTTACCGCTTCAAGCCAAAGCAGCTATACTCCTTATGATTACTATCCGGGTATTATCCGGGATTACAAACCGGCATATGAGTCAAATTATCCCGCCTGGGGGAAAATGCTATACGAGTATCCGGTAAATTTTAATGATATTTCCGTAGCCTTCGAAGCCTATGTGCTGCAACATAAAAATGAAAAAAGTCCTTTGATCCGCTATTTCAGGATCTGGAGCCGGGCCGTGGAACACTATGTCCAGCCTGATGGAAGCATCCTGCTCCCGGACTTACACTCCTACTACGAAAAACTGAAAGATGCTCAACTGGCAGCCCGCCATAAGGATAAAGGAAAAGATGAGTCAAACTGGTCCTTCTTAGGGCCCAAGGAAACTTTCTGGCTCAATGAATCAGGTTCAGCAACAGATCCTCTCTCCTGTCCCTGGCAGGTAAATATATACGCATTTGATGTTGCAGCTACTGATTATGACATTATATATTGCGGGAGCGAAACCGGATACCTTAATAAAACCACTGATGCCGGACTGCACTGGCAATTACTGGTACCCGAATATCCCTTTGGTGGGGGTGTTACGGCCGTTGCCATTCATCCCAACGATCCTGATATTGTATACGCAGCTGCGGGTAACCAGGTACACAAAAGTCTGGATGGCGGCCTGAGCTGGCTTCCTCTCCTGCAAAGTGGAGCCTTGTTTTATTCCAATCGCCTGAAGATAGACGACAATGATCCCCAAAAAATTATTTCTTCATCATCCAATGGAGTACATCTGAGTATTGACGGTGGCAACACCTGGACACAAAAATGGACAAGCCCTGCCTGGGATGTGGAAATCAAACCCGATGACCATAACATAATTTATGCACTGAGTAAAAGCGGTGGCAATTTCACCATGGTTATTTCGACCGACGGGGGCCAGAGCTTCAGCCTGGAGCCTACTTTTCCGTCTTCCATCACTGAGTCAAGCGGTGGCCTGCTGGCAGTAAGTGCTGCCAATCCGGATCTCCTGTTTATCATCATGCTAAGTTCTGATTATACGCCATATCTGTATCAGGGGACTTTGAATACCGTAAACTGGACCTGGGATCTGCTTGCAACCGGGCAAACCCCTTCCTTTGGCATGAACAATGGCCAGGGGTTTTTCGACCTGGTGCTGGATGTATCCCCAACTGATGCAAATATCATCATGGTAGGAACCACTACGCTATTTAAGTCTTTGAATGGAGGCAGCAACTTTACTGCCGTTGGAGGTTATTCAGGTAATTTTAGCATTCATCCGGATATACAGGATATCAAAATGCTCCCCAATGGGGACAGCTGGGTTTCAACAGATGGAGGAATGAATCTCACCACAGATAATTTTACATCTCAATCGAATTACTTTGTTCGTGTCAACGGGCTGGTGGGTTCCGATATGTGGGGTTTCGACCAGGGCTGGAATGAAGACCTTGTCGTAGGTGGCAGATATCATAATGGCAATACTGCCATTGCCGATTTCTACCAACCGAAAGCATTACGCATGGGTGGGGCTGAATCTCCGACTGGTTGGGTGGTACAGGGAAAAAGCCGGCATGCAGCCTTTAACGACCTGGGCAATGGATGGATCCTTCCGCCAACAGCAGAAGCTGCACCTGAAGGCCGTTTCATCTTTAGTAAATATCCCAATATGGATGAATATGGTGGACGCCGTGGAAACCTCGTAACACATCCCAATTATTATGGGACTTTTTACCTTGGAGAAAGCACCGGATTCTGGAAAAGTACCGATATGGGAACAAGCTATGATCTGTTGTATACTTTCCCTGATAAAGTCCGGTACCTGCAAATCAGCTATAGCAACCCACTTGTCTTTTATGCCGATGTGATCAATAAAGGATTATATAAAAGTGAAGACGGAGGCCTTAGCTGGACCTTAAAACCGGCATTGTGCAGTAGCCCCAATGGTACGAGTTACTGGAAAGGGAAATTGTTTTTTGCCATCTCCCCATATGATGAAAACCTGATTTACGCCTGTTTGCAAAATGGCACCTGGTCGTCCGATATCGGAATGATATTCCGCTCAACAGACGGCGGGGACAGCTGGGAGGATTGGACCGGAACACTTTCGGAGTATACAAAGTGTCTATGCATACAACCTTCCGACGATCAGTCTGAGATCATATATTTATTCACCACCTCACGTGGTGGATCTGTCGCGGGTGTTTTTTACCGGACAGAAGGAATGGATGACTGGGTTTCTTTTAACACTGATTATCCTGCCGGGATGTCAGTGAACCTGGCCATGCCCTTTTTCAGGGATGGGAAAATAAGGGTTGCAGGAAGCGCAGGGATATGGGAATCTACGCTTAAGGAGCCTGAGTTCGAACCCATCATTAACCCATGGGTGGAACGTGCTCATTTCAACTGCATGCTGGATACACTTTATTTCGAGGATCACAGCATCATGAATCACGACGGAGCCAGCTGGACCTGGAGCATCACCCCGGAACCATTATACATTGAAGATGTAAATATGAGAAACCCAAGGGTGGTTTTGGGCAATCCCGGAACTTATACGGTGAGCCTTAGCGTTGATAAGAATGGTCAAATCTATTCGAAAACCATTCCGGATATGATCACCACAACCACCTGTCCTTCCATAGAAGATTGCAGCAATCCTGCTGAACTACCCAAGGGAATATGGGCATTGCTATATGTTGACAGCGAAGAGATCAATTATCCCGGACTGGCGATCATGAGTTTTGATGATGACCCTGAAACCATCTGGCATACCAGGTGGAGTACAGGTAGCGATCCTTATCCTCATGAAATACATATTGACATGGGTGCCACATACAGAATTTTTAGTTTTACTTACCTGACCCGGCAGGATGGCGTCAATGGAAGGATCAAAGACTATGAACTCTACGTGAGTGAAGATCAGTTTAACTGGGGTGAAGCAGTAAGCATTGGCAG
>JAIOSQ010000317.1 GCA_021107535.1 Bacteroidales bacterium | reverse complement strand
CTATATATTTGCAGCAAAATTTTTTATCAATACAAAAAAACATAATTATGGCTTACAAAATCACAGACGACTGTACTGCATGCGGAACATGCATTGACGAATGTCCTGTCGAAGCAATTTCAGAAGGTGATATCTATGTAATTGACCCTGATATATGCACTGACTGCGGTTCATGCGCAGATGTTTGCCCGGTTGAAGCTATCGAGCCGGAATAACAGCGATCTGTAAACACACCTTATTCATAAAAGAAGTCTGCCTTTTTACATGGCAGACTTTTTTTTATATCCGGTGAACACTTGCGGCAGGGTGCTTGTTACATATTATTTAAAACATTCTTGATTATTCTTAACTTTGAAGGTCAGAATGATGCAATCATTATGGATACACAATCCTTTATTAACAGTTCCGATCCTGAGACCATAGAGAAGTTGTACCAGGATTTTCTGAATGATCCGCAATCTGTTTCGACTGACTGGCGTCAATTCTTTGAAGGATTTGAGTTTGCCCGCAAAGAATATAAACCCAAACCAAAACCCGATTCCGAATACCCCTCTGAATTCAAAGTGATCAATCTTATCAATGCTTACCGGCAAAGGGGCCACCTGTTTACCAGGACAAACCCCGTTAGAAAGCGCCGGAAATACACTCCTACCCTTGATTATGAAAACTTTGGCTTTAGCGATACCGATCTTAATACTATTTACCAGGCAGGTAACGAGATAGGTTTGGGCCCTTCAAGCCTGAAGGAGATCATCGAATATCTTAAGAAGACCTATTGTGGATCAATCGGAGTGGAATACATGTATATTCGGCACCCTGAGATTCTTGGCTGGTTGAAAGGAAGGATGGAAAAGGCATGGAATACGCCCGAATTCAGCAAGGAAGAAAAGCATGAGTTTCTGGAAATGATCAGCCATGCTGTGCTTTTCGAAAAATTCATTCATAAAAAATTCCCTGGGCAAAAACGGTTTTCACTTGAAGGAGCTGAGTCACTGGTCCCTGCTTTACAGGCTATTTTCCGGACCGGTGCCGCACAAGGCATACAGGAATTTGTCATTGGCATGCCACACAGGGGCAGGCTCAATGTACTCGCCAATATCATGAAAAAACCATACCAAAACCTTTTCCATGAATTTGAAGGCGTAGAGTACCAGGACGAATACCTTCTCGGTGATGTTAAATATCACCTTGGATACACGATCAGGAAGCAATCCGGAAACAAGGAAATCAAGATTACACTTTCGCCAAATCCCTCTCATCTTGAAGCCGTCGATCCCATCGTTGAAGGAATATCCAGAGCCAAAATCGATAAAGACTTTAAAGGAGATTATAAGTGGCTTGCTCCCATCCTCATTCACGGGGATGCATCCATTGCCGGACAGGGAGTTGTATATGAATTGCTTCAGATGTCAGAACTTAGCGGATACCGTACCGGGGGAACCATTCATGTGGTCATAAACAACCAGCTTGGATTTACTACGGATTACCTTGATGCCCGTTCCAGCACCTATTGTACTGATGTTGCCAAAACAACGCTTAGTCCTGTCTTTCATGTAAACGGGGACGATGTGGAAGCAGTAGTTTATACCATTCAGCTGGCTATGGAGTTCAGACAGAAATTCCATAAAGATGTTTTTATTGACCTGTTATGTTACCGGAAACACGGACATAGTGAGGGAGATGAGCCACGCTTTACCCAGCCTATATTATACAAGCTTATTGAGAAACATCCCAACCCACTTGAAATCTACCGTGACAAACTGATAGAAGAGGGAGTCATTGATGATAAAGAAGAAAATGCCATCGAAAGCAACTTCAATAAGCTTCTTGATGAAAATTTAGATAAGGCCAGAAAAATGGGTAAAGGGAAGATAGATTCATTCCTGAATGAGACATGGCAGGATATCCGAAAAGCCAGGGAGCAGGATTTTGACATTTCTCCTGATACCGGCGTAAACAAGAAAGACCTGATCAGGATCGGGAAACAGATCTGCTCACTCCCTCCCAAGGAAAAATTATTCAAAAAACTCACACGCCTGCAGGAGAACCGCCTGGAAATGATTGAAAAAACCGGCATCCTTGACTGGGCAATGGGTGAATTGCTGGCATACGGAACCTTGCTTGATGAGGGCGTTCCGGTCAGGATCAGTGGTCAGGACGTTGCCAGGGGCACATTCTCTCACAGGCATGCAGTCCTGAAAGTCGAAGATTCTGAAAAAGAATACGTACCATTAAATCATATCAGCAAAGAACAAGCCCGGATTGAGATCTTCAATTCCCCGCTTTCGGAATACGCAGTATTGGGTTTTGAATACGGATATGCCCTGGCATCACCCAATACGCTCACCATATGGGAAGCTCAATTCGGGGATTTTGCCAATGGAGCACAGATCATCTTCGACCAGTTCCTCAGTAGTGCCGAAGATAAATGGAATGTCATGAATGACCTGGTTATTCTTCTTCCCCATGGATATGAAGGACAGGGGCCTGAGCATTCCAGTGCCAGGATAGAGCGCTTTCTGACTTTATGTGCCGAGGATAATATACAGCTGGTAAATGTTACCACCCCGGCCAACCTGTTCCATGTACTGAGAAGACAGCTTAAACGTGAATTCAGGAAACCTTTGATCATCTTTACCCCTAAAAGCCTGTTGCGCCACCCAAAATGTGTTTCGCCTTTGGATGATTTATCATCCGGCCGCTTCATTGAGGTAATAGATGACAGTACTATGGATCCAAAATCGGTTCAGAGGCTTATCTTTTGCACAGGAAAGATTTATTACGATCTGTTGCAAGAAAGGGAAGAGAAAAAGGTCACAGACACTGCCATTGTTAGAATTGAGCAATTATTCCCCTTAGCCTACGAACAAATAAAAGCCATCATTAAACGATATCCGAAAACCACTGATTGGGTTTGGGCACAGGAAGAGCCAATCAATATGGGGGCCTGGCCTTTCCTGAACCTTCACTTTACAGAACTGGATTTCAGAGTGGTAGCCCGTCCTCCCAGTGGCAGTCCGGCAACAGGATCAAGTAAATTCCATGTCATACGGCAACGGAAGACTATCGAAAAAGCCTTTGGAGCATGTATGTGCCCACTGGTTGACGAGGAATGCCGAATGATCTGTATTGGTAACAGATGGCGGTCATTCGACGAAGAAATAAAAAAATTCAAAAACCAGGAAGTCAGCTCGAAAACATTTTCAGCGACCAGAAAAGTAAAATGATAGCAGGATATTAATCTTGAAACATCATCACATGATCATAGAAATAAAAGTACCAAGTCCGGGAGAATCAATCGTTGAAGTACAGCTTGCAAGCTGGCTTGTCAGTGATGGAGACCATGTGGAGAAGGATGAAGACATTGCAGAGATCGACTCAGACAAAGCCACCCTAACGATCAGTTCGGAAGCAAGCGGGAAGATCACATTTATTGCGGCGGAAGGTGATACAGTGGAAGTTGGAGCCGTGATTGCCAGCGTCGACACAAAAGCCAAAGGCAAGAAAAAAGAAAGACCTGAAGAAGCTATAGAAAAGAAAAAAATAGAGGAAAGCAAAGAAACTCCCGTACAAGAAAAGAAAGAAAAGGTCAAAGCTGAGGAGAAAATTCTACATCTTTCCCCACTTGCAAAGAAGCTCATGCAGGATAGCGGAAGCAGCGAAGAGGAGTTCATTGAATTTTTCAGAAAATACCGTATTGGGAAAAAAGATGTTGATCATTTTCTTGCCGAAAGATCAAAGCAAGCTTCTGCTTTAAGCCCAGATTTACCAAGAGCATGGAAAGGAACACGTGAAGAAAAAAGGAAAAAATTATCTACCTTGCGTATGAAACTGGCGGAACGGCTGGTATCTGTCAAAAATGAAACAGCCATGCTCACCACATTCAATGAGGTGAACATGACACCAATTATGGAGATCAGGAAACAGTATAAGGATACATTCAAAGAAAAGTACGGTGTTTCACTGGGTTTTATGTCCTTCTTTACCAAGGCTGTCACCATAGGACTTCAGCACTTCCCGAAGTTGAATGCACAGCTCGACGGCAATGAAGTAGTGACATTTGATTATGCGGATATCGGCATTGCCGTTAGCACACCCAAAGGCCTGATGGTACCCATTCTCAGAAATGCTGAGCAGATGAGCTTTGCTGATATCGAGCTCAAGATAAAAGAACTGGCTATAAAAGCCCGGGATGGAAAGATCACGCTGGATGAGATGAAGGGGGGTAACTTTACAATAACCAATGGAGGAGTATTCGGTTCAATGCTCTCCACACCCATCATCAACCCACCACAGAGTGCTATACTGGGAATGCATAATATTGTTGAACGGCCCATCGCTGTTGAGGGAAAAGTTGAGATCCATCCCATCATGTATGTAGCCGTTTCTTATGACCATCGTATTGTTGACGGCAGCGAATCTGTCGGATTCCTTGTCAAGATCAAGGAAATGTTGGAAAACCCGTCCATGATGTTGCTTGGTGGAGGGGATCCGCTTAAAACTCTTTTACAGATATAAACATCAAGTGATATGCGAAAAAAAGTAGACTTTCTGGTAATAGGTTCAGGAATAGCAGGCCTGAGTTATGCGCTCAAAGTTGCAGATCACGGAAAGGTCTGCATCCTTTCAAAATCCTCAGCAGAGGAAACAGCCACAAAATATGCACAGGGTGGTATTGCCGCAGTGATGTATACTCCAGACACTTACGAAAAACATATTGCGGACACCATTATTGCCGGTGATAGCTTGAACAACAGAGAAATCGTTGAGCTCACCATCAAAGAATCTACTGCCCGTATACGTGAACTGATCGACTGGGGGGCAGCGTTTGATAAAAAAGATTCAGGGGATTATGACCTTGCAAAGGAAGGGGGGCATTCCGAGCCCAGGATCTTTCACCATAAAGACAGCACCGGCCTTGAGATTGAAATGGCACTCCTGAACAAAATCAATGAACACCCGAATATCGATATCCATGAGAATCATTTTGCCATCGATCTCATTACACAGCATCACCTGGGTGTGGAATTGAAACGAAGCGATAAAAACATCTGTTGTTACGGAGCCTATTCGATGGATCCTTTAACACAGGAGATAAACACCATTCTTGCAAAGACCACCATGATCGCCACCGGAGGGGCCGGAAGTATATACAGCCACACAACCAATCCTTCTATCGCCACCGGCGATGGTATTGCCATGGCTTATCGTGCAAAGGCGGTGGTTGAGAATATGGAATTTATCCAGTTTCATCCAACTGCACTTTATAATCCCAACGAAAATCCTGCTTTCCTGATCACGGAAGCACTCCGGGGATATGGTGCTGTATTAAAAAACATCAATGGCGAGGAGTTTATGGAGAAGTATGATGAGCGGGCTTCTCTGGCTCCCAGGGACATTGTAGCCCGGGCCGTTGATAACGAGCTGAAGCTTTCAGGAGATGATCATGTGTACCTGGATGCCACACTTATTAACAAAGATGAGCTGATCGGGAACTTTCCCAGGATCTATGCCAAATGTCTGAGCATTAACATTGACATCAGAAGGGATATGATCCCGGTAGTCCCCTCTGCGCACTATGTTTGTGGTGGGATAAAGGTTGATGAATATGCCAGAAGCTCAATCAAAAACCTGTATGCATCCGGAGAATGTTCCTCTACCGGTTTACATGGTGCCAACCGGCTGGCTTCAAATTCATTACTGGAATCTGCAGTATTTTCCCACAGGGCAAGCCTCGATGCATTGGAACTTGCTAAAACAACAGATCACTGTGATGAGATACCGGATTGGAATGCAGAAGGCACCGTTCTCAACGAAGAGATGATCCTTATCACCCAATCCTTGAAAGAACTCCGTTCTATTATGAGTAATTATGTCGGTATTGTCAGGTCAAACCTGAGGCTTCGGCGAGCCCTCGACAGGCTGGAGATCATTTACCGTGAAACCGAAGAACTATATGATAAATCAATACTTACCGTTAATATCTGTGAACTCAGGAATATGATCAACGTGGCTTATCTTGTGATTAAAATGGCCATGCAGAGAAAAGAAAGCCGTGGACTACATTATTCTCTGGATTACCCGAGAGAGATACTGAACGGGAAGGGAGGTGATGGTGGCACTGATTAAAGAAATAAAAGGTTTACTTCCTCAAATTGGCAAAAACTGTTTCCTTGCAGATAATGCCACCATCATTGGCGATGTCACTATTGGTAATGATTGCAGTGTGTGGTTCAATGCTGTAATAAGGGGTGATGTTACCTATATTCGTATTGGCAATAATGTGAACATCCAGGATGGTGTGTGCATTCACGGAACCTATAAGAAAGCGGCCGTTGAGATCGGGAACAATGTTTCCATTGCCCATAATGCCATTGTACATGGCTGCACCATCAAAGACAATGTGTTGATCGGCATGGGGGCGATCATCATGGATCGTGCAGTCATTGAAAAAAATTCCATCATCGCAGCAGGTGCGCTTGTATCAAAAAACACCGTAGTAGAATCAGGAAGCGTGTATGCCGGTGTACCGGCAAAAAAGATCAAGAGCATTGATAAAAAACTTCTCGAAGGAGAGATAGAACGTATCGCCAACAGCTATAACATGTATGCGGGTTGGTATAAGAAACAAGATGATTGAGCGATTGAGCGATTGGGCGAAGTAAACTTAAGGGCAAAAAAAAATCCCGCATTCTGCGGGATTCAATAATCATTTCTTTTCTTTTAAAGGCCAAGTTTGGCTTTTACCAGAGGCAGTACATCATCACCTGCTTCAAAGTAAAGGACAACGCCCATGCTTACATCCAGGATGTAAGTATATCCGTTTTCACTGGCCACATCAGCGATAGCATTTCTGGCTTTGGTAATAAGGGGATCATATAATTTCGCCTGCATATTACCAAAATCAGCTTCTGCATTTTGCTGAAACTCTGTGATGCGTGTTTCCAGGTCGGCGATTTCCCTTTCTTTGGTTTGTTTAATGATATCAGACATTCCATCTACATTATTAGTGTAGTCCTCAACTTTATTCTGATATTCGAGATACATGGCACCGATCTGTTCTTCGAGAGATCGCTGGTAAGCTATCAATTGGGCTTCGACTGAATCCTTTTGCGGCATCAGCTCAATAAGAGCCTGAGAATCGATGTGTCCAATTTTAAGATTGGCCTGTGACCAGGCATAAGGTGCTGCTGCCAGCATAACAATGATAAGGACAGCCTTCAGAGTGTTTTTCATTTTATTATTTGTATAAATTATTAATTCTCAATATTGTCGCAAATGTAGCAAAATATTCAAATCAAAGACAAATTATTAATTGAATAATTGAGGTTGTCAGCTACTGATTTTAAAGCATGTGGCAGATTACTTCTGCTTATGCTGATCAATCATCTTATTGGTATTATTACTGTTTCCTTTATTGCCAACAGATGACGGGGAGGATGATTGTCCGTCGCTGGGGCGTTTCCTGTCTTGACGTCGTACAGTTTGCATTACCATACCTACTTCATCAAGTACATCATCAGAAAGATCATACTTGGCTTTGGCAAAAAGGATGGTAAGGCTTCCTGCTTTATCAAATACAAATGCATAATTAGCTGACTCGGCAATTTCTTCGATGGCGTTATATATTTTCTCCTGTATGGGCTCTATCAGTTCCCTGCGTTTCTGATACAGGTCTCCATCGCGGCCAAAACGCTGTTTTTGCAAGTCTTTTGCTTCCTTTTCCTTTCGAATGATCTCATTTTCGCGTTGCTTCTTCATATCCTCGGGAAGCAAGACTGCTTCTGCCTGGTATTCTTTGTACAAGGCATCCACTTCCTGGAATTTTTGTTCTATTTCCTTTTGCCACTGGATAGAAAATTCATCCAGTATATCCAGTGCATCCTGGTACTCAGGAATATTTTCAAGAATGTAATCTGAATCGACAAAGGCGTATTTCTGGGCCAGGGTAACGGCAAATGCTGATAAGACAATGGCCAGTGTTAAAAATATTTTTTTCATATGTTTATCCTCCGATATTTTGTTTCAAATGCAAGTACAAAAAACCTGCCATAAATTGCATTTCGTTTTTTAATCAATAGACTGGTTGATAGAGAAGTGGAACTGGCCTCCGTTTGCTCCGGGCAGTCCGGGCACATCATCAAATCCATATCCCCAATCAAGCCCCAGCATGCCGAACATAGGCAGAAAAACCCTCATGCCAAAACCTGCAGAGCGATACAGGTCGAAGGGATTAAACTCCGGATGGAATAACCATGCCTTCCCTGCCTCAAGAAATGCAAGTGCATAAATAGTTGCAGACGGGTTTAGAGACAAGGGATATCTCAGCTCCAGGGTATATTTACAATATACGGTACCCCCAACATTCCTGTCCTGATAATAAAACGGGGTAAGTGTTTCATTCCCATAGCCACGCATCCCAATGATCTCTCTTCCATCCAGGTTGTTATAACCGGAAAGCCCGTCACCACCCAGGTAAAACCTTTCGAAGGGAGTTATCCCGATCTCACTATTATACGATCCGAGGAAGCCATATTTGAGCCTGCCAAGAATAACAAATTTTGGCGCTACCTCAAGAAAATAGGATGCCTCAAACTTCCACTTATGATATTCTATCCACTTATACTTTTCGTCATCCGGCATTTTAGTGTAATCTGCATCATTCAATAATGAATAGGGCGGAGTGAGTTCGAGAGACAAGGAGAGATTAGATCCTGTACGGGGGTAGATATAACTTGGTGCTGTAGAGTTTCGTCCCAACACTATATTATAGCTGAAGTTGTTATAATTTCCTGTACCGTCGCCGAAAGTGAAGATGGTGGTATATTGATGAAGGTCGTAGCGCTGCAGGTTGATCGCCTGGTAAAGGGTGAAAAAGTCATCCGGCCATTTCAGCCGTTGTCCAAGTCCGAAAGTAAGCCCGTTAATCTTAAAGTAAGCCCGGTTGGTATCACTTCTCGGGAGTCCATTGGAGTAGAGAGAATGATAATAAGACACGCTGAAAGCATTTGGTTTTCTGCCCCCAAGCCATGGTTCCGTAAAGGAGGCACTATAGCTGATATATCCCCTGCCGTAGCTTTGTACCCTTAAGCTGAGCTTTTGTCCGTCACCTGATGGTATCGGTTTCCATGCACCCTTTCTAAAGACGCTCCTCAAACTAAAATTATTGAAGGAGACTCCAAGGGTACCGATAATCCTTCCGTAGCCCCAACCTCCTGAGAGTTCAATCTGGTCAGCAGAAGTTTCCTCCACAGAATAAATAATATCTACAGTACCGTCTTCAGGGTTTGGCAACACCTCCGGAGCAATGGTTTCCGGATTAAAATATTTCAGCTGTCCCAATTCTCTCACAGTACGGATAATTGCTTCCCTGCTGAATAACTCTCCCGGCCTGGTCTTGATCTCACGGATCACCACATGGTCGTTGGTCTTGGTATTTCCCTTCACTTCTACCTTGTTAATGGTAGCCTGTTTACCCTCCCGGATCCTGATCTCCAGGTCGATGGAATCATTTTCCACAAGCACCTCAACCGGATCTACAGTAAAGAAAAGATAACCATCGTCAAGATAGAGTGAGCTTACATCAAAGCCATTGGGATTAAATTGAAGGTTTGTGGTGAGCAGTTCCTGGTTATATACATCACCTTTCTGAATACGCAATATGGTATTCAGGTATTCAGCCGTGTACTTTGTGTTCCCCACCCAGGTAATATTTCCGAAATAATACTGGTTTCCTTCATTTATCCAGACATCAATATTTATGGTACCATCGGGATTTCTTGAAAGAGAATCCTTCACGACCTTGGCATCCCTGAAACCCAAGCCATTGTATTTGGAGATAAGTTTGCGCAGATCATCCTCGTAATTGTCTTCTATGAACTTGGATGACTTAAAAATTCTAAAGCGAAGTGTGTTATTCACATAGGACTGTACATCCTCAATCATCTTAGGAAATTTCAACTGAAGGACATCCCAGACAACATCCACAAGAAGACTTTCAATACCATATAGAGGCCTGAAGAGTCCTTTTTCCTTTGTTTCCTTAAATGTGCTTTTTATCTTTTGTGTAGACATATTTTCATTGCCATGCACATTGATCTGGAATATTCTGACCCTTTGGTTCTTATCCACCTTAATTTCGAGGATTACGTTATTTGCCTTGGTAGTATCTTTAACCTGGACAATGTCTACATCAACATCCAGATACCCTTTTTCGCTATAATATCCTATTATAATATTGTCGATTCTAACAAGCAAGTTATCGGTTACTACATCTCCACGGGTCAGGTGCATTTCATCACGCAGTTTTTCTGCTTCTGATTTTTTTACGCCATTAAATGCAAACTTTGTTAAGCGAGGTCGTTCCAGCAAATATATATCCAGGAATATTACATCACCCTGTATCTTAGTGGCTGAAATCCTAATGTCCTCAAAAAGTCCTTGTTCCCAAAGTTTTTTGATAGCGTTGGTGATTTCTTCTCCCGGGATCTCAACACGGGAACCAATTTTCAGGCCCGAAAGCATGATAAGAACATTCTGATCGAGGTACTCCACTCCGGAAACGGTAATACCCCCAATTTCATATTTCTTCGGGGATGAATAATCGATCAGTGGGATATTGTCTCCAAGCCTCTGCTGTGCCAGGGAAGGATAGAAAGAGAGGAGTATAAAGAATGTGGAAAAAATCCACATAAGCGGAACCTTGCAGGAAAACTTCGTCAAAATCTGGTTGTGTGTATATTTAATGATCATCCCTGCCTATTCTGCTTTTACTTGTTCACTTATTTTACCAAATCTTCTTTCACGGTTCTGAAAATCGATCAGGGCTTCGTAAAGATCATCCTTTCTAAAATCAGGCCATAATTTTGAGGTGAAATATAACTCGGCATATGCGATCTGCCATAAAAGAAAATTGCTGATCCTATATTCTCCCGAAGTCCGTATCAGAAGCTCAGGATCAGGCACATCAGCTGTTTCGAGGTATTGCCCGAACACATCCTGATTTAGATTTTCCACTTTTAATTTTCCTTCTTCCACCCGGCCTACAATCTTCTTCACTGCATTCACCAGTTCCCATCTGGAGCTGTACGACAGGGCCAACAACAATGTCATTCGTGTATTTCCTGCCGTATCCTCGATGGTTTTTTTAAGTTGCTTCCTGATTCTTGTGGGAAGGCTTTCAAGGTCACCGATAGTCCTGAGACGGATATTATTTTTATTAAGGGTTTTGGTCTCTTTATTGATTGTTTGAAGCAACAAGGTCATCAGGGCATCGGTCTCAAATTTTGGCCTTTTCCAGTTTTCCGTGGAAAAAGCGTAGAGGGTAAGATATTCAATTCCCAACTCTGCCGCAGCTTCAGTTGTTTCCCTTACTGAAGTAACACCATGTTTATGCCCGAAAGTCCTCGGTCTGCCACGCTGCTTAGCCCAGCGTCCGTTGCCGTCCATGATGATGGCAACATGCTTTGGCAGGCGATTCTGGTCTATCTGGCTTTTAAGGTCCATCGGGATCCTGTTCATGTTAATAATCTTTTCTATTTCCGAAATCACTGCACCTTCTATTGCTGCCAAGCCGGAACTTATAGGTGACGGTTACCCCAAAAAAGGCATACCAGTCTTGTGTACTGGAATTGCCCCTTGCTTCATAGGGCTGATGACTCCTTGTCGGATCGGACATGATCTGCTCAACATCTGAAGGATTGATACTTTCTCCGTTGAGATAATATGTAGTGCTGACATCGTCAATATAATCTGTGAATGTTTTTCTAATCCCCCATTCAAAAGCAAAACCCAGTTTTTTTGAAAGACTGTATTTAACTCCAAACCCGAAGGGAAAGGCTATCTGTGTAGTCTGATAGGGACTTCTTCCATCAAAGCCGATATTCTGTCCTTCAGTACCCAGCTCCCGCAGAGACACACCATTGGCTTCCGGTTTATACATAAAAAAACCAAGTCCGCAGAAAATATAAGGAGCAAGAATATTTCTTGTACTTCCGGTGATGTAGTTTAAAAAGTTCAGTTCAATGACTGCAGAAAAATCGGTAATCTTTGAGTTAAACTTCAGTTGCCGGCCTGGAGCATAGCCTGAAACTGCATCATCACCGGCAATTTCACCACGGTACCCGCTCAATTTAATTGCCCACCTTGGATCAAGGTTCAGCCTGGCCACCAATCCGTAGGCAGGCCTTGTCATTAAAAAATGAATTCCGGGATTCAGATCTCCTATATAGTAGGAACCACCACCAAAAACTCCAACTTCCATGGTTTTCTGGGCATGAAGTCCTATAGCGGACAATCCAAGAATAATAATAAGTGCAATTCTTTTCATATAGTTCCCAAAACGCATTATTTGCTAATTTCTTGTTCCCTTACAAAATTAATTTCTGGCATCAAGTCCCCACTTGAGTTTGTCACGTATGGTCGTATAAAAATCTTTGTTCTCAATTTTCACCAGGTTGAATTTAAAATCGGCCGTGCGAATGGTCAATTCATCCCCAGGTTCAATGATATCTGTTTTTGAATCGAGGCTAACAAGAAAATTTTTATCCCTCCCTTCAACCTTAATGCGAATTTCACTTTTATCTGAGATAACAATCGGACGGATTGTGAGATTATGCGCAGCAATGGGTGTGATCACAAAATTCTCGGAGCCCGGAGAAACAATAGGGCCTCCGCTGCTCAGCGAATATGCTGTTGAACCCGTTGGGGTAGCAACGATCAGTCCATCAGCCCAGTACGAATTCAGAAAAATGTCATCGACATAGACATGAATAACGATCAGAGCCGTAGAATCTTTCCTGGTCACAGTGAGGTCATTCAGGGCATAGCTAAAATCCCCGAAGAGGTTTTTCTTTGTCTTCAACTGGAGCAAAGTACGTTGTTCCAGGGTATACTCGCCTTTTATCACCAGTTCTGCTGCCGGAATGATATCATCACGGGAGATGCTGGAAAGAAATCCCAGCCTCCCAAGGTTGATCCCGAGAACAGGAATACCGGAGTCACGTACAAGGGAAACAGTATCGAGTAAAGTCCCGTCACCACCGATAGAAAAAACAAGATCGGCATTTCCGGCCAGATCAAGATGACTGGTAAACGTTTCCGTTCTGTGATTAAAATCACTGATTTTCCTGAGATTTTCAAGAAAAGGACGGTATACCATCAACTCACATTGATGCTCTTCCAGTTTTTCAATAAGCTGAACCAGGTAGCCGTAATTTTTCTTATTAATGCTCTTACCGAATAAAGCTATCTTCATCGCCTGATTATCTGATATTTCTAAATCCGTTGCAAGTTTACAAAATTACACTTATTCACAAACAAGAGCTTAACAATATTTAACAATTATGACGGGTGTTTTATTATCAGACGGAATTGTCTCGGTTACAACAACTTAAGCCTGCGATAAGATATACTGCTCAAGATGGTTTATATGGGAGCCGTAAAATGGAGGAAAAACCCATGTTCATTCATCCGGTTAAATGAATATTCAATGCGCCATACAATGTCATAATAAGTGACAATATCAAGGCCCAGGCCATATCCAATAAGAAGGCGATTTTCAAGGTCATTGTTCAACTCCTTCCGGGCATGGAAGTTATATGCAAAACCCACATCCAGGAATGCATTCAGGTAGAAAGCGTAATGTACTTTGCTGAATTTTTCTGTTTTGATGAATTTAATTTTGAACTGCCTGGGTGGCAGGAGGGCAAATTTCAGGTTATTTTTAAAAATACCGAAATTCTGGCCGTTTATTACATAATATTCATATCCTCTTACAATGTCGCGGCCATAGCCAATAGCCCTCTCCATGTAGAACGGCAGTTCCGGATCATTCGAGAATTTTGAATTCAGGCCGGAGGCGAAATACCACCGGTTTCCCAACTGGAAATATTTTCTGAAAGTCGTCTGCAGGTAAAAAACATCAAGGTCAGCATTGTCAAGGATCCCAAGTCCCCGTTTGACTACTTCAAACTCAAAATAATGTCCTTGCAGCGGGTATGATTTGAAGTCGCGATGATCACTTCGGTAGCTATAAGCAAGCGATAAATATTGGAGTTTGTTTTTATTTTTGACCGAAAACCCGGGATTGATTTCCAAAAGAGTGTCGGCAAAATTCATGAAATTATATTCGAGCCGGAAAGTTTGTGTATTATAGATCTCT
>JAIOSQ010000149.1 GCA_021107535.1 Bacteroidales bacterium | reverse complement strand
TTAACGAAGAGATCGTAATGAAGAGTGGTAAAGATTTTTCCTTCACCGGCAGGGTCAGGGCAGGGCTGTTTGAGTTTTACGCACAGGATTGCTATTTCGAATATGATACTTTTAAGATCAGCATGCCACAGATTGACTCGATGAGTTTTTTCGTGAAGGTTCCGGATACATCCGAAAATCAAATGAATGACAGGTATTACAGGGTGCAGGCAATGGTTGAGAATATGAACGGTTATCTGATGATCGACAGACCGGATAATAAATCCGGCCTGAAGTTTTTTCCGGAATATCCGATCTTTACCAGTATCGATAATTCTTTTGTCTATTTTGAGGGCAACAGTGGGCAGGAAGAGGCGTACAATCGTGAACAATTTTATTATGAACTGGATCCTTTTACCCTCGACAGCCTTGATAACTTTTCGACTACTGGATTGCGTTTTCAGGGTTACCTGGCTTCCAACGGCATTTTTCCTCCCCTGGAAGAACCCCTGGTCGTAATGCCCGACTATTCATTGGGATTTAATAGTTATACAAAAGATGTGGGGGTTCCGCTTTATGGCGACAAAGCCATGTTTTATGATACGATCATAATGGATAACAGTGGCTTGCATGGCTCGGGAAGGATGGAATATATGTCATCAGTCACAGAATCGGAGGCGATGGATTTCTATCCGGATTCCGTGGTATCCCTGGCAAAGGGTTTCAGGATAAATAAACAGCTGGATAATGTAGAATATGCTGAAGTTTCTGCTGGAAATATCAGGCAAAAATGGCTTCCCGATACGAATATAATGATCCTCTCCATGATCGATGAACCTTTTACCATGTATGACAGTACAGCCCGATTCGAGGGAAACCTTCAACTCTCTCCCGAAGAATTGGTTGGAGAGGGATCATTTGTCTTCGAGCGGGCTGTGATAAACTCTGAGGATTTTATTTTCGGCCATCACAGTATGGGGGCAGATACGTCTGATTTCAAGTTGTACACAGATACATCTTTCACAGAAATTGCTTTCCTGACCGAAGATTACCGTACCAGCCTTGACTTTGAGCAGAGAAAAGGGAACTTCCTCTCTACAGGCGTTTCATCCCTGATCGATATTCCTTTTAATAAATTTATTTGTTCTATGGACGAGATCGAATGGGAAATGGACGAGCAGATCATGAGGCTCCAGAATAATATTGCTGAAAAGATACCCGATCTTAACCAAAAGAGCATGAGTGAACTGATTGATCTTGACCTGAGCGGTTCCGAATTTATTTCTACCCGGCCTGACCAGGACTCTCTTCGCTTCTTTAGCGTAAATGCAAATTATGACCTGCAAAAGAATATAATATATGCGGAAGATGTTAAGATCATCAAGGTAGCAGATGCCGCTGTTTTTCCGGGTGACGGGAAATTGAATATCCTGAAGGATGCACAGATAGAAACCCTGAAGTATGCCGATATTCTGACTGATACTGCTGGGAAATTCCATCATATCTATGATGCTAATGTGGATATCTTCTCACGCCATAACTATACAGCCAATGGACTTATCGATTATTTGAGTGAGGGAGGGGAAGCACAACAGATATTTTTCAGTTCCATCGGCGTTGATTCCATTGGCAGGACATTTGCAACTGCCAGGATTACTGATTCTGAAGAATTCATGCTGAGCCCACAATATTCTTTTATAGGAAATGTCAGGCTTGAAGCATGGCAGCAATATTTGCATTTTGATGGTTCATTCAGCATTAACCAGGATTGTTTTTCGGCATTCTATGACCGTGTATTCATGGATACCATAATTAATCCTTTCGAAATTCTGATCCCTGTAACAGAATCTCTTATGGGGCCTGATAGCAGTCATATATTAACAGGTCTTATGTATGCTACATATTCTGATTCCTTTTACCCTGCATTTTTAACTGCCGGGAAAAATACGGAGGACGTATCGGTACTTTCTGCCAGTGGGCTGCTGTCATACAACAGGGAAGAAGAAGCCTTTACAGTTGCAAATAACCTGGCATCAGGAAATTCAAACTATATCACCCTGCATAATGATAATTGTATACTGGAAGGGGTGGGAGATATTGACTTTGCGATGGAATTGCCGCATGTGAATCTGGATCTTTATGGCCGGGCCAGTCATTTTATCATTCCCGACTCAACAAGTTTTGAGCTGGTGATGGGCTTTGATTTCTTCTTTGATAATAATGTCCTGAAGCGCTTTTCAGGGAGCCTTATCGATGCAAACCTTCCGGGAAATGAAGCTTTTGAGCCTGAGTTCATGGATTTTCTGTCTGAACGCATACAATCGGGAGGGGCGGACAGGATCATCTCTGATCTGAGTACCTATGGAACCATCAGGAGGCTTCCTGAAGGCGTGAAATATACGGTCCTGCTCAACAATCTTATATTTAAGTGGAACCCATCAACTGCTTCCATGGTATCTTATGGAGACATTGGGGTTTTCAGCATAGGTGATGAGGTTGTGAACAGATTGGTACCGGGTTATGTGGAAATAGAACGCAAACCAAGCGGTTATGGAGTGGTCAGCATGTATTTTGAGATCCCCGGAGGGGACTGGTATTTTTTCACATACAGGAATTACATTTTCCAGGTAATTTCCTCGAATGAAGGATTTAATGGTGAACTCCTTAATCTGGGCGAAGACAAAAGGATCATGTATTCTAAAGACGAAGACCTTCCATATGAATTTGTGATTTCAAGCAGGAGGAAAATGGTCGATTTTGTACGCAAGATGGAAGATATCCACAGATTAAACCAAAGATAGAAAGAACAATGATTTACTTATACATTATATCTGCTGTTATCCTGGCCTACCTGTTGGGCTCCATACCCTTTGCAGTATGGACCGGCCTGTTGTTCTTCAAAAAGGATGTACGGAAAGAAGGAAGCGGTAATGCAGGAACCACCAATGTAATCCGGGTGCTGGGCTGGAAAGCCGGTATTCCGGTATTTCTGCTGGATGTAATGAAAGGCTGGATGGCCGTAAGTATCACCATGTTTTTTCCCGAACAGCTACTGGCGGGAGATCATATTTATTATCTTGGAGTCATCCTGGCAGTGGCGGTAGTCATGGGACATATTTATCCGGTTTTTGCCGGCTTCAATGGAGGAAAAGGCATTGCTACATTGCTTGGGGTTGGAATTGCACTGTATCCATTCAGTGGGCTGTCTGCACTGGGGGTTTTCTTTATCGTTTTTTTTCTGAGCGGTTATGTATCCCTTTCTTCCATTATATCATGCATCTCTTTTCCCTTCCTTTCTTTTTTCCTGTTCGGGAATACCGAACTGCCATTGGTTATATTATCTATTGCTGTTGCTGTGTTCGTTCCGCTTACTCATACAAAAAACATCAGGAGACTGCTTTCCGGTACCGAGTCCAGGTTTTTGTATAAGCGTTTAAAGTAACCTGCGTCAATAATTTATATTTTATTCCTTGCCTTGTTGTTTTTTTCTTAATTTTACGATGCTAAATAAGTTTATTCCTAACAGAAATTATTACAATATGAAATTTATCGTTTCAAGTTCGTTATTATCCAAAAACCTAACTGCTTTAAGTGGTGTGTTGAATACCAGCAATACACTGCCAATACTGGATGATTTCCTTTTTGAACTTAAGAAGGATGCACTGATGATTACTGCCTCTGATCTGGAGACCACCATGACGGTAACTATTCCGCTGGATAAAGCAGAAGATCCCGGTGCTGTGACCATTCCTGCAAAAATCCTGATAGATACTCTGAAAACTTTTTCAGATATTCCCGTTCAGTTCACGATAAACAAAGAAACACTGGGTGTT
>JAIOSQ010000036.1 GCA_021107535.1 Bacteroidales bacterium | reverse complement strand
GATGGCAATGGTAGGATTCACAGGTATTTGTTCCATCATGTATTAACAAAAAAGGGATTTACAAAACAGAATCTGATATTTCCGGTATCGGCAGCAATATTAGAACGAATAAATGAATATAGAGAAGCCCTTGAAGATTACTCCAAGCCAAGAATAGAATTAATAGAATGGCAGTCCACACAAGATAATAACGTAGAAGTACTAAATGACACCATAGACTTATATAGGTACTTTGATGCTACAAAAATGACAGAATTTCTATATAGTTGTGTAAAACAGACTATTGATGAAATAATACCTCAAGAAATAAATTATTTATATAAATATGATCAGTTTAAATATCAGGTAGAACAATCATATGACATGCCAGACAATATGATTGCACTATTGGTGAGATTTCTTGCGCAAGGGAACGGAGAATTGTCGAAAAGAGCTAAAGAGAAAGAGTTTAGTATGTTATCGACTGAAGAAGTTACACATATCGAAAAAATGTATTCTGAGATATTTATTTAGCTTGTTTTACCCCAATAAGTGATTCATGGAATTTATTTGGATTTTGTTTTTTCCAGTTTATCTGGCTTAGGTATTATCTTTCTTAATCATTTCAAATAGGAGTGAATGGTAAATTTATTCTTATCTTTACCTATAGAAAATTTAAAACCAAACCTCATGTTCACGAAGATACTCCATCGGAAGCCGTCCCATGGTTCACCGGGAAGGATGTTGCTCAAGACTGGTATGCTTATGTGCGTGGCTTTGCTAATTTCATGGTTCTCCCTCTCACAATCATGCCTCCCAGAAGGTATCACTTTCACAACCCAATCACAGATTGACAGTTTCCCTATAAATTATCCTGGTTGTACTGAGATTGAAGGGTTTGTTCAAATTGGGAATTGGGGAGTCACTGATATAACTAATCTAACTGGACTGAGTTTACTGACTTCTGTTGGGGAGGACCTTTATATTGTTTATAACGATTCTTTGACTAGTCTTATAGGATTGGAAGGGGTGACATTAATCGGAGGAGACTTTAAAATTATGGGAAACCACGCAATCATTTGTATGTCAGAAATGGTGGGATTGACTATCATTACGGAATCACTTTATATATGGTATAACTATGCATTGACAAGCCTTGAGTTGCAGGGATTAACTTCTATCGGGGAACACCTCATAATCGGGGCTAACGGTCACCTGACAAATCTGTCGGGATTGGAGGAGGTGACTTCTATCGGAGGTAACTTAGGGATTTGGTCAAATTATAGCCTATTTAGTCTTTCGGGATTGGAAGGAGTGACATCAATTGGGGAAGGGCTTGAAATTGAGGATAATAATTCCCTAACTGACCTAACAGGATTGGAAGGAGTGACATCAATTGGGGGAGGAAGCCTTAAAATCATAAATAACGATGCCCTATCTAGCTTGGAAGGACTGAAAAATATTGAGTCCAACACAATTGAAGGACTCCATATTCATGATAATTACTTATTATCCACCTGTGAAGTAGAAAGTGTATGTGCTTATTTGGCAAGTCCGAATGGAGGTATTACAATTTCGGAGAATGCTACCGGCTGCAATAGCCCTGAAGAAGTCCAGGATTCTTGTATAGCAAATAGCGTTCATATCAACGAACAGGTTATTGATGATATTGTAATGTTCTATCCCAATCCTTGCAACCGAGAGCTCAATATATCAGCAGAAGGATACATCATTGATGAAATAAGCATCTACAACAAGCTTGGACAAAGGGTCATTCATGAAGTAAAGACAAATAATACCATTGATGTTTCATGGCTTCCTGAGGGCATGTACTTCGCCGTAATGAGGAGTAAGGAAGGGGTATCGGTTATAAAGATGATAAAGCAATGAAATATTCATTAATAATAGCAAGCATTTTGTTGTTGTGTTGGCATCCAGGGGCGTTAGCACAATCCTGTCTACCCGAGGGTATCACCTTCTCCACCCAATCACAGATTGATAGTTTTCAGATTAATTATCCTGGGTGTACGGAGATTGAGGGAGATGTCATTATCGAAGGTTCAAGCATTAATGATTTAAGTCCTTTAATTGTTGTAACTAACATCGGGGGATACCTTAATATTGGTAATTATAATGTTGGCACTGCTTCTTTGAAGGATTTAGCAGGATTAGACAGTTTGGTTTCTATTGGTAGCGATTTAATCATTGTTAATAATCAAAGATTAAATGATTTAACGGGTCTGAGAGGTATAACATCAATAGCTGGTTATTTAAGAATTCTTGGTAATGACTCTCTGGAAAATTTAGTTGGTCTTGAAAATATTTCAAGTGTGGGGGAGGCTTTTCATATTTGGTATACCAAAAATTTATATAATACTTCAGGACTGGAAAGTTTAATTGCTATTGAAGGAGATTTTAGTGTAATAGCAAATGACAAGTTGAAGAATTTCCTGGGATTAGAAAATTTAGTTTCTATTGGGGGTTGGTTTCATTTAGAATGGAATGATAGCCTGGACTGTTTTATGGGACTTGAAAATTTAGATTCAATCCATGGTAACTTTATTATTACAACTAATCATACCCTTTCCAGTTTATCAGGGTTAAACAATTTAACTTCAATTGGTGGAGGATTAAGTTTTCATGGTAATGATACGTTGGAAAATTTGTCTGGGCTGCAGAATCTGACTTCAATTGGCGGAGCTTTGTATATTCAAGATAATGATAATCTGGTGAGCTTATCTGGGTTAGATAACATAAACTCAAATAGTATAACTAATTTAGGAATATTAGAAAATCCTATCTTAACAACTTGTGATGTGCAAAGTGTTTGTGATTATCTCGTTTCTCCCAATGGCAGTGTGAACATTTATGGTAATGCAGGTGGATGCAACAATCCGGCACAAATAGCGAATTCTTGTGGAACGGTACTTCCTTGTCTGCCATATGGTAACTATTACTTTTTATATCAATCTGAAATTGATAATTTCCAGACTGATTATCCGGATTGTAGTGAATTAAATGGGGATGTGTTAATTTCCGGGGATGATATTTCAAATTTAAGTGGGTTAAGTGTGATTCTTTCCGTGGAAGATGACTTAATCATAGTTTCATGTGATCCACTTATTAATTTAACTGGATTGGAAAATGTTATTTCTGTTGGTGGAGAACTTGAGTTTGAAGATAATTCCGCTTTAGCCAGTATTGCAGAGCTATACAATTTGGATTCAATCGGGAATGATCTTACGTTTGAGAATAACAATTCTCTGGTCAGTTTAACAGGACTGAACAATGTAACTTGTATTGGGGGAGACCTTTGGATTGAGGACAACAATGCCCTTAACAGCTTAACAGAACTAGACAATTTGTATTCAATCGGGAATGATCTTACGTTTATGAATAACAATGCTCTGGTCAATTTAACAGGATTGGAGAATATAACTCATATTGGGGGATACCTTTGGGTTAAGGACAACAATGCTCTTAACAGCTTAACAGGACTGGACAATCTGATTTCTATTGGGGGAGGGCTTGGAATTTTTTCAAATGATCATCTGTCCAGTTTAGCAGGACTAGATAATATTGATTCTGAATCAATTAGCGATATGTATGTGAAAGATAATTCTTCTTTATCTACTTGTCATGTGCAAAGTGTTTGCGATTACATTGCTTCTCCAAATGGAAATGTCAGTATACATGATAATGCCCTAGGTTGCAACAGTCCGGAGGAAGTTCAGGATTCCTGCATAGCAAATGGAGTTAATATTGATGAAAAAAACATATTAAATAAAATTGAATTATTTCCCAACCCTTCCTCTTCAGAAATAACCATCTCGGGAGTTGACGGAATCATCGGCGAAATCAGCATCTACAACAAGCTTGGACAAAGAGTTATTCATGAAATGAAGCCTGACAATACCATTGATGTTTCATGGCTTCCTCGGGGCTTGTATATCGTTGAAGTGATATGGGATGGATGTCGGTTCAGAAAGAAGCTTATAGTGCAGTAGCGTGTCTATCTCACAATCATGAATAAACAATGCCGTGAAATTGAAGCAAGAGCATTTTTACACAACATGAAGGAGGGCATTCCGCCCCAATCTCCGCCCCTAAAACAAAAACCCATCATCATACGTGCTGTATAACAACGGGTTAGAGATTTATTTTGAGGTCTCGAGCGGATTCGAACCGCTGTAGGAGGTTTTGCAGACCCCAGCCTAGCCACTCGGCCACGAGACCGTTAAGGAACACAAAGGTAAGATATTTTTTATGATTTTAGCAAGTAGCTTTGCTGGTTACTGGATACTGGATACTAGATACTGGATACTGGATACTCAGTGCTAGTTGCTTGTTGTGTGAGTTCAAAAAATGGGTTTGAGATTGACGGTATAAGCAATCAACAAAGTGCTGAACAACCAGCAACCAGCAACCAGTGACCAGTAACCGTCCATAAATAAAAATAATGATGATTATAATGAGATAAAGGGAAATAGGTCTTAATTAACCTTCCCCGAAACAACCTTCAAACATTGTGGGCAAAGACAGGGCTTCTTGAGCTTAGACATATCTACGCCTGAACGCTTCAATTCAATATTGCCACTGCATGAACAGTTGTCAGGGCTCAGGCAGTCAAAATTATGGCCGCACTGGCAGGTAATCTTTTTTACTTTGTATATACTGTCTTCACGTTTCATTCTGTACACATTGTAAGGCTAACATTTTGCATTTTCCCACCCAGGGGCGGGTTCATCTTGGAGATCTTCAACTTTGCAAAACCAACTTCCGGAAAATTTTTTATTATGGCATCCAGGATCCTTTTCCCCACATGCTCCAGCAACTTCGACTTGATCTCCATTTCTGTTTTTACTAACAAATAAACTTCCTGATAGTTCACTGTATCTGCCAGTTCATCTGTTTTTTCCGCCTTTTTGGTATCCGTTTCCAGGTACAGATCAACAAGAAAACGCGTACCAATGATCTGCTCTTCCTTAAAACAGCCGTGGTAGGCATAAAATTCCATTTGCTCTATTGATATCGTTGACATGGTGGTGTAAAGATATACTGTTACTGGTTACTTGTTGCTGGTCACTGGTTTTGCCTTTTCAAGAGCCTGGATAAATAAATTGATTCTTCTTCCCAATATAATTAACTTTTTTCTTATCCTTTCATACATTATTCTATCCTTTAAAGAACCTGTCAAATATAATGTTTCAAGATGATCCAGCGTTTCATCATTTGATGATTGTGCGTAAATACTGAAGCGAATATATTCATTAATATACTTACGCCTTCCATAGCCTTCAACAATATTTGATTTTACTGATTTTGACGATCTGCGGATTTGCGATCCTGTTTCATACATTTCAAACCGTGGTAATTCTAAGGTCATTTTTTGGATCTCTATAACAACATCTAGAGATAATTCCCAAATTCTCAGTTTTTTATAACTCACCTTTCATTTTTTAAATGTGTTTCTATAGATTAATACCACAATTTCAAAAATGTCCCCAAAATTTTATTAACTTGCACCAGTAGCCAGCGACCAGTAACCAGTAACCAGTAACAGCAAATATTTCCATCATCAACTCAGCCTACGCACCCCCGTCTCAATCCTCTCCACTGTTTCCTTCCCGCCAATCATTTCCATAATGGTGAAGAGATCCGGTCCGGTGCCACTGCCAACCAGGCACAGGCGTATGCCGATCATCACCTGCCCCATGCCAATCTGTTTTTCTTCCAGGTATGAAGCAATGGTATCATGTAGTTTATCCCTGCTGAATGGTTCAGTAGCTTTAATAACTTCCAGGATCTCAGTGAGCAACGCGCCGGTATTTTCTTTCCAGCGTTTTCTTACTGTTTTCTCATCATAACTTTCCGGTGCAGCAAAGAAAAAGGAGGCCTGGCCCCAGATCTCACTGACAAAATTCACCCGTTCTTTTACCAACTCTATGATCTTTTCGAGGAATGTCATATCCCGGTATTCAACATTTTTTTCATCCAGGATAAGTGCAAAGTCTTTTGCCAGTTCGGTATTATCCTTCCCGATCAGGTACTGGTGATTGAACCACCTGGCTTTATCAGGATCAAACCTTGCCCCTGACCTGCCAACACGATCTATTGAAAACTGTTCTGCCAGTTCTTCCATATTGAAGATTTCCTGTTCCGTTCCCGGATTCCATCCCAATAATGCAAGCATGTTGATGAAGGCCTCCGGGAAGTATCCATCTTCCCTGTAGCCCCTAGAAATTTCATCTGTTTTCGGATCTTTCCACTCCAGTGGAAAAACAGGAAATCCCAGCTTGTCGCCATCTCTCTTGCTGAGCTTTCCCTTGCCATCAGGTTTTAATAAAAGTGGAAGATGGGCAAATTTTGGCATGTCTTTCTCCCAGCCCAGGAAGCGATACAACGACACATGAAGGGGCAGTGATGGCAGCCATTCTTCTCCACGGATCACATGAGATATTTTCATCAGATAATCATCTACCACATTGGCAAGGTGATAGGTGGGCATCCCGTCAGATTTATACAACACTTTGTCGTCAAGGGTGGATGAATCAACCACTACTTCCTTTCTGATCTCGTCATACACTTTCACTGTTTCATTTTCCGGCATTTTTATCCTGATCACGAAAGGATCGCCTACCGACAGGCGTCGTTTCACCTCTTCTCCGGAAAGCGTTAAAGAGTTGGTCATTTTCAGCCTGGATTCCTGGTTATAGCTGGTATATATCGCAGCTGAAGCCTCAAGCTCTTTCCTCATTTTTTCCAATTCTTCCGCTGTGTCAAAAGCATAATACGCATGTCCCTTTTCAATCAGTTGATCAGCGTATTGCCTGTAAATATGTTTTCGCTCCGATTGCCTGTAGGGTGCGAAATCACCTCCGATACCAATACCTTCGTCGAATTCTATACCGCACCACCTGAAGGATTCAATGATATACTCTTCTGCTCCGGGCACAAAACGATTCTGGTCCGTATCTTCAATGCGGAGGATCATTTTTCCCTTATTATGGCGGGCAAAAAGGTAATTATACAGGGCCGTTCTCACGCCACCAATATGCAAAGGGCCAGTCGGGCTTGGCGCGAAACGAACACGGATTGCTTTGTTTTCCATTCAAAAATAATTTTGCTCCAAAGATATAACAGAATGCCAGATTTATATGGGACATTTCCCAGAATCCCGTATTAATATATATGCATTACAGAACATATTACGTCTATATTTTAGCCAATAAACACAGGAATGTCTTATATACAGGTGTTACCAATAATCTTAAAAGAAGAATTCCTGAACACAGAGACAATATTAATAAATGCTTCACCAGTAAATACAATGTACATTATCTCATATACTATGAAACTTTTTCAAGCATTGTTAAAGCGATAAAACGGGAAAAGCAAATTAAGAAATGGTATCGGCATCAAAAGGATGCATTAATAAACAAGAACAATCCGGATTGGAAAGACTTGACGGGAGACATTCTATAAGCATGGCAGCTTGTTTATGGAGATTCCCGAATGGCTGCGCCATTCGAGAATGACTCTTACCCTAAACCAATGCAGGGAGAGGGTCATTCCCGTTTGTGCTCGCACAAACGGGAACCCCCATCCAACAGCACAAGGCTGATTACTTTAAATCTTCACAAACCTCCGCGTAAACGTACTCTCTCCATCATGAAGCCTGATCAGGTATGATCCTTTTGGTAATTCCGAAGTGTTCAATTTGATCGTTGCACCGGATT
>JAIOSQ010000089.1 GCA_021107535.1 Bacteroidales bacterium | reverse complement strand
TGGCTTCCCGGAGTTGTTCCTCCTTTTCCGATTCTATCCCGATCAGGATCATACGGCAACCGCTTTCCGCAGCATATTTCAGAACCTCTTCATTATCGGCTACGTTCAGTGAAGCCTGGCAATACCAATCTTTCTTTATGCCTCTCTCGATCATGCCCTTGAAGAGTTTGATCGCTCGTTCAGCCGATTGCTTTGAATATCCGATAATGTTATCATCAACGAAATAAACCAGGCTCTGTGGGATGGTTTCAAGTTCATCAAGTACATCCTCTACGGGCCGCTGCCGGTAACGGCTGCCATTAAATATATGGACCGAACAAAAGTCGCAGTTCATCGGGCAGCCCCGTGTCGTCTGTATATTGGCATAGGTGTAAGATGGATGAAACAGATCCCGCCTGGGGATTGGCATATTCACCATTGGCAGCAATTCTCCCTGGTACCGGTTTTTGAGCTTACCATTTTCGAAATCATTGATAAGTTGCCTCCAGGTACTTTCAGCTTCACCAATTAACACAACATCAAAAAAATTTGCTGCTTCATCAGCAAGCATGGAAGCATGGATCCCACCAATTACTGTTGGGATGTCTGCTTTTCTGTAAATGGAAGAGAGCTCGTAGGCCCTGTTGATGTTTGCAGTTACTGCAGTAATGCCGACCAGATCAGCTTCTTTGAATTTGAATTCATCGAAATTTTCGTCAATGATCTCAATATCCCAGTCGGATGGAGTAAGCGAAGCGATGATCCCAAGGGCAAGTGGTGGAGACAAAGAATGCGTGTCGTACAAACCATTTTTGGTATGTTGGTTCCAGGGATTAATTAGGATCAGCTTCTTTTTATCCATTCTGATTACAATGCAAAAGTTCTGATACAAAGATATTATTTTTGAAGGAAGCTTTATCCGGACAGTTGAAAGCATAAATGAAATGATTAAATTTGCCCGTTAAGCATACTGCATTTAATATGAAGTCAATATGATAATCTCAAAATACAATATCCGTTATATCCGGCTTCAGGAAGAAGATATTGAACTGGTTCGAAAGTGGCGAAACCATCCCAGTATTACAAAATACATGGTGTACCGGGAAGAGATCACACCTGAAATGCAAAAGAAGTGGTTTGCATCAATTAATAATAATGAAAACCTGTATTTTATTATTGAATATAAGGGGAAGAAGATCGGGCTGATCAACGGAAAGGATATCAACTGGGAAGAGAAGTCGATGGAAACAGGGATCTTTATCTGGAATAAGCATTACAGACAAACTCATATCCCTACACTTTGCACCTTGATATTTGCAGAACTCGGTGTTTTGGTCTGGGACCTGAAACCCAGGGCTACGATCCTGAAAAGCAATGAAAGAGCACTAAAATATAATAAGATGCTTGGGTTTAAGATTATTGAGAATGATCCGGATAAGGAATATGTAAAACTGGAGATGAACAAGAGCAGCTCCGGATTCATTGCCAAAAAATTAAAAGCTGCACTCAATCTTCTTGCCGGAAACGAACCCATCAAGATTGTTTTTGAAAAAGAAGATATTGACAGCGGTCTGTTGGATATAATATTATCAGGCTTAGATCATTCCCTCATAAAAAAACATGAAAAAGGAGATGATACGGAAACGTATTACTTCTAGCTAATGAAAAGATAAGCATTCCGGCACAATATTACTTAGCATATTTTAATGTTGATACAAGAAGTCAGGCCTAAAGTCACTTTTCATAAAAATGCATCTCTCTGATATACTCATATACCCTGGGCGGTAACATGTATCGGATATCCTTTCCTTCGGCAATTGAACTGCGAATGAAACTGGCTGAGATCTCGATCAGGGGTGCGTCGAAATATTTTATTTGTGGATGGTCTTTATACTCGTCCGGATCATAATGTGGACGATTGTATATGTATAACTCATATTGTTTCAGCAGTTCCTGATAGTTTTTCCATTTGTGGAAACTGGGGAGGATATCCGTCCCCCCAATTAAAATAAAGTGCCGTTCAGGATGTTTTTCACTTAAGTAGGCGAGTGTGTCTATAGTGTAGGATGGCTGAAGCATTTTGAATTCAATATTGCATGAACGCAACCGTACATTATCTTCCACAGCGATATTTACCATGGCAAGCCTGTGGTAGTCTGCCAGCAGGCTTTTCTTCTCCTTCAGCGGGTTCTGGGGAGATACCACGAACCATACTTCTTTCAGATCTGTGTATTCCACCATATATTCAGCCAGGATCATATGTCCTGTATGGATCGGATTAAAAGATCCAAAAAATAAACCGGTTTTTGCTTTATCAGGCATCTGTATTTAAAAAATCCGATACAAGTTTTTTTGCTTCTGCAATCGCTGTATCCAGGTCATCATTAACAATGATCTTATCAAATTCAACGGCTTTACCGATTTCATGGCGTGCTTTGTCTATACGTTTCAAAATGTTTTCTTCCGAATCGCTTGAACGTTTTCTCAAACGTTCTTCAAGAACTTCTAATGAGGGAGGCATTATGAAAATAGCCAAAGCTTTGTCTCCGTATTGTTTTTTTATGTTTAGCCCGCCATAAACATCCACGTCGAAGATCACATGCCGCCCTTCTGCCCGGATACGTTCCACTTCCGATTCAAGGCTGCCGTAAAAATGATCTTTGTATACTTCTTCCCATTCAAGGAATGCATTTTCCCGGATCTTTTCTTTAAACCTTTCAAGCCCGATGAAATAGTAATCCTTGCCATTGGTTTCACCTGCTCTTTTAGACCGGCTGCAAGCCGAAACTGAAAATTCCAGGCCAGGGCCTGAATCAAGCATAGCTTTCACCAGTGTAGTTTTACCGGCACCGGAAGG
>JAIOSQ010000289.1 GCA_021107535.1 Bacteroidales bacterium | reverse complement strand
TTACCAGGGGTTATCATTTCGAATGTAATGTTTTCATCAATGTTGTCCCAGATTAAAGTAATTCTTTTTTCAAAAATGCTTTCATCTACAAAAACATCGTATTCATTAACCTGGTTCCCAGTTAATGTATTCTCTTCTTGTGAAACCGTTTGCCCACCTGATATTTCATTTTGTATAACATTGTAAATATTCATTATTGCCAATGGATCATTTCGATATGGGCAATATGCATATAAACCGCCTGTTAGCTGCGCAATCTCAGCCATTTGCTGTTGATTTGCCCCCTCGCCAAAAGCAATTGTATGAATATGATGTATAGTGTCGTTTTTAAAATTCTGAAAAAGATGAATTACATCAGCAACCCAGGGTGGTGTGTTTTCTTGTCCATCCGTAAGAAGAACATAATCACGGGTTTTATGATTTGAACTTAATAATTGGTAATAAGCTTTCAATAGACCGGCGCCAATGGATGTCCAACCTTCGGCATACAACGAATTAACTGCATTCATAGCTGCCTGTTTTTCAGCATCTCCCAATATCTCATGCCGGGTATAATCCACACTTGCAAATTCTGCAAATGAAACCACCGATACCTCATCTCCCACATCCATCGAACATATTCCCTGGTTAGCTGCTGCTTTGGCATTTGCCAATGGGGCGCCTTCCATTGAACCGGAGCGGTCAAGGACATAACAAATTGATGGATTTCCTTTATGGTAGAATGTGTATATTACATCATCTCCATTAGGAGTTTTACCATCTCCATCCAATATATGCCCACCCCCAGACCAACCCCAACTTATAAACTTGTCTGCATTTGCTTTCACAATAACCTCAAAATATTTGTATTCCGAAAAATCCCAGTCAAACGTTATAGCATTCGCTTTCCCATTTGTAGATACCCATTCCACATTAGTTATAATCGGACTGTTAGCACTATCATTTACAACAAAGGTTAATGCTTCTGTTGCCGGAACTAAATCCCTGCAATAAGTATCTACCATAAAATAACCTGTTCCGGATGATTGTACAAATTCTCCATTATCTGGTTCAAATACTTCTGTTGCTGGACATAGAGTGATATTTCCCTCACCAACCATTTTTAAACCATCTTTAAAACCGCCTATATTAAATGAAGCTTTGGCTGTTCTAAAATTGCCATTCCCGAATGTACCATTCATTCTATTCAGCAATATACCATCATTTATCTTCTTATTGTCAGCATAGGATAAACCAGGATACCCAAATACAACGCTGCCACCTACTGAATCTGTAATATTTGGATAACTATAACATATTCCAAGAATTACAATTGCCTTTGATTGATTAAGGGTATTTTTCCAATTTTCAGAAAACCATTGAGGTTCAACATGAACCATATACTTGCAATTGGGGTAATTGTTTGTAACCATAGTACTAATATTTTGCTCTCCTTGATACCATTTATCAGCTTCTTGTGGAGTTTGCATAAAAATACCACCGATACCACCAATTTCACCATGAGTTAGCACATAAAGAAATGCAGCATATTCACAATTTTTGAAATTTTCTAAAGTACAATATCCTGGATTATCATCTCCGCAAGTCTGATCTTTAAAAATACAGGTTGTAGTATAATAACTTTGTTTCTCAATATATGAACTGACGTTCAAATAAATATCATCTGGGCAAGCAATTTGGTCGAATGCACAGGGAGAATATACATATAAAAAATTTCCATCCGGAGAATAGGCTGCTTCTCCACTTTTTTTATTAATAACTTTTATTATTATTTCACTATCAACTGGTTTTGGGTAAAAGCTTTCTTCTATTCCATATTGGTTTTGGATTTTTTCTCTCGTAGTGCTTATTCTTTCTATAAGTTGTTGACTATTATAATACTCCCTTATTAGTTGTTGGTAAAGCCTCGTAAAATCTTTTGGAAATATTCCTGTATTTATCAACTCTTCATGTTTTCTATTATCGTTCAGCGTATCAGAAACCAAAACCATTACTACGTCAAATAAAACTTTTGCAGCTTTTCGTTCTGTCATGTATATTTCAGTTCCGTCTTTAAAAAAGAAGATACATTGTCCTGATTGAAGTCGATTATTTAGGATTTGGGTAAGTTCTGCTCTTTGTTTAAAGATTTTATTTTCAGGTATCACTTCAAATGCAGATTCCTTAATAGATAAATCGACAGTTACTGTATTGCCCGAATAGTCAGTTACCTTAGCTCCAGGTCCTTCCACTTGTTCCACTGTTTTAATAAATGGTAGCTTTTTGTAGTAGTTTAACATTTCCAATTGAGCAGTGTTTTTGTCATGCTTTTTTAATAAATACGCTAGCTTAGCACAATAATGGGGAAGTTCTTTATTCCACATTTTTTCCAAGAAATAATAAATTGTTGTATTCTTTGTCAAACCTGCAGGAAAACCAGGATCCTCAATAACATTAAAATTAGGCCTATTAGCCGGAGGATTAAAAACAAGATTTCCATTTAGGTAAATGCCAAGATTGTGTACCTCAAAAATGTAGGGTGCTTCAATATATTTACCATCAATAAAGACAAAGCCATTATTAATCCCTTCTGTATTATTCTGTGCTTCTGTGCTTTGTGAGAAGGTTATTATACAAAACAATAAAATAAAATTCGAGAGTATTCTTATTAGATAATAATTTCTTTTTTTCATGATATATCTCTTTTATTCTATTAAAATCATAGAACTCATTATGTTATTTCGTAAAATCAAAGGTCGCAATTAACCTTCCCGAGTAAGCAGCACCAAAAGTTTCATCGGAAGGTACAAATTCGCCGGTGTATGTTGTTACGTTCCCCTTGTTATTTACGGTAACAACATAGGGAAATGGACCATAACTGTTACATGCCGACCATAAATCTGCCCTTACTTTGTATGAACCATTTGCAGGAGCATAGTTTCCCCATGTTATGTTTTCGTTATTGATGTCATCAATTTTGCATGCAGGGTTTGAATCAAGGTCGAGCATTCCGCCGTTTTGCCCAATAGGTGTGCCGTAATAAATGTCGTTACCATCGGGTGTTTCAAGATGTAAATCAATATCAACAGGGAAAGCCCAATTGAGGCTTACCTGGAGGTTATTTGAAAAGCCTGCCATTCCGTTAACCATAATCTTATGTATATATACCTTGCTTATTCCATTGCTGCTTTTAGTAGCTATTTTAATATAAAATGAATTAAATTGGTTTATTTCGTAAAAAGAAATTATCAGGAAGTATACACCACCCTCAAAATGTAATGACTTATTGTTATTATTTGCCATACTTCTAACCAGGTGTATCTTTTCCAAACTAATTTCTGGGACATTCTGCCTATGGCCTTTAGCTGATTTTAAAGCTGCTTCATTTAAATCCACACTGAAGTAACCTTTTGCTTGTTCGTAAAACCCGACATTTAAATAATTACAGGCAGTATCGGTCAGTTCGGAAATCCCAATTAAAATCTGGTCAGATAAATCAAGCGGTTGAATTTGTAAAACCAACGAGCCTCCACGAACTATTTGCCTGCTTCCTTTTACAACAGGGGAAGAGGTTGTTGTACTTTCGGGAAATTCTTCTTCAATAAAAACACCTGTATTTTCACCGGCACTAACATTTTTTATAATGCCAGACACGAGTATCCGGTTCCCTGGTGATTCATCCTTTTTGCAGGAAACAAACCCAATAATTAATGTGACAATAATAAAAATGTGTGATAGGTAATATATTTTATTATTTCCCATGTTTACCTCCGATTTTAATAAATGAAAAATAAAATCCAATTCTAAATTCAAATCCTGTAAGGTCAAGCATAAAGTTCCTGTCTTCTGATGGAATCTTTAGTACCTGAGAGTTTTCATTTTTTAATTCTTTTATTACAATGTTTCTGTACATAAAAGTTATTGACATTCTGAAATTTGATGATATTTTGGGATTGACACCCAGATATACATGATAACCCAGGTTATCACCTTTCCATGTGTCATTAAAGTCTTTTTCGTAATCCTTCCACTTTATCTGACTGTAATATTTAAACAATCCACCGCCCAATCTCCAGGATTCTAAAAAGAAGTTTACAGAAATACCAGGGCTGTATGATGTTATAGAAATATTTAAAGCTTTGCTTCCATAATCATACTTAAATATCTTTGGAATATAATTATAGCTGATTTCTGGACGAATATCAAAAAATTTTAATGGAGAAACAGCCAAATATCCATTTACCGAAAAACCTAAATGAATTCCCGTTATGAGCTTATCACGGACTACAGTTCCATTAGAATTTAACCAATTATCAATTAGTGAATTTACATCTTTTGGATTATAATAGGCAACTCCTCCGTCAAGCCCGATTTTTAAAAGTTTGTAATGTGTTTTTGTTTTAAGGGAAATGCTGTCATTTAACTGGCCCAATAAAGTACAGTATGCGGGAAAAATGAATAATGTGCATAAAATAAATTTTATGATTAATGTTTCAATTTTCATAATTATAATTTTCATATTGTTTTAAATACAAATTCTATTTCACCACCATCTTCCCCTGTAAATCTCTTCGCACCTTATAGTCATGCCAGGTGCCTACAACATGGTGAAAATCTATAATTGTACCTGAGAAAGCAACATTCACTTCGGTGTATTCTATAATTCCCTCCGGAGTAATCGTATCCCAGGTAATTAATAAGCGTTGACCATTCATCATCACTTGGTAATTGGCAGTAAAGAGGCAGTAAATTCATTATAATCAACCCCTAAATATAGAAATTCTATAATAGAAAAGCAAATCTGAAGATAAATAGTTAATGCCAGATTGTAAATTGTATACTGAATATCATAACGGCCACAGAAAGGTCATGCCAAGGTCATTGGGGGAGAATATACAGATTACAGATTTCAATATACAGTATACAGTATTGGGAGCAGCATTGCGAAGGTTTCTCCACTTTGAATATTGTATACTGTAAATTGCATACTGAATATCACAACCCTCGCAGCCACTCCGGCCTTAGACCTGCCATTCCGGGGTTTTCCAGGGCATGTTCTATTTCTGCAAGCATCTTTTCCTTTTCCCGTCCAAGATTACCCTTAATGATCAGGTAATTGGAAGCATGGTCGCTGCGGAACACCGTTTGATCCAGCTCAGTGGCACCTATGAAAATTTTAAGCTCCCGGAGCAGATCCGGGATGTCGCAGGGCTCAAAATCACCTTTGAAACGCTTTTTATAATGTTCCATGCCGTGGGGATAGCTCAACACCAGGGTAGAGAGATACTCAGGCTGGATAGCATTGACCACTTTGGCTGAATTTTCGGCATGCTGTAGGCTGTAGCGCTTCCCTCCCAGCCCACTCAGGATCATCACCGAACTTTTGATGCCTGCCTTTGTAGCTTTCAATAAGCCCTCAACAGAGCTTGCTGCCGTCTCTCCCTTGTTGATCAATTTCAGTACTTCATCATCCCCGGATTCAATTCCAACATAAATCAGTTTCAAGCCGGCTTCATTGATCATTTTTAATTCATCATCAGTTTTAACGATGAGTTCCCCGGGCAAAGCATAAGCAGACACCCTGTTAAGCTTTGGGAATGATTTTTTCAAGGCACTCAATAATTCCATGAGGTAATCCACCGGCAGTACCATAGCATTGCCATCGGCCAGGAAGACTTTCCTGATATCAGGCTGCATGTCTCCAATGGCCCTGATCTCATCTTTCACCTCCCCGACATCGCGGATGCGAAATTTCTTGGTGGTATACATCTCGCAGAATGCACAACGGTTCCAGGAACAGCCTATGGTGGGCTGCAGAATGAGCGACCGGGCCTCACTGGGCGGCCTGAACATTGGCTCTTCGTATGTGAGGGGATAATACATTCTACATTTTTCATTTGCCATATGCCTTATGCCATCTGCCATCTTACATCTTCTCAAAGGGATGCTCTAAATCAAAATCCGGACGGTAATTACAGGAACTCTCCATCTCCTGGATAAAGCCTTTGGTGAATCCCAACTCATGCATCCGCTTTACAACTTTATAATATTCATCTACATCAACAGTCTGCTTTAGGTTTGCGTACTCCCCTGCCCGGTGACTTGGATAATATTGCGACATCAGGGAGATATGTAGATTCACCGACAATTCTTCTGCAATCGTTTCAAGAACTTTGATGCTGTTGTCAGTATGCCCGGGAAGCACCAGGTGCCTGATCACTATACCTCTGCCAGCATAGCCATCATCATCCACGATCAATGTACTTCCTTTCTGTCTGTACATTTCCTTATGCGCTTTTAATGCAATTCCGGGATAATCATTTGCATCGGAATATTGCTTCGATATTTCATGATCCATATACTTGAAATCAGGAAGATACACATCTACCATCCCTTCAAGTCGTTTGAGCTGTTCCACATCATCATATCCATTGGAATTGTAGACGATCGTTGGGTGATAGCCCAGGTTGCCGAGGGCTTTTACGATGATCTTCATCTGGGGAATAAAATGTCCGGGGGAGACAAAACCCAGGATGCTGATCCCTATGTCAAGGATACTGCAAATCTGTCCCAGCACTTCTTCCAGGTCCAGTTGATCGCGGCTATGGTCGGCAATATTTGAGCTGATCTGCCAGTTCTGGCAATACACACACTGCAGGTTGCAATTGGTAAAGAATAGATTGCATATTCCTTTGCTGCCGCTTATCACCGGCTCCTCTCCCCTGTGAAGACATATTGAGGAAATACTGAATTCAGTGCCCGACTTGCAATAGCCTTTTTCAGACGAAAACCTGTCGGCATTGCATTTGCGCGGACAAATATTGCATGTCCTCAGTTCTTCAAGGGGTGCGAATAATTTATCATGTCCGTTTATCATTTAATCTTTTTTTTCTTATGTGTCCCACATTCTGATATCAGGCATCAGAATGTAGAATTCAGAATTCCTGGCATTGCTCAAGCAAAGATAGTAATAGAATTATTGGGGGTTGGATTGTTTTTTTACCACAAAGGGCCGTTAATAAAAATAACTTCTTAGTTCTTCATTTTTGTCTTGGATCCTGTACACAACGAAAGCCTACTGTTGAGGCCCTGTCAAATCCCGGGCTCACCTGCAGCAGCATCTGCTGTCGCTCCGGGGGCTGCTTCCCACCCTGAATGTACCACCAGCTGGATTCAGGTTTATAATAACTACCCCCTTTGATAATGATAAAAATATGAGAACCATTGTCGTAACGGTCGTTGGTCATCTCCCAGACTATACCTGTTTGTATATTCTTTTTCTGCACTGCATATTGCCATTCCAGCTCTGTTGGGAGTCTTTTTCCTGCCCATTCAGCATATGCCAGAGCATCTTCATAGTCCACATACACCACCGGATCGTCTGCAATTGAATCAGGATAAGTGCCATTTGTCCAGTGTTTCAGGAAATTCTCTTTGATCCTCGTTTGGTATTCGCTTTCCTCCAGGAATTCCTTGAATTGGACATTGCTAACAGGCTGTTTGTCTATATAAAAATCTTGCAGGTTTGTATCGATCCGAGTGGCCGGCCCCGGATATGGGATGAACTGGTCGTTTTGTTCGGTTACGAATGAAAATGAGCCGCCTGTAACAGGAATGGTACCTCTCTCATCGATTTGAGCTGAAGTTTTGCGTACTTCAGAAACCAACCAGGGTTTGCCTTTAGCAATTTTATATATTCGCTGGTCAATCAATTGATCATTTTCTATCAACTGGAGGACAATTTTTTCATGTCCGGCAAGCCATGACCCATGTATTTTAAAGTCTCCTTTAATATTTGTATATGGTAAAAAGTGATTTCCATGTGCTGCTTCTGATCTCCAGATAATTAATTTGTCACCCCTCATAGCGGTGACCCTGAGCTGATGATCCCTGTCATTTATCCTGATCAGGTCTGGGAATTCTGCGATGCAATCTACATTGCCTTCCCTGCGGGTATTTATATAGCTCTCATTATAAGCGTCAATGCTTGAAGGGAGATAAAATGTGTTATTAAGTTTTATCGGCTTCACTTCTTTCTGATTCCAAAGACTAACATAATGGTAAGCTGCTTTTGGTTCTATCTGGAATAGAGCACCATCATGTCCTGCTGTCTCAAATGATAGAATAGTATATATTGTTTTTTCTTTTTGGGGCCATTTATTCACCCAGATACTATCTTTAAGGCTGGGGATCAGTGGAGTCCATTCAGGAGAAAGGAAAGCATTGGAATTCTGGCGAAGGATCATGGTGGTTTTACCAAGGTATTCGAGATCATTAACAACCGCCTCGGGACGTCCGGGTCCCATAGAATTTAATTCCACGCCGTATCCATTGAAGAATGAGATTGCCATTTCCCTTTTCAGGTCTCTGTCACGAATCTCCAGTACCCGAAAAATAGCAAATTCAGGTTTGATCAGTTTATTCAGGTTCAGTGGAGGAGAGTAGTAGATGGCATTGTGCACCCTCCCGGCCACGATGCCCGGCATATCCTTCACCACCGCCATGCCTTCACTGTACATTACAACTCCCGGCTTAATACTATCAGCGATCTTTTGCAAGCGCTCATTTGATTTGCCACGACAATCAAGGACAACCCCATCGGCATCCGTCGCTTCGATAATAGCAGCTATTCCTTTATAAGGATCTTCCTTTCGGGTACTTTCATCCCAGGGATTAAAACAGATGAAGAATCGCATGTCATTTTCATGCATGAAATCCACATGATCCCGAATTTCCTGAAGTCCGCCAGGCAGGTCCCGAAAGAGGTCCCACTGGTTTCTCTCGTCTAATCCCAGTCGGGGCCATGTAGGCCATAGTGCGTATACATCATAGCCGAAGAAATTTGAAATACCTTCTAAAAAATAATAGGCCAAGCTATACCGGTTTTCCTCTTCGCTGTAAAAATCAACATCCCAGGCAAAATTCAATCCTACAACATAGGCATGCCTTATCCATTCCAGATCCTCACGTTCAAATAGCGTATTGTCAAATTCATCAAGATCGTAGAGATAGTTCTCCTGGAAAATCTTTTTCAGGCCGTTTTGCCATGGACCAGAGAATACTTCAAAATGGAATTCATACATTACACTTCCTCCGGGATAAAGCTGGGTTTTACATCTGTGTTTTTGGCCATTTTCGACTGCCGTTCGCCTGCATAAGCCACATAATGATACTGAGTCATCAATCTCAAAGCTTCCGTAACCCAATTCCCATGCATTATCGGGGAGGATCACCCCCACAGCACCAGTACCGGGGCGGAAAAGCTTAGCTCTTGTCAGCGACCATGGGCCACTTGAAGTGATATAGGTGTGTGCAGGGTCAGTTCCAAACGGGACGACATTTTCGAGTGTGATGGTATCTTTTCTTTTATTGATAAATTCTATGGTGGCAGTCATTTTGCCGGTTTTGTTGAAGCTGGCCATGATTCCATTATCGAACATAAGGAGTGTGTTTTCCGGCATCATGGAAACCTTTGCATTGCTGGAGCTGATCTCTTCCTCATTCAGCATGAAGCTGAACATTGGAGTAGAGCTGAAACTGATAACTTCGCCATTGTTTAGAAAAACATTGCTGATCTCTATTCCATTTCCTGTCTTATATTCCATGCTTTGGGCAATTGAATATACCGGAAAAGATAAACACAGAATCAGGATTATGATCGGTTTTTTAATCCACCTCATTTGTAATTGAATTTTATTTAAAAGTAAATATAATTATGAAAAAGTGTGACATTTTTAAGTATTTGGTATTAATAAGTGAAGGTAGATTTGTTTTTTACCACAAAGGACACAAAGGATATCACGAAGGATCACAAAGAAAAACTTATATCTTATGCATATAGAGAAAATATTCAAGACGGTTTTGGATTGTTCATTTAACATTCATTCAACATTGGGCCCTGGATTACTTGAGAGTACTTATGAAGAGTGCTTATTTTATGAAATATTACAATCAGGTATAAAAGTGGAAAAGCAGATACCTTTACCACTCATTTATAAAGAAGTAAAACTTGATGCTGGATACAGAGTTGATTTATTGGTCGAGAACAAAATACTTGTTGAAATCAAGTCAGTTGAATCATTAGCTGATATACATCTGGCACAAATACTTACTTATATGAAACTCTCAGGATGCAAATTAGGTTTGCTGATAAATTTTAATGTGGCGCATTTAAAGGCTGGAATAAAACGTGTAATTCTATAATCCTTTGTGCACCTTTGTGCTGTACTTTGTGTCCTTTGTGGTTAAATAAAATTATAAATTAACTTACTTTGTTATTCATATGGATGCCAAACAAAACTATCAGTTACAACTGGCCGGAAACTTTGTTGAGTTTACCGGAAGGAATATTTTTCTCACTGGCAAGGCCGGTACCGGAAAAACCACCTTTCTTCATAACTTAAAGAAGGTTTCTTTGAAGCGTATGGTGGTAGTCGCTCCAACAGGGGTTGCTGCCATCAATGCAGGGGGAGTTACCATACATTCCTTCTTCCAGCTGCCTTTTGGCCCTTGGATACCGGGCTATAAGCCAGATAACAGATCAGCTGATCAACAAAAATACAATAGGTTCAGCAAGAATAAGATTAAAATAATAAAGAGCCTCGACCTCCTGGTTATTGATGAAGTTAGCATGGTAAGAGCAGATATAATGGATGGCATCGATGAAACCTTGAGGAGGTACAGACCCGGAAATCTTCCGTTTGGTGGGGTTCAGATGCTCATGATAGGTGACCTTCAGCAGTTAGCCCCGGTTGTGAAAGACAATGAATGGAATGTGTTAAAGGAATATTACGATACTGCATTCTTTTTTAGCTGCAAAGCATTACAAAAGACAACTTACATCAGCATAGAATTAAATCATGTATATCGTCAGAGCGACAGCAAATTTATTGAGTTGTTAAACAGGGTTAGGGGGAACCAACTGGATCTGGATAGTATTAACTTACTAAATACCAGATATAAGCCCAATTTTAAAACGGAAGAAGATGGCTATATATCACTCACCACCCATAATGCCAAAGCACAAAATATCAATGAGTCAAAAATAAAAAAGCTGAAAGGGAACCCGCACACTTTCATGGCTGACATCACGGGAAATTATCCTGAATATAATTACCCTACTAATTCTACACTTGTTTTAAAGACAGGAGCCCAGGTGATGTTCGTAAAAAACGACCCTTCTCCGGATAAACTTTTTTACAATGGCAAGATCGGGAAGGTAGTAAGTATAGAAGAGGATACGGTTGAAGTACAATGCCCCGGTGAGGATTCAGCCATCATGGTTTATCCTTTGGAATGGCAAAATATAAAATATGCCCTGGATGAGGAAAGCAAAGAAATATCGGAAAGTATCGAAGGGATTTTTACACAGCTGCCCCTCAAACTGGCATGGGCCATCACCATTCATAAAAGTCAGGGATTAACTTTTGATAAAGCCATTATTGATGTGGAAGCTGCCTTTGCATTCGGTCAGGTTTATGTTGCTCTGAGCAGATGCAAATCACTGGAAGGGCTTGTATTAATCTCTCCTGTGAACAGCAATGGCCTAATAAGCGATAATACCATCAACAAATTTACCAGGGAGGTAGAAGAAAACCAGCCCACCCGGGAACAATTACAAGATTCTGAAAAGCAGTACCAGCAAGAATTACTTGTTGATCTTTTTAATTTTCATCATATAGCACAGGCTATATATTATTCCATTAAATTACTGAAAGATCATTCTGCCGGACTACAGCAGCATCATCTTCCAAATTTCAGGGATATGCTGAAGAAATTCAATGAAGATATAGCAAGGATATCTGAAAAATTTCTTATTGAACTCAGAGCCCTATTTTTAAGAGAAAGCGGTACAGAAGAAGACCCGGTCTTACAAGAAAGATTAAGCAGGGCAAGCCGGTATTTTGCAGGCAAAATTGATGAGATCATTCTAAGGCCTGTCCATGAAATATCAATAGATACGGATAATAGACAGCTAAAGAAGAAAATCAAGGAAGCACTGGAAAAGTTATTATTTGAAGCAAGGTATAAACATTCCTGTCATAAGGCCTGTTTTAATGGCTTTGTGCTTAAAGAATACCTTTCAAGCAGGGCAAAAGCAGCCATTGAAGATGTTTCCTTAAAAAGTACCGCAAAGAAGTCCGGATTTACAGGCACAAAGATCATCAACCAAAACTTGTACGATCTGCTAAAAGACTGGCGCAATGCAAAAGCACAGGAACTGGACTGGTCTGTCTTTATGGTTTTACAGTTAAAATCAATACATGAAATAGCCGATACCCTGCCCTCATCCTTAAAAGAACTGCAATCTGTCAGAGGCCTTGGCAAGAAGAAACTGCAATTGTTCGGGGAGGAATTGCTTGAAATTGTGAATGACTACATTGATCTAGAAAGTCAGGAAAATAATTGAATGTGATCTTAAGTAGCGTTTCCACTGAATGCAGATTTATTTCGTGGTATAAATAATATCAACACCTATTTATTAATAAATGAAACCCAAAAACGTTCCACATTGCTGAAAAATTTATTATCTTTGTTACACAAGTAGAATCTATTATGCCTAATACATTCATACACGGCAAATGGTACAAGAAGTCCTGGAAAGGACTGTTCGAATGCTGGATATACTAATCCATCCTCTTCTCAGTTTCCCTATTTATTTCAATAATTGCTCTCATAAGCAAGTATTATGCACGCCCATATATTCAACATACAGCGATTTTCTATCCACGATGGCCCCGGTATCCGGACGACTGTCTTTTTCCAGGGCTGCCCGATGGAGTGTGTATGGTGCCATAACGCTGAGGGTATTCCTCAATATCTGGAAAAGGAGAGTGAAAATAAAGAAATTCGTTTTCCCGGCCTGAAAAAATATACCCTGGAAGGCCTGATAGAGGAGATTATGAAAGACCAGGTTTTTTATGATGAGTCAGGAGGAGGTGTGAGCTTTTCAGGAGGAGAACCATTGATGCAGGCAGAATTCCTTATTGAAATCCTCAAAAAGATGAAGGATCTTCAAATACATACTGTTGTCGATACATCCGGGTATGCACCTGAAAAATTGTTTTCTGAAGTTGCAATCTTAGCAGACCTCCTGCTTTTTGACCTGAAAATCGTCGATAACGATCTCCATATTAAGTATACAGGAACAGATAGCATTCAGGTCAGAAAGAACCTTGAATGCTTAATTAAGCAGGAGATCCCGTTCAGGATCAGAATTCCGCTTATCAATGAAATAACTGCCACTGATAAAAACCTCCATGACATCATCTCTTTATTGGAGAACAACAAATGGATACCGATCGACCTCTTGCCGTATCATGCTTTAGGGGAAGTGAAATCAAATAAATTACAGAATGCAAGAGAATACGCGAAATTGTCTGCACCTGACGATGAAAGAATTAAGGAGATCTGTCAAATGTTCGAAACCAAGGGATTCAATGTCAGGATCGGCGGATAAAACTATATAGCAAATGAACGAAAGAATAGCAAAACTAAGACAGAAAAGCCTGGATGCCATTCCTTATATTTCGGAGGAACGTGCAGAGCTGATCACGACATTCCATAATAGTAATGTTCCCTCAACAGATCCTGTTCCTGTTGGGCGGGCAAAAGCCCTGGCTTATATATTAAATCACAAAAAATTATACATTGGGGAAGATGAGCTGATCGTTGGAGAAAGAGGACCTGAGCCCAAAGCAACGCCCACCTACCCGGAGATATGCATCCATACTGATGAAGACCTTCAAATCCTGAGCAAGAGGAAAAAGGTATCTTATAGGGTATCCGATAAAACGCGAAAGGTTTATAATTCCACGATCGCAGATCACTGGAAGGGAAGGTCGATGCGTGAGCGGATCTTCACGAAGATGAGCAATGAATGGAAAGATTGCTACGAAGCAGGCATCTTCACTGAGTTTCTTGAACAGCGTGCCCCCGGGCATACGGTGCTTGATGACAAGATCTACAGGATGGGCATGCTTGATTTTAAAGTAAAGATCAAGGATGCGCTTGATAAACTGGATATTGTAAATGAGCCCGAAGCATTGGATAAAAAGGAAGAACTCCGGGCAATGGACATCGTCGCTGATGCACTGATCAGCTTTTCATTGCGCTACGCCGATGCACTTGCAAAGCTGGCAGCGGATGAATCAAAAGCGGAAAGAAAGGCTGAATTGCTGGAAATGGAGCGCAATTGCCGTCATATCCCTGTAAACCCTCCTGAAAACTTCTGGCAAGCCTTGCAATATTATTGGTTCGTACACCTGGCGGTGATCACGGAACTCAACCCTTGGGATTCCTTTAATCCCGGGAGGCTCGACCAGCACCTTTTTCCTTTCTATCAAAAGGGACTGGCTGATGGTATTCTCACCAAAGAAAAGGCAAAAGAGTTGCTGCAGGCTTTCTGGATAAAATTTAACAATCATCCTGCCCCGCCAAAAGTGGGGATCACCGCGAGAGAAAGCAATACTTACACTGATTTTTCACTGATCAACACCGGTGGGGTGAAAGCAGATGGTTCAGATGCCGTGAATGAACTGACCTATCTTATCCTGGACGTGGTTGAAGAAATGCAGTTGCTGCAACCCGGTTCCATGATCCAGGTGAGCAAGAAAAACCCGGATGCCTTTGTGGAAAGGGCCCTGCATATTGTTAAAACAGGATTCGGACAACCTTCAATATTCAATACCGACTCCATCATAAAGGAAATGCTCGGGCAGGGGAAAGATATTGTCGATGCACGCAATGGTGGTGCAAGCGGTTGCGTTGAAACCGGTGCATTCGGGAAAGAGGCCTACATCCTGACCGGTTATTTTAATTTACCTAAAGTGCTTGAGATTACGCTTTACAATGGGTTTGATCCACGTACAGGAAAAAAAATTGGCCCTGAAACCGGAAATATTCTCTCTTTTACCTCCATCAAGGACATTTTTACAGCATTCAGGACACAACTCAAGCATTTTGTGGATATCAAGATCAGGGGCAATAACATCATTGAAGGATTGTATGCCCGTTATCTGCCTGTTCCCTTCCTTTCACTGCTAACCGATGATTGCATTACAAAAGGAAAGGATTATAATGCCGGAGGAGCGAGATATAACACCAATTACATCCAGGGTGTGGGTATCGGCAGTATTACGGATATGATCTCTGCGATCAGATACCATGTTATAGACAATAAGCATACATCTTTCAAAGAGCTTATGGGTGCCATGCAGGCAGATTTCAAGGGCCATGAAGTCCTCAGGAAAAAGCTGTGGAATGAAACCCCAAAATACGGGAATGACGATGACTATGCAGATAACTTGATGATCAGGGTGTTTGAAATATATTATGAGGCCATCAACGGCAGGCCTAATATGAAGGGAGGCCAATACCGCATCAACCTGCTTCCAACCACCTGCCATGTCTATTTCGGAAGTGTTTGCGGGGCCATGCCGGATGGCAGACATGCCGGAAAACCACTATCGGAAGGAATTTCTCCTATGCAGGGTGCCGACTTCAAGGGGCCGACTGCTGTATTAAAATCAGCATCAAAAATGGATCATCTGCGAACCGGGGGTACCTTGCTAAACCAAAAATTCACTCCTTCCTTCATGGAGGATGAAAAAGGGATCACGGCAATCCGCCAGCTGATCAGGTCCTATTTCAGGATGGACGGACATCATATCCAATTCAATGTAGTGGATGCCAGTACCTTGCGTAAAGCAATGAAGAATCCCGAAGAATACCGTGACCTGATCGTGCGTGTGGCCGGATACAGCGACTACTTTGTTGACCTGACTGAAGAACTTCAGGAGGAGATTATCCGGAGGACGGAGCATGG
>JAIOSQ010000027.1 GCA_021107535.1 Bacteroidales bacterium | reverse complement strand
GATGATCCTTAAATTCGCCTTTATAGTAGTAATTTTTGAAGCTGTCAGAATTTAAGCCGTACCTGGCAAAGCCATTGTCTGTGGCTATCCAGGTAATACCTTGATTGTCTTTAATTATTGCTGAAATCCGGTTCCCTGTAGCCAGGGGACCACCCTTGCCTGGGTAATAGTTTCTGAAACTACCTGATATTGGATTATATACACATAATCCCTTGCTTGTTCCTATAAGAAGTTTTCTTTGCTCATCATCCCATAGCAGTGCATCAGGTTCTATAAAATTTGAGGCAATCGACTTCGTGTCTGAAGCATCATGTCTGAAAACTTTGGCGCTTATTCCATCCCAGCGACACAGGCCATTGTTTGTGCCAAACCACATAAACCCCTCATTGTCTTTAGCTATTGCAGTGATGTAATTCGACGGCAGGCCGTCCTCCATGTCAATCACAAGAGGGTTTTCGAATATTGATTGTGCAATTATATAATATGGGATACACCATACTATAACAAAGAAGCCAACATATTTATATAACGAGCTGTTCATTTACAACGAATTCAGCCCGCCTGCTAATGTTTATAATAGTATGTAAATATAGTAAATAGAAACAGTAAAGTCAATGAGACTGAATTTTTTAGAACGAAGTGAATAAAAAATTCTTAGTCGAATTGATCCCCTCGAGTCCTCGGGGGGATCTCCGGGTCATATTCCCCCGAGTATTCGCAGCGGGGAGCTTCATTAATTAAGTCTTTGAGAACCAAAATCTGAACAAAAGCTAATTAAGATTGTATCTTTGATGCCACCTCTTAATTTTTACCAGTATGATTAAACATATTTTTATAAGCATCATGATCCTTTTGAATGCTTGCTTCTTTGCTGACGCTCAGGAAGATGAAAATCAATTTTCATGGCCGATTGAAATTGAATCTGAAGGTGGTTTTGTAACCACCCTATACCAACCTCAACTCGAATCTTTTGAGGCAAACGTTTTAGAAGGCCGGATGGCTGTTACCATAAAACCACCGGAAAAAGAAATGATTTTCGGTGCAGTGTGGTTTAAGGCCCGGATGTCAACTGACAAAGAAAACAGGACGGTTCTGCTGGAAAAGATGAACATAATAAAAACCCATTTACCGGATATGGTGGATGAAGAAAAAGCTAACAAATTTTCGGAATTGCTTTCTGTGGAAATGGAATCATGGAACATGGAAATGTCGCTTGACCGGATACTGGCCAGCCTTGAAGAAGTTGAAAACCTAAACCAGCTTTCTGATCAAATTAATAATGATCCTCCTGCCATTTATTTCAGGACTACCCCGGCTATGTTAATGCTGATTGATGGGGAACCCATATTAAAGAAAGACGAAGATTCTGGTTTGGAATATGTTGTAAATACGCCATTCTTTATAGTGAAGGATACAAAAAAGGAAAATTATTACATCACTGACGGTAATTTCTGGTATACATCAAATGAAATTCTCAAAGGCTGGGAAGAAACAAAAAAATCTCCTTCAAAAGTTAAAAAATTCGCCAAAGACAACATTGAAGAACAGGAGCCAGACTCTATCGCTGAATCCTATACTGAAGCACCGGAATTGATTATCGAAACTAAATCAGCCGAACTCATTTTGGTCGGTGGTGAAATTGATTATAAACCTATTGAAGGAACAAGCTTGTTGTATGTTGCCAATTCCGAAAATGATATCATAATGGATATCGATTCACAAAACCATTATATACTCATTGCCGGACGGTGGTACTATTCAAAGTCTCTTGAGGATGGGGATTGGAAATTTAGCGAACCTGGAAACCTTCCCGAAGATTTCAAAAAGATCCCGGAAGATTCTGATATAGCATCTGTAAGGCCAAGTATACCCGGAACTCCTGAAGCTCAGACAGCATTATTAGAACAATCCATTCCACAAACCGCAACCATCGATCGAAAGGAAGCCAAAGTAGAAGTAAAGTATGATGGAAATCCGCAATTTGAGAAAATTGAAGGCACAGATGTTTCCTATGCTTTGAATACAGACAAAACAGTTCTGTTAATCAAAAACGTTTATTATTGTGTGGATGATGCTGTTTGGTTTATATCGGACAATGCAACCGGCCCCTGGGAAGTTTGTGTGATCCGTCCGGATGAAGTAGATCAGATTCCTCCCGAGTCACCGGTTTACAATGTAAAATATGCCTATATCTACGATTCTACCCCCGAAGTAGTTTATGTTGGTTATTTGCCCGGATATACATATTCCTATGTATACAACGGAGTAGTAGTTTATGGAACAGGATATTATTACCAGCCATGGTATGGATACTATTACTATCCAAGACCGGTTACCTGGGGATATGGCGTACATTACAGTCCATATTCCGGCTGGGGTTTCTCCTTTGGAATTAGTATTGGTTGGGGTTTTCATCCTTACAGAGGGGGTTACTGGGGCCCGAGAGGGTATAATAGAGGATACCGGCATGGATATAATCGTGGATACAATCGTGGATACAGCAGAGGCGCCAGAGCTGGCTATGCAGCCGGATCGCGAAACTCTAACCGCAATGTATATAACAATCGTAGCTCAGGAGTTAAACAAACCGCTAACACCAGGAATGCAGGGGCATCAAATAATATGAACAATAAAGCACGCGCTTCGGGCAAGTCCAATAACATGTACGCCGACAAAAAGGGAAATGTTTATCAACGCGATCAAAAGGGCAACTTCGAAAACAAGTCGAACAGGCAACAGCCATCGACCAATCAACAGCAGCAACGACAGTCTCAGCAGACACAGAGCAGGCAGCAGCCTTCAAGCTCTCAACAACAAAGATCTTCTACTCAGCAACAGAGCCGGTCACAAACTAATCAAAACCTAGAACGGTCTCACCAAAACCGAAGCCAGGGAACACAAAATTATAACCGCTCGCAACAGCAACGTAGTAGCGGTAGTTATAACAGGTCGAGCGGTAGAAGCAGATCTGGAGGAAGAAGGAGATAGATTGCTATTGTCCGCTTTTAATAGCATTACCAAAATTCAATGTATTATGAAAAAATTCATTCTTATATTTCTTGGGATTTTTTACTGTTTTCAATTTTATGCACAAAACTATAATCTAATGACCGATCCCAGGGATCAACAGGTTTATCGTACAATTCAAATTGGTGATCAAATATGGATGGCCGATAATCTTAACTATGAAATGGATAGCTCATATTGCTACTTTGATAACCCCAAGTTTTGTTTAAAGTATGGGCGTCTATATCAGCTTAAAGCAGCTTTGAAAGCATGCCCGGAAGATTGGCATCTTGCGAGTGATGATGAATGGAAAACACTTGAAATGGAGATGGGGATGAAGGAAAAGGAAGCAAATAAAACAGGTTATAGGGGAAAGAGATCGTGGCAGGGAAGTAAACTAAAAGAAGGAGGGGAATCTGGTATGGAAATAAAGTTTGGTGGAATTATGGCATTTGCATATGCATATGGCCGTGACGAATACAACCTGGAGTATATGCGAATCAATAATAGGGGATTCTTTTGGACAAGCTCACAGTATGAACATTATTCGAGCAGAGCCTGGGCCCGTTTTTTCAATGAAAGTGAAAGCATAAATAGAAAATTCTTTCTTGAATTTTGTGCTTTAAGTGTAAGATGTATTAAAGACAAATAATATTTATTCCGGTGGTAATATTTTCTCAGCATTGTCATGTGCAAGCTGCATTATCATCTGAATATAGTTCCACCCCAAATATGCCAGCTTCGAAACAGGCTGGTATCCTGAATGGCTGGAATTTGCCAACGGAAAGAAAATGTGCCCGTCTTATGCATTTATTGATGATACCACTATGGTTACCTTTTCATTTTGGGAGGGCAAATATGAATACTCCTGTGAAACAGATTCATCTATCGTTTCCGCTGTGGTCGAAATGACTATTAATCAACAGGAAAAGTGCAAAAGCGAATTTAAACCGCACAACCACTGATATTTATCTTAATTTTGCTATTAAACCATACCTGATAATGAGCAATTTATTTAAGCCCACAGCTTTACTTTTACTTAGCATTCTTACATTTAACAGCATTTTATTTTCCGGCAATGAAAATATGAATGTATTCAAAATCGACAGTATTTCCGAAGAGATCAAATTAAATAAATTTTGGAAATATCACCCCGGTGATGATACCTTATGGGCTGCATACTATTATGACGACAGTGCCTGGGATACTTTGCAAACCACCTTGAACTTAGCGGAATTACCTGAAGACCAATTTAATGGAATGGGCTGGTTCAGATTGCATATACAAATTGATTCATCCTTAAGAAATAAAACTTTTGCCTTAACAATTGATCAGCAGGGAGCCTCGGAAATTTATTTAAATGGTGAACTGATTGCAAGCCATGGAACACTTGGTAATAATGATAAAGAAGAGAAAACATTTAATCCGAAATATATACCATTTCTTATTCAATTCCATGACACGCTTGATTACATCTTAGCCATCAGGTATTCCAATCTAAAGGCATCCGAAAATTACAGGATATACAATAAAAAAGATGCCGGATTTACTATCAGTTTAATCATTTATAAGGCTGCATTGAACCAGGTTACAGTAATAGGAAGTGCCAGAAATGTATTCCTGGCAATTTTTACAGTATTTATTTCTATTGCATTTCTCCATCTTTTGCTCTTTTTATTTTACCGGAGGCAAAAATCTAATTTATATTTCTTTCTGTTTATGCTTGCTGTTTCATCGATGTGGCTCATCGTACTGTATACATTTACCACCTCTACGGAACCAGGCTTAACTATGAAAATATCATTTTATCTCAGGTTAATAATGGCTTTATCATTTCCTTTTTTGTCAATTTTTATATATTCAATATTTTATCCAAAATTTCCCAAAATAAGCTGGTTTGTTCTGGGTTTCATTCCGCTCTTTATATTATTCATACTTATACATGCACCCTGGACTACTAAAGTGGTAAGTGCACTTAATTTATTGATCCTTATTGATATTATCAGAAATATTATCAGAGCCATTCGTAAAAAGAAATCCGGGGCATGGATTATTGGCGCAGGATTCATACTTTTTATAATCTTTTTTATAATGGCAGCTATTGCAAGCCTCACTGCAAGTAGCGACATAATAGCTTCTCCTGGAAGCATTCTTGCAATTGTAATTTTGAGCACATTTATACCCGGATTAATCAGTATCCCCGTGTCTATGTCAATATACCTTGCACGTGATTTTGCAAGGACAAATAAAAACCTTGAAAAGCAACTGGTGAATGTTAAAATTCTTTCTGCAAAAACCATTGAACAAGAGCATGAAAAACAACGGATATTGGAAAACCAGAAGGAAAAGTTAGAAGTAATGGTTGATGAGCGAACGAAAGAACTTGCTTTAGAAAAGGAGAAAACAGAGGAGTTACTTTTAAATACACTTCCATTAAAGGTTGTAAATGAATTAAAAGAAAATGGAAAATCCGAGCCTGAAAGTTTTGATAATGTAACGGTGTATTTTTCTGATATTGTGGGCTTTACAAATATTTCATCCACACTCGATCCTAAAGCCCTGATTGGTGCATTAAATGAAATGTTTACTGTATTTGATGATATCATGGTAAAGAATAGCTGTGAGAGGATTAAAACCATTGGCGATGCTTATCTTGCAGTGAGTGGCATGCCCCTTAAGAATAATAATCATGCAGAAAATATGGTTAAGGCTGCTATCGAGATAAAAAATTATCTCGAAAATCGAAACAATTCTTCTGAAGTGAAATGGCAGGCCAGGATAGGGATCCATACAGGAAAGGTTGTAGGTGGGATCGTTGGCGTGAGAAAATATATTTATGATGTTTTCGGTGATACCATTAATACGGCCTCACGAATGGAAAGCAATTCAGAACCTATGCGTATAAATGTATCAGAAACAACCTATAATATCCTCAAGGGAAAATATAGTTTTATTGAAAGAGAAACAATAAATGTAAAAGGTAAAGGAGATATGAAAATGTTTTTCCTTGATGCTTAAGAATGATAAAAACATATTTTTTTCATCTTCTGATAGCTTATATATTATTTTACAATTTCTTGTTCACTGGAGGGCGTTTGTGCAATGTGATTTCAGATATATGACCTGGGACATTTGTGCTTTTGGCGTCTCCGCTCCGCTGCCGACTCAATCCTTGTATCCACCAAGACTCACATTCACCCCAACACTCAGGAGGAAAGGAGAATAATCAAATGAAGTTTCACCAACAACCCCATCCTCATCCAGCCCAATAGGAAGGCATATTCCCACTTGACCTATGAATTTAATATGTTTATAGCCAACTTTGGCAACTACTGCAGGTTCGAAGAAAACTATGAATTGGCTTATATTTTGATCGATGATGGTCATATCTACACCTGTAAATCTTGGCGTGAAACCACCTTCAAAAATATGAGAGCTATATCCAAATAAGGGTTGTATAAAATATTTTCTATATTCAGCTTTATCATAGTCTTCAGAATGAAAGGTGGGGTTGATAATATTAAGATCAATACTCACGCTTTTATTATAATAACCTTCCATGCTTCCAAATCCGTAACCACCATAGACTTCAAAAGCAAATTTTTCTTTAATCTTCTTAAAATATCCCAGACCAAATTCGCCGGATTTGCGTTTCTGGAAAGTGTCATCATCCGGACTTTCACTGTCTTTAAAGCTTCCTGAAGCAATTATACCTAAATGATAAATTGGAGCATAAGCCAATTGCAGATCAAAGCCATTCGTTCCTATGAGGAAACTTCCTTCAAACTGTCCTTTGCCGGTAAAAATAGGTGCGTTAACAGCAGGGGCAATATATTCGTTGGAACGGCATGAACTCAGCAAAATAACAAGGAGGAAGAACAGACATGGATATTTCTGAGAGGATCGCATATCAAAAGACACATATAATGTTGTAATATACGAAAAACTATAGGCAAAGTCAAATGCCCCACACATCAGGCATTGGAATTCATTACAGAGATTTGGCGATTATCTTTGTCCCGCCTCCTTATCTTCGTCAGCGACGCCATCTTTCATGTTATTAATATAAGCCGGAGATTCCCCCCGAGCAATTAAGAAATAACATTAAAGCCTTTGTGGATTATTATAACATTCGCAGATACCATGAATCACTCAATAATCTGACACCGGCAGATGTATACTTTGGAAGGTCTGAGAAGATCCTGAAAACGCGAAGGGAAACGAAAAGAAAAACAATAGCTTTAAGAAGAAAAGATTATTTCATAAAGAAAGCTCAGGTAGTATAAATTGGAATTTAATACGAAATGAAGTATATTTGAAAAAGAGAAAAGTACACTTTAGCAATTAACTACAAAGTGTCCGAATTTGTTTGAACCGAAACATTTATAAGGTCATGGGTAAGAAAAAAATAATCAAAATGGATTTTGATTCTTCGATATGATGAAGCGTGGTTTTATTCTTTCTTTACTGCTGCTTGTTCTCTTTCAGACACATGCTCAAAAGACAATCGGAGCGTATAAAATTGCTTCAACACCTGTAATCGACGGGATCATCGACAGCAATTACTTTGCCTCTCCCGACAGTGCGGTAAATTTTATACAGTTGGAACCCGAAAAAGGATTGAAGGCTACTCAAAAGACAGTAGTATATTTTGCATATGACAGCTTATATATCTATGTGGTTTTTAAATGCTATCAGGATCCCGGGGATATAGTTGCTAAAATCCAGACACGTGATGTGCTGGGTAAAAGTGATGATGTTGTCCTGCTTCAAATAGATACCTATAACGATAATCGGAGTGCTTATGGATTTCTATTGAATCCGCTGGGCAGCCAGACTGATTTTGTCATCACCGATGATGGCAGGAACTTTGATGTTAACTGGGATACCGAATGGGAAAGTGCCGCTTTAATTTCAGATGACGGCTGGATTGCAGAATTTGCCATCCCTTTTAAAAGTATCAAATACAAGAAGAGTTCCACTGATTGGGGAATTAACTTCGGCCGGGTAATCCGGAACAACTTTGAAACAGTGTACTGGTCAGGAAGCATGACTCAGGATTTTCGCATATCGGAGAGTGGATTATTAACAGATATCAAAACGCCTGCAAGAAAAATGGGTCTGGTTCTTTTCCCATACGCAACCCTTCGCTACGAGAACAATGATTTTAATGAAACCTATAATAAATTCACCCCATCGCTTGGCGGGGATGTACGCTTCCAGATCAGTTCGAATGCATCTGCCGACATTACAATTAATCCTGATTTTGCCACAGTAGAAGCCGACCAGGTACAGATCAACCTGACCCGTTATGAACTTTACTACCCCGAAAAACGTCTTTTCTTTCTGGAAGGCAATGAGATGTATAAAACCCGTATCCGTACTTTCTATTCCCGGAGAATTGAAGATATTGCTTTCGGAGGGAAGCTCAGTGGTAAAGTCGGGGCTTATAACTTCAATGTATTAAGCGTCAGAAGCCTTGAAATTGAAGAAGATGACGAACCTCCAGCCTTCTTCACTGCAGCACGTGTGAAAAGAGATGTGCTAAAGTCCTCTATGGTGGGCTTAACATATGCTGATAAAACATGGAATAATGGCTACTCCAGGTCTATCAGCGGAGATTACCTGTTTAACCTTGGTGAGAAATGGAAGCTGACAGGCCAGTTTGTCACCAGCTTCCCCGGCGACTTCTGGTCCTCAAGTGCTTTCTTTGTACGTTTTGCCCGAGAGGATAACATTTTTCATTATCATATAAGATATTCCGATCTTGGGGATCATTTCATGGAAAACATCAATGAAACCGGTTTTATCCACGACGATGACCGACGTGAACTGGATGGGGCTATTGAATACAGATGGTGGCTGCAAAACAACGTATTTGAATATATACAGGTCGTTTCGGACAATAATATCTTCTGGAGCCAGAAAGGGATCTTGCGAAGCTGGTATTTAACCGAATATGTTAACTTTTATTTCAGGAATAAGTTTAACCTCACCTATTCATACAATAATGAATTCAAGTTGTTTGAGAAAGAATATTACAATCATCAACATTCGTTTAGCCTGGGTTACAATACAGATGAATGGTCCAGTGCTCGCTTGAAATACACTCTTGGGAGAAATTTTGACCGTGATTTTTATTTAATAACGGGAGATGTCAGTTTTAAGGTGTCAGACAAATTTTCCATGGAACTTTCATCCAATTATGTAAATTTTACACCGGATACCACGAACAGCACAAGGCTTATTAATGTTATTTCTGCCCAGTATTATTTTACAAAGGACCTCTGGGTAAAAGTATTTGCACAAAACAGCACCAACATTGAGCGGATTTATGTTTACGGCTTGTTCGGATGGCGTTTCAAGCCTCCTTTTGGTGCCATTTACCTGATCTATACACGCGACCAGGAGCAGATACCCAGCGAGAATAAACAGCAGGCAGACATTTTCTTTCTGAAGCTGACGTATCCCATCAGGATATGGTAAGGCTGATGGATGAATAATTTACAATTCAGTCTTTACAATTTAGACTGTACGATGTGATTTTTGATGTGGGATGTTTTGCTTTATCTCCAGACGCCTGTAACCCGGTAGAAGAAACAATCCTTTTTCCTCTTTCCCAATGCCCTATACCTTATGCCGAGGGCCTACACGCTCAATTATCCAAAGTAACTGTAACATATATTTCATGAAAGCGTCTAAGATATACTAAGGAGCTTGTACGGCCTTCATTTCATTAATGCATTTCTTAAAGTTTTTAGATGTTTAAAAACCTGTTGAAATATAGTTTTCGCTCCCTGAGAAAACATAAGTCATTCGTTTTTATCAATGTTATAGGCCTTTCCATTGGACTTGTATGTACTATTATCATTGCGCTTTTTATACTTTATGAATTGAGTTATGACCAGTATAATGAAAATAAGGATAGCATTTACCGCGTAATCCTGAATGGAAAGCTGGGCGGACAGGAAGTCACAGTTACTTCAACAGCTTCAATCATAGCTCCGACTATGCTCAATGAATTCCCCGAGGTAGAATCTTTTCTCAGGTTGAATTCAAGGGGCGAGACCATCATTAAGTACGAGGAAAAGTTTTTTACAGAAGATGCGTTTCTGGAAGCCGATTCCACTTTTTTTAGTTTTTTCTCCATTCCATTAATAAGAGGAAACCCAAAAACTGTATTGGCCGAACCTCATTATGTTGTACTATCTGAAAGTGCTGCAGAGAAGATCTTTGGTGATGAAGACCCTGTTAACAAGTTACTACAAATAGGTAATGATGAAACCCATTACAAGGTTACCGGGATCATGGAGGATATTCCCGAACACACACACTTCAGGGCGAGTGTTCTGGGATCATTCATGACCAACCCCCGGGCCAGTGATAAAGAATGGCTTTCAAACAGCTTTGATTCCTATGTAATGCTTAAGCCTAACATGCTGCCGGAAAATGTAAATGATCGCTTTGCTCCAATGATTGAGAAGTATGTCGGGCCGGTGGTAACAAAGTTCTTTGGTATTACTATAGAAGAGTTCTTTGAAGCAGGCAATAAGTACAATATGTATCTGCAGCCACTGGTTGATATTCACCTGGATCCCTCAATAGAGCAAGATCTGAAGCCTCCCAATGACCCAAAATATCTGTGGATATTTGGAAGTATTGCCATCCTTATCATAATAATTGCAGCAGTGAATTTCATGAACCTCTCAACGGCGCAGGCAATTAAACGTGCGAAAGAAATAGGAATCAAAAAAGTATGCGGGTCTTCACAGGCTAAACTGATCATGCAATTCCTTAATGAAACATTTATTCTGTCCTTAACAGCTCTCTTACTGGCCATATTGATCACCGAACTTACATTGCCCTATTTTAATAACCTTCTTGACCTGAATTTGCAGGTAGGCTACTTTGAAAATTGGTATACCATTCCGGCATTTCTTTTACTTTGTATTGTAATAGGTTTCCTTGCCGGCACTTATCCTGCTTTTTATCTGTCGTCTTTCAACCCCAACAAAGTATTAAAGGGAAATCTTCGCAGTGGTAAGGGAAATGGCAAATTGCGTAGTGCCCTGGTAGTATTGCAATTTGCCATATCCATCATACTAATTGTAGGAACGATCATCATGTTCAGGCAGCTGAATTATATGCAAAGCAAAGAGCTTGGCTTTGACAAGGAGGAGATATTTGTGATATCACGTGCAGGAACCCTGGATAAGAAGGTCAATAGCTTTAAGGATGAATTAATGAAGGTAAAAGGCGTGATGTCAGTATCGGCGTCAACTGCCATTCCGGGACGAAATAATAATAATAATGGTTATGTAATCAAGGGGCGGCAGGAAGAATCCTTTTTGCTTCAAACCTGCTGGGCCGATCATGACTTTCTGAAGACATATGGCATGACCCTGGAGTCAGGCAGGTTTTTTGACAAGGCGGGCTCCGGCGAGGAAGAAGGATGTATCATTAATCAGGTGGCTGTGAAAAGCTATATACTTGATGATCCTTTTGCAACCCGGTTTATGGTGGGAAGGGATGATCCGGAAGAAATGACCATTATGCCGGTGATCGGCGTTGTGCAGGATTTTCACCACGAATCATTGCGTAACCCCATAAGCCCTTACATCATTCGTTTTAAACATGACGACATGAACTGGGGGTATATTAGTATTCGCCTGGCCCCAAATATATCTTCTGATGTTATTAGCGAGATAGAAGATGTTTGGGAATCATTCACAGCCGGTGTACCCATGCAATCGTTTTTTGTGGAAAAGGATATTGAAAGGATGTACCGTGAAGAAAAACAAAACGGACAGTTATCTGTATTGTTTGCAATTATTGGAATTATCATTGCTGCCCTGGGATTGTATGGCCTTACCTCTTTTGCAATTGCACAGCGCACCAAAGAAATTGGGATACGAAAAACCTATGGAGCTACAATTGCAAACATCTGGTACCTGTTTGCACGTGAGATCATCATCCTTGTAGTTATTTCTTCTGTTATCGCCATTCCACTCATATGGTGGGTGGCCGACACCTGGTTGCAGAATTACTGCTACCGTATCAGTTTGGAAGCGTTTGATTTTTTATACGGTTTCCTCATTGCAATCTTCATCGCTTTGATCACCATCAGCTACCGTATCATTAAAACTGCAAGAGCAAATCCTACGGAAAGCTTGCGGTATGAATAGGGGCCATTAGAAAACAGTGATTTCATCCACAAAAAACCAGGATGGCTCACCTTCGGAGGCATGCCATCCCGGAAGTGCTCCTGCTCCTTTGATCTCAAATCGAACATATCGGATTTCTCCAATATCCGGATGAAAAGTAAACTTGCGTGTTACTTCTTCAAACTGCTGATCACCTGATACCTCAAGGGTTCCGAGCCTGACATATTTATTATCATCTTTTGATACCAGGCAGGTAACAGAGGCAGGATGTAGAACCCAGCTTCTCCCATCCCAGAGGGTTCCGATCTCTATTTTTTCCGGATTGACTATATTTTCCAGGTCAACAGTGATGATAGCATCTTCGCCCCACCATCCCAGCCAGTGTACATTAAAGTCATGGGCGCCCTGCACCCCATCGGTGAGTATTGCCGGATTGCCTTTCGCATATTTTTCTGCGGGGAGAGGGAAGGCGATGACCGCTTTCCTGAAGGCCAGGTTCCCTTCCACCTGTACATCAATAAAACGCAGGGTGCTCTGGTAGTATATTTCCGGAGTGAGACTTCTTTCGTTGAGGGTAGAAATGTTGTTAGCTGAACAAACACGGTAAAACGCCTCCAGTGTTTCCTTCATATCCTGACGGAGAACGAAGTTGCCATTCTTTTCATCATACCAGCCCCGCGAGCCAAACATATCATTTTTCCCGATTTCCATCATGGCGTATTGCAGGGGTAGACGGGAAACTTTAAGCCTGTTCAGTATTTCCGGCTGATTCGCTACAGCGGCTTCAGCCTGATCAAATAATTTGTTATATGCTGCAATGTTCTCAGCTGATAAATAACCATCGGTATGATTGTTAGGTGGTTCATAAATGTAGAGGATCTTTCCTGACCTGATCAGTTCTTTTTCTATTCGATCAGCATAGTCATGCATATAAGGACCGGCCTCCTGATAATAGTTCTCAAAGAAATCATCCTTAACAGAATCAATATTAATATAGGGGTCCCACATAAGGGCTGATAACATTTTAGCCTTTAATTCAACAAATTCATGACCGGCTTGCAGATTGGATTGCGGAAATTGTTTCCTGACATTGTTTTCATAAAAAAACTGCAGATTGGGCTGCAGCACATGCAGATTGGGAAATGGAGAAACGGAATGGTTAAAGTTGATGGTGTAATCCCAGAGATAAATGTTCTCACATATCTTTCCCCAATCCGTGATGTCTTTTACAAACGATTGGCTTAAACTATCGTACTGAATCGGCCTGCTGCGATTAAGTTCAATGGTGCATAGCATCACCATCACATTGTGGGCGGGTTTTATTTTTTGTGGTGCCGGCCGTGAAAACTGATAAGCGAGGGTGGTAATGGTCTTATCGGGGAATGCAACGGCAACATCATTTACCAGCCGAATGATTGGCCCGGCAGGACTGCCTTCCTCTTCAATGATCGCCTCGCATTTGTCGCAATGGCACCAGGTAAAATTATCACTCTGTGATACTGCCCAATTATTGCATTCGGGATATTCTTCCATTTCCCGGGCCAATTTTTCAATGATCAGATCTTTTACTTCCGGATTTGAAGGGCATAGCTGATCGAAACTGTATTTATGGCCAAGCCAGGCATAATATTCGGGATGATCGGTGAAATATTCTGCCCTTGGAAGCAGCCTTTCAAAGGTATGTACGTAGAATCCTGGTGGAAATATTTCTGAAATCGTGCTGATCCGGAGCCAGTCGGAAAATTCCTGGTCTGCTGTCATTTTTCCGTTAATGATACGGAGGGTGTTTGCCGGTGAGTCATAGAAATTAATTGGATCAAGGTTTAATTCATTCAATTCAGGAATGCACATTTCATCCGGACTGAACCTTCTGCATCCCCAGCTCTCAAGCAATTCGATGACTCCGTATATTGTACCTTTATGATCACCACCACAAATAAATAATTTATTATCAAGGGATTTGATTCTGAAGCCATCCGGAGCAAATACTTCGTTCGGGAAATCATAACGATTGGTATTCCCGATACAAATTTCATTAGCATTGGGAACAACTGAATCATGAAGAATGGGGATATCTGCCCCGCTCATTTCCAGGATATATTTCGACAGGTAGGATGCCGCTGTAGAATCTGTTTTACTCGTTTTCTGAGGGATAATGATCGTATAACTGCTCTTTCCATTATGTGTGATATTGATGTTTTGTTGACAGGAGCTGATCAGGAGTGATATCAACAGAAAGAGAAAGGCTGTATTTTTCATAAGGAAAAGGGATTGTTTTTCAGCACATAAATGTAAGAATAATTCTTTTGGACTTTTGGTCATAGAAAAAGCAGGAAAATTGCACGATTACACGATATATAAGATTGATCGAAATCAACTGATGCTATAAATTGGTGTTGGATAAATAATTAGCTTTGTTGAAATAAAATCCTTCCATCATGAAAGACCATAAACTGGCCGCAATTGTTTTTACCGATATAGTAGGGTATACCAAAAAAATGGAGGCCGATGAAGAAGGCACCATGAAGCTCCTTGCCAGACAAAAGGAGATAATATTCCCCATGGTAAAAGAATTTGGAGGAGAAGTAATTAAAGAAATTGGTGACGGACTGTTAATGATGTTCACCAGCGCCAACAGGGCTGTACGCTTTACCATGGCCGTGCAGGAACAGCTGAAAGATGATGAACTTACCATCAGAGCAGGAATACATATTGGCGATGTTATTTTTGAAGAAGGGGATGTGTTTGGCTCTGCTGTCAATATTGCTGCAAGGATAGAACCACTGGCACCTGCAGGAGGGATCTGTATATCGGAAGATGTCAGGAGCCAGATCAGGAACCAAAATGATATCATCACAACATCCATTGGGAAAAAGGAATTAAAAGGCGTTGATCAGGCAGTGGAGATCTATCAGGTAATCTCAGAGGAACTGGAACAATCGCAAAAAAGAGTACCATTTTTTAAAGATCTATGGCAAAGACGCGTATTGCAAATTACGGGCATATACCTGCTTTTATCCTATTTGGTAAGCTTAGGGATTGAATTCATGGTTAAAGAGTACATGTTATCGCCTCATCTCACAAATCTGATCTGGTACATTTTATTATCTCTGATCCCAAGTATCATTATGATATCCTATTTCCATGGGAAAAAGGGTGTAAGTAAATGGACCAAGGTAGAACTCATAGGTATGCCACTGAATATTGTAGCAGCCGTTTTAGTGCTGGTCTTTGTTTTCAAAGGGAAAGACCTGGGGGCTATCACGACCAAAGTTACTGTTCAAAATGAGGATGGTGAAAAAATTGAGAAACTTGTTATCAAAAATGAGTTCAGGAAGAAGATCTTCATCTTTAATATCGAAAATATCACCGGTGATACAGCGCTGGACTATTTGCAGTACAGCATACCTGAGATGACGGAATATGACCTGTCCCAGGATATACTCCTCACTTCCCAAACTGCAATGGGAATTTACTCGAGGATTGCAGAAGCCGGCTATGAAAGTGCTGTCGGGCTTCCACTTACTCAGATGAAGCGTTTTGCCGAGCAGCGTCACATGAATTATTTCATGTTTGGCCAACTGAATTTTGAAAATGGTGAATACATATTAGACGTTAAATTATACGAAACAAGATTGACCCGGCAGGCGGCTGAGATCTCCCTGAAGGATAAAAGCCCATTTGATCTTGTGGATCAGCTGACAATAGAAATTAAAAGAGCCATGGGTTTGCCGGAATCTCATATCTCTGAAACTATAGACCTGCCAATTTCCGAAATTTTCACGGCATCTGAAAAGGCACTATATTATTTTTCGATGGCTATAATGGAAAACGCATTGAATAACTGGACTGAGAATGTGCGCCTTTTGGAAATAGTCCTCAAAGAAGACCCGGACTTTGCAATTGCCCATGTGATGATAGCGATATCCTATTTAAATATCAATAATGTTGAAAGTGCCTGGGAAGCTTTGCAGACAGCCATGGACGACCGTCATATGCATAAACTTCCGGAACGACAGCAATTCATTGTGAAATATGTTTATTATATCATTGGACAGGAGCCTGATAAAGCCATGATCGTTGTAAAAATGTGGGTTGATCTGTATCCGGATGATATCATGGCGCATTCTACATTGGGGCAAAGATATGCTTTGCGAAACATGTTTCCGGAAGCTATACGTGAATATAAAGAGATCCTTCGGTTAGATCCTGAACAATATCAATTTATAAGTACCCTTGCTGAGTATTATTTGCAACTGGGCAATTTTGATTCATCATTGGCTTACTTTGAACGCTATGCGCAAAAGCTGCCAAAACAGGCTCAGTCATATCGTAATCTTGGTGACTATTACAGCTTGACCGGGGATATGGTGCTGGCGAAAGAGAATTATGAGAAAGCACTGGTTAATGCTGATATTTCAGGGAAAGTTCCAATTATGATTGACCTGGCCAATGTTTTAGTAAATGCCGGGATCCTTGACCAGGCATATAAACAGTATATGGATGCTCTCAGTATTTCCAGAACCGCTCGTGATAGTGTTATTGTATACAATGCACTTGAACGCTTCTACCTCACAAAAGGACAGGCAAGAAGATCACTTGAATCGCATGAGTTGAAGCTGGATAAATACAAAACCTTTATAACTCCCAAGGACTTTTTAGCATACCGGGCAACAAACCTGGAACCTTATGTAAATGCAGGCGAATTAAACAAGGCCTATGATATTCTTGAGGAAATTGCTCAAAAACTGGAACCACCTCTTGACAACTTGGTGCCTTTTGGTTATATGTTCATTTATGCTGAAACCGGTGATGTGGAAAAGGCAGAAGAGGCCATGGTCGGAGCTAAAGATCTGATCAAAGGATTTGGACAAGAATCTATGATGGCCTTTATTTACTATGTTCAGGGAAGATTAAATGAATCGCTGGGTAAATATCAGGAAGCCATAGATGACTACAACAAGTTCTTTGAAACGAACCCCACATCATACCACATTCATAGTTTCACCTCCCGGTGCTATCGCCAGTTGAAGGATTTTAAACAGGCAGAAGAAGAAATACAAATAAGCCTTAAACACCGCCCTTTCAGCCCCACTTGTAATTATGAAGCAGCCCTTCTATATTTAGAAACAGGAGAAGAAGAAAAAGGAATGGAACATCTGGAAAGGGCAGTGGAGATCTGGAAAGATGCTGACAGCGATTATGAAAAGGCCAGCATTGCCAAAGACAAATTGAGAGCATTAAAAAAAGCTTCTATGTAATGCAGAAGCTTTTGTGGACCCGGGTACTTTACACTTCAGTCTTTACAATTTCTACTATACGATGTGATTTTCAATTTTCAAATTGTACACACACCCATCGAAGCAGAGGAGCAAATTGTATATAAAAACCGCTGTAAGCAGTCAAACCTGGATAGTTTAATGTAACATTTAGTAAAATAACACTTTAACTTTTGCAATTTTATATCCGGGTTATGCTGAAGACCTGCAATTTAGTTTATTTCTAAATAATTTCTGAAAATATCATAATAATCTGATATCCAGAGGTATAAAGCCGAAGTCAATACTTTTTTCTACGTGTTTTTACGGTATTCAATAAGCAACTTACATAGATCATTTCAGGGATATTTGATAGGCTGTTACCACACAGGCACTGTATATTAGCCATGATGATAAGGGTAACCTTTACCTTATGAAAACGTATACCGCAGTAAATCAATTAAAAATACCATAAATAAATTTAATTCTAAAACCAAATTATTATGAAAAAGTTTTTTTTACTCATTGCTGTAATCGCTGTTATTGCAGCATGTTCAAAACACGAGGTATTAGACAAGAATCCATCTGATACCTTGAATGGAGATCAAAATTTAAAAGATTATTTCTCACTCACGGTTGACCTTTGGGCTGGCCAGAATATCCTTGTTGGGTCTGTTGAATTTGTCAAGACAGATGATGAGTATTTTGAAGCTACATATACGCTGACAGGTGGATGGACAATGTCAGAATCACATTTGTATGCAGGGGATCAGGATCCGGAATTTATGCCGGTCAATAAACCGGGAGCTCCTAAAATTGGGAAATTCCCTTATAAGGAAACCCATGATCCAGCAGTAACAACATATACATATTCGATTCCTACAGCAGATTTATCCAAACATCCGATGGAATCAGGTTTCGCAATTGCTGCACACTGTGTTGTGGATAATCCTGATGCAAGTGAAGAAACAGCTTGGGCAGAAGGCAATGTACCCTTTTCAGATAAATCGGGATGGAGTACCTATATCAATAACTTCTATGCAGCATCAGAGGAAATGATAATTCTTTATGGTATCCAGGAAACCACTGAAGGTAATTTAATTTTGGTTCATATTAATGTTACAGCAGGTGTATCCGATGTGATTTATACAGAAAACATCAGCGTAAGTGGTACGGTTGATGCAGCTGCTTATGACCAACTCACAGGAAACTTTTTCTTTGTAATCGGTAACACCTTGTATGTTAATAATTTAAATAATGATGCAGGGTCTCTAATAGTAGGAACATTAACAGGTATTGCAAATGGTGGCACCTTCTTAAATGGCTACTATTATTACTTAGATGCTAATCCTGCTTCTGCAAACTATAATGAAATAATACAGGTAGCGCTAACTTATGATCCTGATACCGGTGGTTGGAGTTTAATTGAGAATCCTAACTATAGTGTAGCGATGCCAGCAGCCTATGACTTGAACATCACTGACCTTGCGGTACATAATGGTACCATGTACTTAATTGGGGTAAATAGCCAAGGAACAATTTATATGTTAGCGTATGACGGAACAGCTTGGTCCAACCTTTTGGCAACTGATTTGACTTATGCCGCGCAAATTACAACTGGTATTGATGGCGAGTTGTATGTCATTGAAGCAGGTGGTGAATTAAGCATAATAGATCCAGAATCAGGTATTAGTTACCCTCCTATCGGGGACCCCCCGGAGGAACTCGGGGACATCATTGATTTAATGTAAGGAAGTGGACTTAATATTAGAATTTTATGTAGTCTGAAAATATTTTTAATTTAGGTTAAAATACAAGGTTGTCGCATCGAGCGGCAACCTTTTTTTATGATCCCCCAAGACCACTCCAAAACTTACATAACAGCCTTATTATTTTTGAGTTAACTCTATTGTTTCTATTTCTCCGTGTAGTTTTTGTGAAGGTAAATTTGTGAATTAAAGGTAATTATTATTAAGAGATAACACATTAAAGTTATAATTTTGCTGGGAAACATTTCACTGATGATTATTTGGTAACGATTAACTTGCGCGTGATGGTCGTTTTATCATCGACAAAAGTTATCAAATAAATACCTCTCCTGACATGATCAAGCGGAATGGTGATGGGTTCATTAAAATTATTTTTGATGATACGCGAGTATTCAGTTTTACCAAGCAGGTTATAAAGGGATATAGATATGGTGTTATTTGATCTGGGAACTGAAATATTCAAATATGAAATTGCCGGATTGGGCCAGATCCTCAAGTCAGATAATGTGTTACCTGGTTCATCAATATCTGTAATAATGCTGTCCGGACATATGGTATAATTCTGCCCAGATTCGTACCGCATCTTGGCAGGAATATTTCCTGTTCCCAGTTCAACAGGTATACCTACGGATGGCCATTCCATAAACTCACCCCAAAAATCAGGGGCTTCATCCAAATAATAGCTGTTATCAGGAAGGTCGGTGGTTCCTGGGGGTAATATATTTCCAAGTATGTTATTACCATATTCAAATTGATCAGTTCCAGTTAAAATATATAAGCCATGCAATAATTCTGTACTTGTCGTCTCACTGCCAACAAAATTCTGTTTGTCGGTTTCCATTAATGCGCTGGTCGTCATTATTATGCCCCAAAGTTCCGCACGGTTCCTGAAAAGAGTGTTATAAGGGCCAGATGGTCCCCAGTAATGGTCAATTACAATGTTTTGTGCTATATTACCTTCCCAGAGGTTTGAGAAGGGGTAATGACCATGAAAGGAAATATCTCCTGATGCATCCGGAATAGGTTCAGACCGGTGTGGTTCAATAGAATAATTATATGAGAAAATATTACCATTTGAACCTGTTTTTATCATCATTGCATGTCGTAGATATCTGAAAATATTATTGGTGATCAGGCATTCACTGGTGTGCATGCTAAGAGCTACGCCATAACCTCGCATACCTGTTCCGTCGAATGTAAACGCATGATGAAAATAGTTCCCGTCTATCAGGATATTAAGGCTTGAATTTACAGACACATGGGCACCGACACTGGTATCACTTTCAACACCTCTGACAAAGCAATTGGCTGCCATATACATGTATATATTGGCGCCTGAACCTTCAACAGGCTCATCCAGACGTTGAATTTTTAAACACTGAATACCACTGTTAGATATCGGAACTACAGGCCTCACTTCCGGGTTCAGCTCTGCGGAATAATCAATCCGTAACCCACTTTCAATTAACAGATTATTGTCCACAATGGATTTAACCCGGGTTAATTGCCCAACTGAGTAATCTGCCCAGGGCTTCCGTTTTCCTGACGGATCTCGATATAATCTCCGGGTGCAAATAAGTCAGGGTCTTCAATAGTGATAAGGTTATTTCCTTTGTTAAGTCCTCCGGTTATGTTCGTAAAATCCTGCGCTTGAGCTTTCGATATTGAGATGCAATTTGTTGCTTCACCCTCAAGATCAAACAATAAAGTAGTACTGCCAGAATCATCCCCTTTAAGTACACAACTGTCTGGCAGATTAATAGGGCCTTTGATTAAATATCTTCCGGGAGGAAAATATACGTAGCCGTGCTCACCACCTAAACCCGATATAGCATTTATAACTGCTTGCCGGTCATCCGTGATTCCGCTGCCTGTGGCGCCATAATCCATTACATCAACCTGCATGTCTGGTTGTGTAATTTCCATATTGTCCAAAATAACACTCCAGTCAACCCTGCGGTCTTCAGGTATGACCTGAGCAACCGCAGATATACTTACAATCGCAATTGATAGTATTGATAATAAATATTTCATTTGGTGATTTATTATAACAATTAAAAGTACTATTTTTTTACTATTGAGTCAAACAGTCTGAAATTATTTGTAGATTCTATCGGGAATACTGATATGCCAAAGGGATAGTGATGTCAGAATGAATGTAGGCATTTTGATGCTCTTGGTATTAATAGATAGGGGTGCCGTTTGTTATTGTACTGCGAATCACCGGGAGGTCCTTCGTCGTCCCGATTACTCGGGACTCCTCAGGATGGCCGGTAGAAGAAAAAGACTGTTTGATCCTACCGGTCATCCTGACAAACAGAGTGAGGAAGGACCCCCCATCAATATAAATTTCCTGCTGATCCAGATCAATTTTTCCCGAATTCACGCTTCTGGCAGATAAAACCAAGAAGGAACAGTCTTAATTTTGAAGAATGGATGGAACTTGACCTTGCTTATATTGATAATTTGCTTTTTAGGCTGGATTTGATTATTTTGTGGCGGACAATTAAGACTGTTCTTCAAAGTATAGCCAGCTAAATAAACGATTTGATATATTTATAAAAAACTAGTAATATTAAAGATTATAAAGAAAGTTATATGAAAAGTGATCTTACAGAAATAAAGGATAAAGTGAAGGTGTATATTCATCAGGCAGTATATGCTGAAAAAGATAAGGTCAAAGATGATTCCCTGATATTTCAAGAGGGCTTTATTGATTCAATGGGCTTTATGACTTTAATCACTTATCTAGAGAAGGAGTTTGGCATTAGTACGAGTGATGCTGACCTTTTAGAGGAAAACTTTGAATCAATAAATGCTATATCAGATTTCGTTATGAGGAAATTAATGAATTAAGCATGTGCGGAATAGCAGGCATAGTAGATTTCAATAATAATAAGCCCAGCATTGATATTGTTAAATCAATGCTGCAATCTATATCTTACCGAGGACCAGATGAATGTGGTATCTATCATTCTCAGAATGCTACCATGGGAAATGTCAGATTAAGCATCATAGATCTCGTAAGCGGACAACAGCCTCTTTCTGACCTGACTGACAGGTACTGGATTATCTTTAACGGAGAAATATTTAATTTTAAAGAGCTACGTCAGGAACTGGAAAAAGATGGCAGCAAACTAAAAACCCAATCCGACACAGAGGTTCTGGTTCAGCTATATTCAAGGTACGGTAAGGAATGCCTGGGTAAACTAAACGGGCAATTTGCATTTGCCATATGGGATAAACAGAGTGAAGAATTATTTATTGCCCGTGACAGGGTAGGTATTCGGCCCCTGTTTTACAATATTACCAATGGTGTATTCT
>JAIOSQ010000245.1 GCA_021107535.1 Bacteroidales bacterium | reverse complement strand
TTTAACTTTTAACTAACTCAAAACTTAAAATTCAACACCCAAAACTAAAAAGTATGGAAGGTGATGTACTGATCATCAATAATTACCACAGAAAAGCGGCAAAACAAGCTGTGGCCATCCTGCTCCCCGATATTAAAAATACAGCAGGCAAATTTTTCCTCAGCGTTGCCGGGGAATCAGGGGCCGGAAAATCTGAGATCGCTGCTTCTATCGCCAAAGAGCTGGAAAAAGCCGGCTATGGATGTTTTATTTTTCAGCAAGATGATTATTTCGTCTATCCCCCGAAAACCAATGCAGAAAAAAGAAAGGAAGACATCGGTTGGGTAGGCATGCAGGAAGTGAAACTGTTTCTCCTCGATGAAGAAATAGCCGCCATCCGACAGGGAATGAACGAAATTGAAAAGCCCCTGGTAATCTTTGACGAAGACAGGATTACAAATGAAAAGGTAGATCTTTCTTCATTCAAGGTCATCATTGCAGAAGGAACTTATACCACTGCTTTGAAAAATGCGGACAAACGGATCTTTATTGACAGGGATATGAATGATACGAAGAAAGCCAGAAAGAAAAGAGCCAGGGAAAAGCAGGATGAATTCCTGGAGCAGATATTGACCATTGAACACCGTATCATCAGTGCACAGAAGAAAGAGGCCGATATCATCATAACCAAAGGATACGACGCAATTAAAAGAGAAGATGATGAGTCATAAAATAAAACGAATTGCCATGTTGAGCACCCACGGCTATTTTGATCCGGAACCACAACTGGGCCGGACAGATACCGGGGGACAGGTGGTTTATGTACTGGAACTCGCCAAAGCCCTTAGCAGGGCCGGGTACAAAACAGATATCTATACACGCTGGTTTGACAGCTCACAACAACAGATTAATCCCATCCCGGATAACCCGGATGTAAGGGTCATCAGGATACCGGCAGGCCCATGGGAATTCATACCTAAAGAATTCATTTACGATGTTCTCCCTGAACTGGCAAGCAATATGGTAGATTTTATCAGGCAGAATGATCTCGACTATGACCTTTTTCATAGTCATTATGTAGATGCAGGGATCGTGGCCCTTGATGTCGCAAAAGAAATGGGTAAACCGGTTTTCTTCACCGCCCATTCGCTGGGGGCCTGGAAACGTGACCAGATGGGTGGCAATCCTGAGGAAATGGAGAAAAAATTCAATTTCAAGCACAGGATAAACGAAGAGATCAGGATATTTAAAAATGTGAATGCCCAGTCTCTAACGTCTATTGTTCAGCATGAAAAGCTTAATGAACTCTATCATTACGACGCTGAGAATATAATCATTATCCCACCGGGTGTGGATGTTCATCTTTATTATCCACCGAAGGAGGAAGAAGAAAAAGTAAAGACTCCCCTACCCGAAAAATATGTTTTCTGCCTGAGCAGGATCGACACCAACAAAGGCCACGACCTCTTGCTTCATGCCTGGGACATTGTAAGGAAAAAAGTTCCTGATGTAGACCTGGTGATCGGTGGAGGATCCCCTAAGCCGAAAGCGAGGGAACTCGGGGTTTTCGCCAGCATGGATAAGATCATCGAGGAAGCAGGTATGCAGGAGCGTATCCAAAAGATCGGTTATGTGGCCAATGAGATGATGCGGCCTTATTACCAGCAGGCAGAATTATTCGTGATGCCATCACTCTTCGAACCTTTCGGTATGACCAGTCAGGAAGCTATGGCCTGCGGCACACCCGTCATTGCATCAAAATTCGGCGGAATACGGAATACCATCAGGGACGGGTATAACGGATACCTTGTCGATCCGTCCAAGCCACAGGAATTTGCCAACGCGATTATGAAGCTGCTCAAAGATGATACACAGCGGGCCATCATTGGCAGAAATGCCCATAAAGTCATCATGGCAGAATACAGCTGGGAAGCCATAGCCCGCAGGCATCTTGAATTCTACGAAACCTTTATGTAAGCAAAAGATGGATATTTATAAGAAGTTCGGGGAACTGGCAGCAGAAGGCATTGCTGCAACACTCTGCACCATCATCGAAACCAAGGGATCGACACCACGGAAAGCCGGGAGTAAAATGATCGTCACCGCTGAGGGCATCACCTATGGCAGTGTCGGAGGCGGGAAACTTGAATTACAGGTAATTGCTGATGCTAAAAGAGTAATTGAAGACGGACATCCTTTTTTGGAGACATATTCTGCCGGTGAAGAAAACGATATGCATGGCTACGGTGAATGCAGGATTTTCATCGATCCCCTTCCAGGAAACAACACATTATATATTTTCGGCGCCGGACATGTCGGAAAAGAAATAGCAGTTATTGCAGGTTCTTATGGGTTTCGTATTACCCTCATCGACCACCGTCAGGAACTCATGGATAAACTTAACATACCTGGCGTAACAAATATATGCTGTGATTATATTGAAGCGACAGCAAATCTCCCCTTCAGCAATAATACTTATATCGTTGTCACGACGCCATCACATGCCAGCGATGAAGAAGTTACACTGCTATGTGCACCTAAGCCGCATGCATACCTGGGTATGATCGGCAGTAAGAAAAAGGTAGCGCTTGCCAGGGAGCTGTTCACAAAAAAAGGACTGGAGGAAAACCTGATCAACAGTATCGACATGCCGATCGGTATACCGATGAATTGCGAAACACCCCGTGAAATAGCCATCAGCATTTTGGCACGATTGATTGATATAAAAAACAGCAAACAAGCTGAATGAGTAAACGAAAAAGCATAATCAGGAGGAAGCTGGCAGGGAACCTATGCAGATGTACAGGTTAACAGGGCATAGAATAGAGCTGGAATTTTCACTGCCTGCAACAAATGAAGTCATTTTGCACTCCATAGAAAAACTCCGGGCTCAGGAAACAGACATGTAATCAGACGAAATTATGATCTTCCTGATACTAACCATACTTCAATCCACTGCCATTTTTGCTGTGATGAAGCTGTTTGCCAGGTTCAAAATTGACAACTGGCAAGCCATTACAGTGAACTATATTATTGCATGCTTATTTGGATTTATTATTTATGAAGGAGAGCTTACTGCCAGCATGCTCATGGAAAAATCCTGGTTTATTTTCGCCATGATCCTGGGAATGACTTTTATCTTTACTTTTTTCATTTTTGCACTTTCCTCTCAAAAAGTTGGTGTTGCCCTGACTTCTGTAGCCAGCAAGATGTCGGTGATAATACCTGTTATTGCAGGAATCATACTGCTGAATGAGCAGGTCAGTATCTTTGCTATTACAGGGATTGTCCTTGCATTGATCGCATTTTACCTAACACTTGGAGGAGGAGCAAATAGTTCATTCCCCCGCAAATATGTGATATTGCCAGTACTTCTTTTTATCGGTAACGGGATCAATGATACCATTATGAAATACTCAGAGTATCATTTCATAGAAAACAGTAACGAGCTGACCCTGTTTCTTGCGGTGATCTTTTTAACTTCCCTGATCATGGGCTTCATCATCAGTACAGCCCGCTATGCACATAAAAAACGCCCTGTCAGCTATAAGACTATAATAGCCGGAACTATCCTGGGTTTGCTTAACTTCGGATCAACATTTTATATCTTAAAATCTATGGGAGTGTATGAAAGTGCAGTCGTTTTCCCTGTTGCGAATGCCGGTATTGTAAGCCTGTCGGCACTCACCGGCTATATATTATTCCGTGAAAAACTAAATCGCATGAACTGGGCAGGAATACTGCTTGCTATTCTTGCCATCCTATTAATCGCCAATGCCTGACCACCAATGATGTTTGAAGATGTATACCATAGCATTGCATCCCGCTCCGAAGGCCTGTATAAAGCTAAAGGCAGCAAGTTTATTGCCATTGCTTTCCCTGTTAAGACAGAAGCTGAGGTAAAGGACAAGCTACAGGAAGTCAGGAAAGCCTACCATGACGCCCGCCATCATTGTTATGCATACCGCCTCGGGTTTGATAAATCATCCCACAGGTATAATGATGACGGAGAACCATCCGGAACAGCCGGAAGGCCCATATTCGGCCAGATACAATCAAAGGACCTGACCAATATACTGATCATTGTTGTCAGGTATTTCGGAGGAACAAAATTAGGCGTTTCAGGTTTGATCACTGCCTACAAAACTGCGGCACACGAGGCAATAAAACAGGCAAGAATACTAAGTCTGACGGTTAATGATGTGTATGAAATCTGCTTCGAATACCCTTTGATGAATGAGGTTATGAGGATCGTTAAAGATGAACAACTTATTGTAATAGAACAGGACTTTCAAATCAGTTGCAAACTCAGTTTTAAGGTCAGGAAAAAAGAAAGCAATCGGCTATATGATAAATTCAGAAAGCTTCACGGGATAAAAATACGTTATTTAAAAACGGTCTGAGTTCAGATCGTCCATTTAGAAAATTATATTCAAAAAAAAACAAAAAAAATCTCCCTTTTTTCTCCACAAAAACTGCATAAATATTCTAATTTTTTTTAAAGAATAAGTCACAATGATCGTATTCAAAACAGTGTTTGTCAGCAGTATATAATCAAGGAAAAAAGGAAGAAGCAGTATCGCCCATTTAGATACGACAATTATTTTAATAAGTCAAGAGTAAATAGTGTTTTTTTTAAACTTTTTTTAATTCATATTTGTTAGCTAATATTTGCACCCCGACGTAATATTGGAAGACCGCGTGAAACTACTGACATAGTTGTACTTGCAAATAGATCAAATAACTTAAATTTGTTAATACTTTTTGATTACGGATGGAAAAGAGAGCCATTGATGTATGGGAAAGCTGTCTTAAAATAGTTAAGGATAATATCCATTACCAAAGTTATAAAACCTGGTTTGTTCCAATCCAACCTATTAAATTGGAAAATAACATTCTCACCATCCAGGTGCCAAGCCAGTTTTTTTATGAGTGGCTCGAAGAGCATTACATTAATCTGCTAAAGAAAACCATCAAACAGCAATTGGGTCCGGAAGGCCGGCTGGAATACAGCATTATCATGGATAGTTCCTTTCAATCGGCAAACCCATATACCATTAAGGTTCCTACATCGAATAAGAAAGCTACCAGGAACCCGGCTGTTCCCATGCCCATTGACATTAACAAGAACGGCGCCAAAGAAATACCCAACCCGTTCATCATCCCCGGCCTGAAAAAGATCAAAGTAAATTCTCAGCTGGTCGATTCTTATTCGTTCGATAATTTTGTGGAGGGTGATTGCAACCGCCTTGCCAGATCTGCCGGCTTTGCAGTTTCGGAAAATCCGGGAAAGACATCATTCAACCCTCTACTGATTTATAGTGATGTCGGACTGGGGAAAACACACCTTGCCCATGCCATAGGTATTCAGGTAAAAACAAACTTCCCGGAAAAAACTGTGCTATATGTTCCCGCAGAACAATTTATTGTACAGTATATCGATTCCGTCAGGAATAATAACCAGAATGATTTTGTGCATTTTTATCAGATGATCGATGTGCTCATCATAGATGACATACAGTTTCTCGCAGGAAAGGAAAAAACCCAGGATGTCTTTTTCCATATCTTTAACCACATGCATCAAAACAGTCAGCAAATCGTTATCACCTCTGACAAACCCCCGATAGAACTTAAAGGGATGGAACCACGTCTGCTATCGAGATTTAAATGGGGACTGGCAGCCGATCTGCAGGCACCCGACCTCGAAACCAGGATTGCCATCCTCCAGAAAAGACTTTACAATGACGGTATTGAGATGCCCCAGGAAGTCCTTGAATACCTGGCATACAGCATCAATACCAATGTCAGGGAACTGGAAGGTGCAATGATCTCAATCCTCGCACAGTCATCCCTCAATAAAAAGGCCATTACCCTGGAACTTGCAAAACAAATGATCGATAAGTTTGTTAAGAGCACAGCCAGGGAGATATCCATTGATTACATCCAAAAAGTTGTTTGCGACTATTTCAACATTTCCCTGGACCTTATCAATTCCAAAACCAGAAAGAGAGAGATCGTCCAGGCAAGGCAACTTGCCATGTTCTTTTCCAAAAAGCACACCAAAGCATCCCTGGCCACCATCGGACTCCATTGCGGCAATAAAGACCATGCAACAGTTCTTCATGCATGCCGTACAGTAAATAACCTCATTGATACCGACAAGCAATTCAGGATCTATGTGGAAGACCTTGATAAGAAGATCAAAATGTAGTGAAGATTTCAAATTACTTTTAACAAGCCTCTTCTGAGCCATTCAAATCTTATCCCATGAAAATCTTATTCGTTTGTCTAGGAAATATTTGTCGCTCCCCCCTCGCCGAAGGTATTTTAAGAAAAAAACTTAATGACCAGCATATTGACGGAACCATTCATTCCGCTGGATTTGAACCTTATCATGAAGGCCAGCATCCTGATCCGAGATCCATCTCAACAGCACGCAAGCATGATATTGACATCTCAAACAAGCTTGCCAGGCTGTTTACCGTAAACGACTTTGATATTTATGACAGGATCTTTGTGATGGATGCCTTGAACTATGCTGACGTAATGGGCGTCGCACGCAATGAAGAAGACAGGAAAAAGGTGGATTTCCTCTTGAACCAGCTTAATGCAGGTTCAAACGATGAGGTACCTGATCCCTATTACGGCGGAGCCGATGGCTTTGATAAAGTATATACGATGATGGATGAAGCATGTGATCAAATTGTCCGCTTATTTTCCTAATTTCGTATTCAAATTATACCATGCCAGTCCCTGATCTGCATACAATCATGGATGCTGCAGAACGCATCAAACCGTTCATCCACCGGACGCCGGTCATGAGTAGTGCCGGGATCAACAAATTGCTGGGTACTGAAATCATATTCAAGTGTGAAAACCTGCAGAAAGCCGGGGCCTTCAAATCGAGAGGTGCCTGTAATGCCGTATTTTCACTCGATGCTGAGCAGATGAGCAAAGGTGTCGGAACACATTCTTCCGGGAATCATGCGCAGGCACTGTCCAGGGCAGCATCCCTGAGAAACATTGATGCATATATTGTGATGCCCGAAACTTCACCACAGGTGAAAGTAAATGGTGTCAGGGGATATGGTGGCAGGATCACCTTTTGCAAGCCTACACTGAAGGCAAGAGAAGATGCCTTAAAGGAGATCATCAACAGTACCGGGGCCCTTGAGATCCATCCTTACAATGATTACAGGATCATTGCCGGACAGGCTACTGCAGCCCTGGAGCTTATTGAAGAGGCAGGGGAACCTGACATTATAATGGTTCCGGTGGGTGGTGGCGGATTACTCAGCGGCACTGCCCTGATCACTAAATATATCAGCAGGAACAGCATGGTTATTGCAGCGGAACCAGAAATGGCAAATGATGCTTTTCGTTCTTTTCATGAAGGAAGGTTCATCCCCTCAGAAAACCCAAAAACCATTGCGGATGGCTTACTCACATCTTTGGGATCCCTGACATTTCCGATCATTACCGAATATGTTGACGATATTGTTACCGTTAGCGAAGAAGGGATTATAAGTGCCATGCGTCTGATCTGGGAGAGGATGAAAATTCTCATAGAACCATCTTCTGCAGTACCACTTGCAGCAATTATGGAAAACAAACTGGATGTTAAAGACAAGCGTATCGGTATCATTCTTTCCGGAGGAAACATAGACCTGGACCGATTGCCATGGCTTACACACTCCTAAACATCATACAATGAACCAAAAGAAAGGCAAGATCTATCTCATCCCTACACTTCTGGGAGATACACAAACGGCAGATGTTCTGCCGGATGGCATCAGGGTAATCCTGGCCGGTATCAAGCATTTTGCTGTGGAAGACCTGCGTTCCGCAAGGCGGTTTTTAAAGAAAATCGATAAAGAAACAGATATTGACAGCCTGCAATTTCACTTGTTAAATGAACACAGCAAACTGGAAGATATCCCCCTGATATTACAGCCTCTGTTAAAAGGATATGACCTTGGTGTTATGTCTGAAGCCGGCACTCCCTGTGTTGCAGATCCAGGATCGTTGCTGGTTTCCCTGGCTCATGAGAAAGGCATCAGGGTGATACCCTTAACAGGGCCTTCCTCCATCATCCTCGCCTTGATGGCATCCGGTTTTAACGGACAAAAATTTGTTTTTCACGGATACCTTCCTGTGGATAGACGAAGCAGGACAGCTGCAATCAGGCAGTTAGAGAATACAGCTTACCGTGACGACCAAACACAGATATTCATTGAAACACCTTACAGAAACATGAAAATGTTTGATGCGATCATTGAAAGCTGCAGCCCGGGTACACGTCTGTGTATAGCCGCAAATCTTACAACAGATGATGAAATGATCCGTACCCGCCAAATCTCCGAGTGGAAGAAAAAACCACCTGCCATTCATAAGCAGCCGGTGGTGTTTTTGTTATATAAGTAGGGCGATGGGCAGTGGGTGCGGGGTGCGGGGTACGCGGTACGGGGTGCGGGGTTAAAAATATACAATCTGCAACCTGCAATCAATCGACAATCTTAATGTTCGTGTTCACCATCATGCACATGTCCGTGTTCGATCTCTTCAGGAGTAGCTTTGCGAACAGCAACTATCTCTCCTTTAAAAAAGAGATCCTTACCTGCAAGCGGATGGTTGAAATCCATTCTGACCTTATCGCCGGAGATTTCCAGCACCTTACCCATAAGTGTATGTCCTTCATTATTTTGCATAGGGATATCGTTCCCAACAAACAAAATACTTTCATCAATTTTCCCTTCTATCTCAAAAATCTTCTTATCAAGTTCCATTAAGGCGTCTTCGCGAGTCGGCCCGTAAGCATTATTGCTCTTTAGCGGGAAAGAATATTCAGCACCCTTTTCGAGCCCTGCAATATGCTCTTCGAATTTCGGCAATAAAAAACCGGAACCATACAGGAATACAAAAGGTTTGTCATTATTCACTTCCTGGATCATAGATCCGTTCTCGTCATTCTCTGTCAATGTGTAAGTCATTGAAACCACTGTACTGTTCGCTATCTTCATGTGTATGTTTTTATAGGGTTATAATCCTGATCATTTTCGCCACGAAATTAATATTAATACTGACAATGTTCATAATTTCATGGTGATTTTTGTAATTAATCACTTGAATTTACGTCTTATATTTATATTATTGCAATAAACATTGAATATTTCATTCGTTAAACACACCTGTCTTGGAAGAAACTGTATTAAGTATTCAACATCTGTCAAAGAATTATGGCAGGATCAGGGCTGTGGATGATCTGTCGCTGGATGTACATAAAGGCAATGTATACGGCATTCTTGGCCCTAATGGGAGTGGGAAGACAACCACTTTAGGAATTATATTGTCGGTGATCAATCCCAGCGGTGGAGAATTTTCGTGGTTCGGCAAAATTCCAACCAAGGAAACCAGAAAGCATATCGGGGCCATTCTCGAAGTGCCCATATTTTATCCTTATCTTTCAGGAGAAAAAAACCTGAAGATCATAGCTGATATCAAATCTTGCTCTTACGATGGCATAGCTGATGTGCTTCAAACTGTAGATCTTACAGAAAGAAAGAAAAGCAAATTCAAGACCTACTCCCTGGGAATGAAGCAACGGCTTGCTATAGCAGCAGCACTTATCGGTGATCCGGAGGTACTTATTTTTGATGAACCCACCAATGGCCTGGATCCACAGGGAATCGCCGAAATACGTGAACTCATTATAAGGATTGCAGTGCATGGCAAGACCATCATCCTCGCCAGCCATTTACTGGACGAAGTGCAGAAAACATGCTCCCATGTTGTAATTCTGGATAAAGGGAAAAACCTCTTTGCAGGTAAAGTTTCAGAATTGACCGCTGCTCCCATGCATGTGGAAGTAGGAGCTGAAAATATGGAAGATCTGGAGAAGTACCTGAATGAAAATGAGAATGTAATAGGAATCGAAAAAGAAAACATGATCCTGGTAGTTAAACTGAAGGAAGGATATAAGGGCGCAGCACTGAATGAATTTCTTTTATCAAAAGGAGTTCTCCTTACCCATCTGGGTGCACGTAAAAAAAGCCTTGAAAAATACTTCCTTGAATTATTGGCGGAAAAATGATCAGACTGTTAAAAATAGAATTCAAGAAAATTTCCAGCAACAGAACCTTCTGGATACTTTCGGGCTTGTATGCCCTTCTGATAATATTGTTTTTCTTTGGCATCCAGAGTGTCATTGATGATCTTGCAGAAGAAGCCAATAAGAAAAGCCCCATACCTCTTCCGGGCCTCAGCGCTTATAGCTTACCCGATATCTGGCACAACCTGACGTATATTGCAGGCTATTTCAAAATTTTTCTTGCTGTGATCGTGATCATTTTGATCACCAATGAATACACTTATAAAACAATACGCCAGAATGTGATCAGCGGTTTTAGCCGTTGGGATTTCCTTAAGAGTAAATTATTAACTATTGGTGTAATTTCCCTTGCGGCCACCATCCTGGTGTTTATCATCGGACTCATCCTTGGCTTGATACACACAGAGGATATTTCCGCTGGAAAGATATTTGGAAAAAGCGAATTTCTGCTGGCCTATTTCCTGGAGATATATGCCTTTTTGACCTTTGCATTTTTTATCGGGTTTTTGGTAAAAAGATCCGGATTGGCCTTAGGACTATTGCTCTTATATTACTACATCCTTGAGCCGGTTGCCAGGTATAAGCTGCCCGATGAAGTTGGCAACTATTTCCCCAAAAAAGCCATCGGAACCCTCATTGATATTCCCAACACCTCCATCATGCGGCTTTTCGGCGTTGAGTTTCAGGATTATATCAGCCTCATTGATGCGCTGGTGGTTGTTGCATACATTCTGCTGTTCGGAGGCTTATCCTACTGGATATTAAAAAAACGGGATCTCTGATCTCTGTTTTTAGTATCTTTATAATCAATGAATCATACTAACATAAACGAATGATTATGAACAAACGTCATGTTTACCTACTTGGTATTTCGGCAGTGATCATTGCATCATCATTGCTGTTGCTGGCTTTCAAGCCGGCATCAAACGGAGATGGAACCTATGCAACTATGCGGATATATGAAAATTTTTCCGTCGTCAGCTCTAAGATTATGATTACTTATGCGAATGAGGAAAGTGAGATCATAGAGCTGGGGCCATTCAAATATAATGACCAATATATGACAGACAATAATCTTGTCATTAACAAAGCCATGAACAGTATGGCCAATAAAGGCTACAGGCTTGTGAGTTCGAGCAGCAGCGGAAAGATCAACTCCAATAAGTCGATGAAGATATCTACCTATATTTTCGAAAAGCTTTGAAACTGCTGCATAAAATACGGATCCGAACGTGGAGGGGCTTATTGATCTTGCTGCCAACCTTGCTGGCAGCATGCTCCAGCACAACTTATGAAGCAGTATACCCCACCCTCTCTGATGGAAAATATGATAGCGAATTCCCATACAGGAATTGTTCTGAGCAGTTGGAAGAAATTAGCAAGTCTCTTATGAACCTTAATGTGCTGGTTTTTTACCGGACATACGTTTTCAGTGAGGAAAGCAAAACTACCCTGGCCATGATCAGGCAAGAAAGCCGGGATCTTAAAAATGTTGCTTCAGCATCAGATGTATTCTCAGAATCTGTAGGTGGAACGGCCATTACTATTTACTATTCCACAGATCATATTGCATTTCTGACATGTGCACATATCCTGGATTATCCTGATAGCATTATCACTTATTATCCATATCCCGATGATAACTATGTACAGATTATCGGGATCAAAGCACGCCAGCAGAACAACATCTTCGGGATTCCACCGGGTGGAGACCTTGAAGTCCTTGCCCTGGACAACAAAAATGACATCGCCCTGCTGGGCAGAGCCTGTGAAGGGAAAAAACAAAACGATCTGAAAGTATTCTCCTATCCTGTAGGAGACTCCAAAGAGCTTGAATGGGGAAGCTTTGTATATATCATGGGGTTTCCTCTTGGTCATGAGATGATCACCCGTGGAATTGTCAGTGATCCCGAACGCATTAATAAAGGCTCTTTTCTGATTGATGCCGTGTTTAACCAGGGATTCAGCGGAGGTCCGGTGATCGCTGTAAGGGATGGTGTCCCAAACTTTGAGATGGTTGGCATGATAAAGTCTGCCGCTGCATCGTACAGGTATGTTCTGGAGCCAGACACAAGGGATTTCCAGAATGAACTGAACTTTTCCGAACCATATACCGGCGATATACGGGTAAGATCCGAAAAAGATATCAAATATGGAATTACCTTTTCAGTAGCCACAGAAACCCTTCGTGCATTCTACAGGAAACATCGCCACCAACTGGAAGAAAGAGGGTATTTCCTGGATGATTTCTTTGGGCGGAAATAAAGAAAGAATTTTCCCGAGTACTCAGGAGGGGCTTTGGGAAAGCACCCCATCCGCGTGTCGCCGAAGCTTTAGCGGAGGAACAAGGACTTCCTGGAGTGTTTCTTACATTGAAATCAGTGCTTCCAGTCGTTTCAGGAGTGGCGGATGGGAATAATAAAAGAATACGTACACCGGATGTGGCCGCAGGTTACTGAGGTTATTCACTGAAAGCTTTTTTAGTGCATCGGAAAGGGCAAAGGGATCATAGTTCTCTGCGGAAAAACGATCGGCTGCAAATTCATTCTTTCGTGATATGGTGTTCATCACTAAACCGAGCAAGAGGGACAAAGGCGAATATAGCAAGCCAAAAGCGATGAGGCCCATA
>JAIOSQ010000238.1 GCA_021107535.1 Bacteroidales bacterium | reverse complement strand
ACCCAACACCTCAAACACATCATGCCCATTCTCACATGCAAGCTTCATCGCCTCCTGTTTCTGCATGATATCGCCTCCCCATTCATTATGATTGTAGGTATGCGGGTTTTTAAACCAGTTCTCCACTTTCATGACCAGGTTAATTACAGTTTCCTGATCTTTATTTATAGTGAATCCCGACATCGGGACTTCAATTTCAAAATAGTTCTGAATAAAGCCGGTAATCTCACCTGACTGCGGGTCATAGATCTGCCCTATCCCGAGATGAAAATCATATGGCCGTTCAAATTGATTCGTGTCCAGCCATTTTCCGTTCAGTTTCATGTAATGGTATCCTCCGCCAAGGTACTGCGGCCAGAACATCAGGGATTCCGGGTGGTCGACGAACATCAGCGATTGGTTTTTTTCTTCATTGATCCCGAAGGTAAAGGTGATCTTTTCATAATCTCCTGTACCGATCTCATCCAAAACTTTCCATTCATGTGTGGATGGAATATCCGTATCCACGTAATGGATGTCTTTCCAGGCCATGATCATGTATGAGGAAGCATCGGGCCTGTGAAGGGTCACATCTGAAATAAAATACTGGATCTCGTTTACCATGTATTCATTTCCGGCTTCATTCACATACTTCCGCATATCAAATTCAAGCGGAGCACCATCACAATAATGATGGAATTTAAAAGTGATCTTTCCTGTATCGGGCTCAGGAACAGGATCTTCGTTCTTATCGCATCCCTGTATGCTGAGGAGCAACAGAATGATGAAAAGATATGTCAGAGTTTTAAACAGTTTCATACTAATTATTAGACAAAGATAAGCTTATAAGGTTGCACCAAAATTCCTTGTTCCTTGTTCCTTGTTCGTTATTCTCTATTCATAGGGCACCGTGCCGGATACCGTCACATAACTCACCGTATCATACTTGCTCGACCCCTGCTTATACACTTTCCCGTCGATCAGGATCTGAACATTTATAGCCGAGCTGATATCCTTGTATATCGTAGAAAGGAAAACAATATCCCCTTCTTCTGCCACAAAAGAATAGGTCCACGGGTCTTCGGCACTGACAATTTCAACCTTTTCCTTTATGAGCGTTCCGTCGGCTGTCCGGTAATTGACATCAAAACCCGAGATGGATTTGCTAACGATATAGCTTATCTGTTTTTCACTTGTCTTCTGGCAGGAGATCAGCAAGAGCAAGAATGGTAAAATACAGATTATGTGCTTCATTTTCATCATCCTAAATATTAAAAAACAGGTTTATATAAAAGGCTCTTCCGGGTTCGTACATGTTGCCTTTCCCACCAATGATCCTTCTGTTCAGATGCTCATAATAAGCTTTATCAAGAATATTGGAGACACCGCCCGTCACCTTTAGGTATTGGTTAAATTCGTATGACAGATTGAAATTCAGCAATATAAATCCAGGTGTTTTATCCTCAGCAGAGGCCTGTGAGATGTCATTCTGAGGAGAAACCATCCTGAGATTCACATTGGGTATGAATTTCCTGTCAAAAAACCTGTAAAAGAATTCTACTGTTCCTTCCAGCGGTGGGATCTCAGGCAGCGGGTCATTTTTTACCGTTTCCTTTCCTGTGACCTGGCCATTTTCAATAATATATTTTGTGACTTCAGGATTCACACCTCTTGTCCAAGCTGCATAGGCCAACACACCCCATTTTTTGCTTGCCGGTGAGCGGTAGGTAATTTCAAATCCGCGCAGAAAGACATGTTCTTCATTATAGAAACGCTTCACCCCGTAAACCCCTTTAGTCTGGGGTTTGGCCACTGTTTCAGGAATTAGTTCGGCGGTAATGTAATCCGTAACATAAGAGAAGAAAAAGCCTCCCGTAAGTGTTCCTGCATGATCAAATTTCAATGTAGCGGATAAATCAACTTCGTTATTAACTTCAGGCTTCAGTTGAGGGTTGCCCAGGTAGTCATAGTTATCATAACCAATAGGAAGCAGGATAATGAACCGTTCCGACATATCCGGGCTTCGGACTCCCCTTCCGAATGACAGGCCCAGTGAAAACACCTTGCTAAACTGATAAAGGCCTCCCATACTTGCACTGATGTTGGCATAGGTTGAGTTCACATCATCATTGAAATACACCACATTGCCCATCTTTAGCAGTTGTAGCTCTCCGGAGGTGGCCCTGTTATAGTCAATACGTGCTGCAGCATCCAGTAATAACTTTCCGAATGTCCGACGATACAGCACGAAAAGGCCATTATTCTGTATATCGGCATCATTCCACAGCTTTTCAGTCATTATGGGCATGGTGGGCTCAAGTATCCTGGTCTTTGTGCGGTCGCCGTCTTTCAGGATGTGTTCATAATCAGTACCGAAAGTTACATCATTCTTACCGAAACTAAAAATCCCGTCGAGGCGATAACCATAATTCCTGGCATGAATATCCGAAACAGCAACAACGGTATCCGAGAAAGGGCGCTCTTTATTATCCATCAGGTGGTTCACATCCGACAAATATAGCTTGGCTCTGAAAGCTGTGAAGGTATTGGATATCTGGCCGGCCTTGTAATCAAGAGATACCAGTTTCGTATCATCTTCCCGTTCGTCCATGGGCAATGTCGGGAACATTACATTTTTCCCATACGACCGGTCAAAAGATACGATGAGGTAGTTGTCTTTAAACGGGCTTACACCCAGTTGGGCAGTGTAGTTATATTTTTCGAATGCGGACTTCACTTCATTGCCGTTACCGTCCTTATAATTACCGTATTTTTTCATGTTTCCCGAAAGGGAGAAAAACACCTTGTCGTTTCCACCATCGACAGACAGGCGCTGTTTGAAGCCATTCCAGTTGCTTTCGTAAGCCATTATGGCCCCCACATTGATTCCAAACTCCCTGCGGGGCAATGGCTGCTTTGTTTTCATATTGACCACTCCACCAAAATTCGGCCCATACCTGAGCGCAAAGGGGCCTTTGATCACCTCAATACCTCTGAGGTCTTCAGCATCCACATGGGCTGCTGTCGGGTCCATACGGTTTGGACAACCGCCTTCGATCTTGTGGCCCCCGTTCAACTGAACGTTTAGCTGACTGTATTTAAATCCTCTGACCACAGGATCGAGCATAGCACCCCCTTTGCGAATCCCACTCACATTAGGAATTCTTCGCATTAAAGTACCAACATCCCTCGCCGGTAGCCTTTCTATACTCCTGCGGTCCAGGCTATTAATAATATAAGATTGCGGTGCCACAGGAGATTCGATAATCTCCACGGCTTCAAGGATGATGAGGGTATCGGGCTTTTCCTGTTGAGCAAAAACAGAGGAAAATATTGAAAAAATAACTACTGTTATTAAATTAGAAACTATTCTCATAGCCTTATTTGTTCGTCTCAAGCAAAGATAAGAATAATAAATATCTAAAAAAAGGCAATGTATTATTTATAGGATGTTCTAAATTGTAAATGTGTTGCTGGATACTGGATACTGGATACTGGATACTGGATCAAGGAGTGCCTGGTGCCGAGTGGCTAGTGCCTATCTGAAGTGAATAGTGTAAAATTTTTAATTTAATTCAACATTCATAATTCACTTCCATGTTCGTTATTCGTTACTCGTTATTCGTTACTCGTTATTCGTTACTCGTTATTCGTTATTCGTTATTCTTTTTTTCGGATTACCTTTGCAGAAAACTATAGGCAAATGAAATTCAAAGTCGGAGACAAGGTGAAGTTCCTGAATGAAAAAGGGGGCGGTGTGGTAAGCAAGATCGTGAGCATGAGCCTGGTGTATGTAGCTACGGAAGATGGCTTCGAACTTCCCACTGCCACCGGCGACATCATTAAGATCAACCCGGAAAGCCGTGCGGAAAAGATGTTTTCTGAGGATTTCGATGTTAAGATCCCGGACAGCTCTGGTGACGGAAGGACAGATCATGAAGAAGACACAGCAAGAGCAGGAAAGATCAGATCCGGAGCAGAAGAAACACCGGGATTCTACCTGGCTTTTGCCCCGGAAGACCAGCAATGGTTCATCACCGGAAACCTGGAAGCATGCATTATCAATCATACAAAATATGATATCCTTTATAATCTGCTTTTGCAGGATGAGGATGAGAATTATTTTGGATTTGATTACGGATCCGTTGAAGCCGGAACCTCCACCGGTATTGATAACATTGAACGGGAAGCCCTCTCTGGCTGGGCCAACGGGATGGTTCAGATACTCATTCATTCGGAAGAAGATTCATGGCTTCCCCTGCATAGCACTTTTCATATCAAAGCAGGAAAATTCGTTTCTGAAGGAAGCTACCATGAATCAGGCCTGCTTAGAGAAAAAGCCATCATCTATAAATTGGCAGAGCTGAAATCGTGCAGGAAGATACCGGGTAAAAAGCAGGCTGTTCAAGTAGAAGAAAAGCCCGTTGAGCTAAAAGCCACCGAGCATAAAAAAGAAACACTGATCGGTAAATATGCTACAGGGCCTCACACAGCCGTGGTGGATCTCCATATCGGAGAAATCACGGATAATATCGCAGGACTCAACAGCTACGACATGCTGCAACTTCAGCTCGAATATTTCATCAAAACACTGGAAAGTGCCCTTGCCAACAACTTCCGGAAAGTTACTTTCATACATGGAATCGGAAACGGTGTGCTTAAAAATGGCATCATTAAAAAACTAGAAGAGTATGAAGGTGTCGAGAACAGGAGTGCAAGCCTGGCAGAATACGGACAAGGAGCGGTTGATGTGTTGTTGCATTATAAATAGAGGCTGGTGGGAATGCAGGGGTATGGACTTTGAGAATCAGAGAATCAGAGACTTTGAGACTTTGAGACTTTGAGAGTCAGAGAGTCAGAGAGTCAGAGGCCAATGAAATTCCAAGCTCCAAAACTCAAGTTCCAGGAAAATTTAAAACTCAAAATTTAACATTTAAAATTAACTCAACACCCAACACCCAACACCATTTTTCTTATCTTTGCAAGCCAATTTATTAAACCAATAATTTTATACGTATGAAACGAGTAATTACGCTTGCATTTATATTATTATTTGCGATAAGTATGTCAGTTCAGGCACAGGATGCACCTGCTGATTCATTAAAAGCATGGAAAATAGGTGGGAATGTATCCCTTACCTTCGGCCAGACCTCCCTCACAAACTGGTCTGCCGGTGGTGTAAGCTCATTTTCGCTGAACGGATTATTGAATTTTAATGCCAATTATCAGAAAAACAAATATCTCTGGACCAACAACCTCGTTATGGCTTATGGGATGTATAAGGAAAAAAACGACACAAGGAGTAAAAATGACGACAAATTTGACTTCACTTCCAACTTCGGTTATGAGATGGTCAAGAACTGGTACTATTCTCTTACGGTAGGTTTTAAAACGCAATTTGACAAAGGATACCCGGAAGACAATGATTCCGTTTACAACTCGAACTGGCTGGCCCCGGCTTATCTCACTTTGGGTGCCGGTTTCACATATAAACCTAATGACAATCTGCAACTTATCCTTTCCCCGGCCACTTACCGGCTTACGATCGTGAATAGCCAGCGTCTTGCTGATCTTGGGGAGTATGGTGTTGAGCCTGCTGAATACGACACATCAGATATGATGACCAAGCAAGGAGAGATATTCAGGCATGAATTTGGTTTCGACCTGAAGTTCATGTATACAGTGACCATTGTAAAGAATGTTGATTTTCAAACCAGCCTTGAACTTTACTCAAATTATCTTGAGAATCCTCAGAATATTGATGTATACTGGGATAACTACTTTACTTTTACAATAAATAGCTGGCTTGCAGCAACACTTACCACCAGCCTGATCTACGATGACGATATCAACATCACAGACAAAGATGGGAATACAGGCCCCAGAACACAGTTCAAACAGACCTTTGGATTAGGCCTGGCATATAAGATTGGGCATCAGAACGAGTAAATCATAGATACTGGATACTGGATACTGGATTAACTAGATATCAGTAGCATTATTCTTCCCGTTCTTTAAGAAGGGTTTTTGTTGACAAGAGGCCGCAGGCGGCAGCGATATCAAGTCCCCTGCTGGCCCGGATGGTGGTGGTAATGCCTTTGGCATTAAGGGCATCTTTGAACTCGTGAATAGTTTTATCATCGGAACCTTCCAGAAGTGTTCCTGGTACCGGGTGGAAACGGATCAGGTTGATCCTTGCTTTCAGGCCGTGCATCAAGCGGACCAGTTCGTTTACATGGCGCCGGGTATCATTCAGCCCCTTGAACATAATATATTCAAAGGATATCTTTCGCTGACGCGGGAAGTCGAATGATTTCAGGGTGGCAAATATCTCGCGTAGCGGATAAATAGTTTCAATGGGCATCAGCTTTTTTCGCTCATCTTCAAAAGGTGTATGCAGGCTGATAGCCAGGTGACACTCGCTTTCCTCAATAAATCTGGTCATGGCAGGAATAATTCCGATGGTGGACACTGTTATTCTCCTCGGGCTCATTTCCATACCCCAGGGTGCAGTAAGGATATCCAGGGATTTCATGAGTTGATCCATATTATCAAAAGGCTCGCCCATGCCCATGAATACCAGGTTGCTTACCTTTTCCCTTTCAGGAAGACTTCTGAGTTGATTGATAATCTCTCCCGGGCTGAGGTCAGCCTGGAATCCCTGCTTGCCAGTCATACAGAACAGGCATCCCATCTTGCAGCCTGCCTGTGTCGATATACATAAGGTATTGCGCTTTTCTTCAGGTATATACGCAGTTTCAATATGATTATTTATACCTGAAGGGAATAAATATTTTTTCGTACCATCTTTCGATTCCTCCACGCCGCTGGGATTGATCAGGCCAACATCATAATTTTCTGACAAAAGCTGACGGGATTGCTTTGAGATGTTGGTCATCCCCGCTATGTCAGTTACATTCTTTTTATACAACCAGTCGGCAATTTGCTTTGCGGTAAAACGAGGCAACCCCAGACTGTTCACCAGGTCCTGCAACTCAGTAAGGGTCTTTCCGAACAATGCTTCCTTTTCCATTAAAAATTAGTTTAAGCCGGCAAAGTTTCAAAGATAGGTAAAAAGTGCTGGATGCTGGATACTGGATCAAACAGATTCAGAGATGAGGGTTCAAGGTAACTAGCAATGCATCTTCCCTACCCTGTACCCACCATTCTGTCTTCTGACTTCTGTCTTCTAATTCTTT
>JAIOSQ010000086.1 GCA_021107535.1 Bacteroidales bacterium | reverse complement strand
GCTGGCCATATCAAAGGTGCCATCAATGTTGAATACAAGGAATTCGTAGATGACAAAGGTGCCTTTAAATCTAAAGATCAGCTTACAGCGCTTGCTGAAAAGAACGGGCTTAGTGCCGACAAGACAATTATTCTTTATTGTGCAACCAGCGTTCGCTCCGGAATTGTTTTTGTTGCATTGAAAGAGATCCTTGGCTATCCGAATGTCAAAGTTTATGACGGCGCATACAATGAATGGAACGCCGCCGGAAACCCCCTGGTAAAATAATTGAAATTCATTTTGCTATATTGAAAAGGCTGCTGTTTTAGGCGGCCTTTTTTTATGGCAGAACGGAAGGATCGGCCGGATGAGTTGGTTAAGTCAGCCTGTAACTAACCGGCAAGTTCACTTTCCCTGTTTTTAAACACTCTGTTGGCTATGGCTATACTCAATTCGTATAGGCCCAGAAGCGGAATAACCACAAGTATCTGGCTGAAAACATCGGGAGGAGTGATGATGGCAGAAAGAACGAGCAGGATCACCAGCATGTATTTGCGATTCTTCTTCAGGTAGGCCGGGGTAAGGATACCCACTTTTGTCAGGAAAAAAACAAAAACAGGCAGCTCAAATACAATTCCCACCGACAGAGAAACCGAAACCACCGTGCTGATATATGAACTGAGTGAAACATTGTTGGCGACAGCTTCACTTACCTGGTATGTACCCAGGAAGTTAATGGTGAGCGGAACAATCAGGAAATAACTGAAAAGCACCCCGGTAATGAAGAGGATTGAGCAAACAAGAACGGTGCCACCGGAATATTTCTTCTCAGTTGGCTTTAAGGCAGGTTGGATAAAGCTCCATATCTCATGAAGAATGTATGGGAAACCAACAATGACACCGGCCATAATGGAAATATACATATGGGTGAGAAACTGTCCCGACATCCTGATATTTATGATCTCAAGCCCTGAATTATCCAGGCATAAGGCGGAAACACCCACTATTTCAGAAAAACCGCATAACAGCCGTGTGGTAAGAAAGTCCGGCCTGATCGGTGCCAGGATGATCTTAGTGAATATAAAATCCTTGAAGATAAATGCAACAATAGCGAGGATTACTACAGCAACGATGGAGCGGACCAGATGCCAGCGCAATTCATCGAGATGATCCCAAAACGACATTTCCCTTTCGGATGATTTCCCGGGAGAAGGATCTTTCTTCGTGCTGTGAATTTCAGGCATTGCTGTTTAACTCTTAAATAATGCTCAAAAGTAATAAATCCTAAGTATTAAATTACTGGTGTCCGGTTAAACATTCCATTCGTTTCTATCAGAAATAATTCTGCAGATTTAATACAATCACTCGACTTCGCTCGTGATGACAATTCATCGCTTTGATCAGGGAGGAAGGGCGCGGCGCTCTATCAAAGTACCAAATTAAAAACTTAAGTTTGGCGCCGCGCCCTTCTTTGTTTATAGAATAAAATGTTGTCATGCCGAGCGAAGTCGAGGCACTTACCCCATTAGAGTATTTCTAAGCCCCTTGTTTCTATATTATTCCAAAGCCTTTGCCTGAAAGCATTATAGATGATTCTTCTACTTTTATTCCGGACACCAGTGGTATTAAATCCTAAGCACGAATATCTAAATCCTAAACAAATTCAAAATTCAAATGATCAAATGTTTAAAACTATACCCACACACTTTCCCGCAATTGTTTTGGAATTTGTATTTTGGTCATTTTATAGTAAAACACTCGCGGCATAGCCATAGAAACAAGTACACGCCCATCGGACGTGTTTTCTCACAGTGAATTAAATGCAAGTCTCAAACCTCATAAAGCTTATTCCTACTTACAGCCAGCTGTTCCGGGATGCCAGCAGACAAAAGAAATTTGTTCAAACTATTCTGGAACCAATGATCAGGGAAGCCGCAATCAATAATGATGGCAGCCTCGATGAAGAAGACTTCAAAAAGATCAGAACTTATTATGGTTTCGGGGTGCCGGCCATCGTGGGTGAAGGGTTCTGCACTTTACGCGGGAAACCCATGCTGGAAAGGGAAAGGTTTACAAGCACATACCAGGGGGCACTCACCGGATTATATGATGATTTCTTCGACAAAACACATATTGATCCTGAGGGGATCAGAAAAATGATGGATGATCCATCCGGATTCCCGGCATCTTCCTCCCTTGAACAATTATTCACCACACTACTGACAAAAGTCCATGAAGGACTGTACGACAAAGATCTCTTCAATCGTACGTTCGATCAGGTTTTCCTGGCGCAGGCCGAAAGCAGTAAGCAAGTCGGAAGTGAGCTCTCTATAGAAGAAATCAAAGACATTAGCTTCAGAAAAGGGGGATATTCCCTGCTGTTTTACAGGAGTATTTTCTCTCATGAACTCATTGAAGGAGAGGAAGAAGCATTATACAATGCAGGGAGCCTGATGCAATTGGGAAATGACATCTTCGATGTATATGATGACGAAAGGCAACATATAAAAACTCTTCTTACCGCATGCAGGACAATGAATGAGGTCAGGGATATCTTCAGGGATCAGATGGAGAAGAGCATCAGGCTGATCAGGAAGTCAGCATACAATGATAAGGATAAGTCGGGCTACCTTCACAAATTTGTACTTGCTATTTCGAGGTGTTTTGTATGTATGGATCAGTTGGAACGCCTGCAACAAAAGACCGGCGGTGAGTTTATCCCTTCCGAATACAGCAGAAATGAGCTTATATGTGATATGGAAAAGCCAGCGAACGTGCTCAGGTCAATAAAGTATTATGTTGCTTATAAATTCTGATCCTTCCTGAAGAACAGGCAACTGTCGCCATAGCTTAAGAATCTAAATTCTTTTTCCAGGGCAAAATGGTATGCATCCTTCCAGCCATCTCCTGCAAAGGCAGCAACGAGCAGAAGAAGGGTGCTTTTGGGCATGTGAAAATTAGTTATCAGGATATCCACAATCCTGAAGCGGTATCCGGGTACAATGATCACACGGGTGACTCCACTGATCTCGTTCACGCCATTTCGATCCATGTAATTCAAAACATTATTCAAAGCCTCAGTCGTAGAGAGATCTCTCATATTTTCCCGGTATGGCAGCCATTGTCCAATGGATAATTCCGCCGTGGGATCTGTCTCCAGTATCACCCCATACCAATAAAGGCTTTCAAGTGTGCGTACGGAGGTGGTGCCAACTGCAATGACCGGACGCCCCTTCTTATGCAGGAGCGCCTGCAGTAATTCACGACTGATAATGATCTGTTCCGCATGCATCTCATGATTACGGATATCCTTGTGAGATACAGGTTTGAAAGTACCTGCACTAACATGCAGGATCACATTTGCAAAATCAATTGTTCTGGCAGCCAGCTTCTGCATAACCCCTTTGGTAAAATGGAGGCCGGCAGTCGGGGCGGCAACAGAGCCATTATGAGCAGCATAAATGGTTTGATAGCGATTTACGTCCTCATCATCAGCCTCCCTTTCGATATAGGGTGGCAAAGGCACCTTGCCTGCAGCTTCAATGATCTCAGCAAATGAGCTTCCGGGGGATTCCCAGGAGAATTTCACCAGGAAAGCGCCGTCCACCTCCCCTGCTCTTTCAGCATAAAGATGGTTTCCCTGTCCATCCGGCGACAAGGGCATGGACAATCGGCCCAACTTCCATTTCTTTGCATTGCCGATCAGGCATTTCCAGCTTACCGGGGATGGTGATTCAAAAGCACTGTTGATCTCGTGTGTTGGCAGTACAGGCTCCAGACAGAAAACCTCAATGCGTGCCCCGGTCTCTTTTTGAAATACCAGCCTCGCCCGGATCACACGCGTGTTATTAAATACCATCAGGCTTCCCTCAGGGAGGTGATGATGGATATTATAAAAGCTGTCCTCGCTGATGCCATCATGCTTCATAAGCAGCAATTTTGAATGATCTCTTTCTTCCACGGGATATTCAGCGATCCTCTCCTGTGAAAGCTCATAACGATAATCATCCATAGAAATATGTTCCGGGTATACCATCAACTCAGGTCTTTTAAGAATCCGGAAACATGAACATAAAATTCTTCGGGAGCATCAGCATGTAACCAGTGGGTCCCGTTTGGGATGCTTACAATGTCGGCATTGGGAAAGTTCTTTTTAATGTTTGGAATATCTTCTTCGATAATATAATCAGACTTGCCTCCCCTGACGAACAAGGCCGGCTGATTAAAAATAGTTGAATTAAACACCCCGTCGTACAATGACTCAAGATTCAGGTCGATGGCTTCCAGGTTAATGCGCCACGACAGCAGGTCTTTTTCTTTCCGGAACAGGTTTTTCAGCAGGAACTGCCTGATCCTTGGACTTTCAATCTTCTGCTCAAGAACAGATTCAACTTCCTGGCGGGATTTAACTTTTGAAAAATCCACCGATTTCATGGCATCTATCAAAGTCCGGTGGTGGCTATGAAAAACATAGGTGCGCAGGCTGGTATCCACAACGATCAGCGCACGAACAGCATGAGGATTTTCCAGGGTATAGCGCATGGCCACTTTGCCTCCCATTGAATGTCCCAGGATTACGGGATCTTCGATCTTATGTTGTTCCATGAACTCGATAAGATCGTCGGTGAGCGCATAATAATTGAACGCATAATGATGTGGTGAATGCCCATGGTTTCTCTGATCCGGGATAAATACCTCATAGCCGGATTCCGCGATCCTTTTTCCGAAGCTCACCCAATTGTCGGAAATTCCGAAGATCCCATGCAGGATGATCAGGGGGGGGCCTTTGCCGTATTTTCTGAAGTGCAATTCCATGGCGCAAAGTTAGGAATAATGAACAAGGAATACTGAACATGGAACAAGGAATGTGGTGTGGGGTGTGAGGCGTAGGGCTTTAGGGATAGCACAAAGGTTCACGCAGACTTGCTGCCTACTGCATACGTCCAACTGCTGACTGGCAAGCATTTTTATTGTTGAGGGTAGAAGGCGAAGGAGAAGGCGATAGAATACACCTTCGCTAAAGCTTCGGTGTACAAAGGATAGAAGAAGTAAGCGAAGCACCAGCAACCAGCAACCAGCAACCAGTAACCAGTAACCAGTAACCAGCATCCAGTATCCAGTATCCAGTATCTAGTATCTAGTATCTAGTATCCTTTCCCCAACTGCCTGAGGTACATCTGAATAGTATTCTCCAACCCAAAATAAAGTGCATCACTGATCAGGGCATGGCCGATAGAAACCTCCAGCAATCCGGGAATGTTCTCAGCAAAATACTGGAGGTTCTCCAGGCTCAGGTCGTGGCCGGCATTCAGGCCCAGACCTACCCTATTTGCTACAAGAGCTGCATCAACAAATGGTTTAATGGCTTTTTCTTTCCCGGCAGGAAAATCATGGGCGTAGGATTCTGTATATAGCTCCACCCTGTCAGCACCTGTTTCTGCTACATGTTCAATCATGGCGGCATCGGTTTCAATGAATACCGAAGTGCGTATGCCATGTTTTTTGAACTCAGCGATCACCTCCTTCAGGAATGCTTCATTTTTTATCGTATCCCAGCCTGCATTGGAAGTCAGCACACCCGGAGGATCAGGAACAAGGGTTACCTGTTGCGGCTTAATGCTGCACACAAGATCCATAAACTGCTTGTTCGGGTATCCTTCAATATTGAATTCGGTTTTTACAACAGCCTTCAGTTCATGTACATCATGGTAACGGATATGCCTTTCATCGGGGCGTGGATGAACGGTGATCCCCTGGGCACCGAATCTTTCACAATCAATTGCAGCCTTCACCACATCGGGAATATTACCTCCCCTGGCATTTCGAAGGGTAGCGATCTTATTGATATTGACACTCAGTCGGGTCATAACAAAAATTATTAATTCAACAATCATGGAAATCGATACACAAAATTAAGAATTTACTAAGTTTGTACATCATTCATTAAATATAAATATTCAATATGCGGGTTGTCATACAAAGGGTCAGCGAAGCTTCTGTCAGCATTTCAGGCAGCATTAAAAGTAGCATTTCAAACGGAATGCTGATCTTGCTTGGTATAGAGGATGCAGATGTTAAGGAGGATATGAACTGGCTCTGCAATAAAATTGCAAATCTCAGGATTTTCTCTGATGACGACAGCGTAATGAACCTATCCATTCTGGATACAAAAGGGGAAATTCTTGTAGTCAGCCAGTTCACCCTGCATGCCAGCACAAAAAAAGGGAACAGGCCGTCCTACATCAGGGCATCAAAACCCGATTTTGCTATTCCCATGTATGAGAATTTCGTATCCACCCTTGCAGCAATTACGGGCAAAGAAGTCAGAACCGGGGAATTTGGTGCCATGATGGACGTAGCCCTTGTAAACTCCGGGCCTGTGACGATCATTATTGACAGTAAAACCCGGGAATGACGGGATGAGGGGAAGAGGGGAAGAGGGGATGAGGACAATCCTGAGCTCTTAAATCGAACTTAAATCCAATATCGAAATTCAAACATCTACTTCTGCAATCTGCAACCTGCAATCAAAAAAACCCCTCGCAATCGCTCACAAGGGGCCAAAACCAAATTAATTAATGAAAAATTTATTTTTTGTCTCCGTCTTTGTCCTTGCATTCAGGGGCATTGGATTTAGTCGCACAGCACTTGGATTTTGTATGACATTTTGCAGAAGCATCTTTGCAATTTGATTCTCCTGATTTACTGGCAACTTTGCCATTTTTATTGGCTTTTGCCTCCTTCTTATCTTTACCGTCAGCTCTGGCAGTGGCTTCCGTTTTCTTATTTTTATCCGGATCATTGTCCGAATTCAGTTTAGCAAATTCAACATGGTCAGTTGCCGCTACAACTGATTGAATACTTAGTGTTCCGAAGGCCACAAAGCAGGCGAGGGCGAACCCTAATATCAGTTTTTTCATTTTAATAGATTTTTTAGTTAATACTTTTTTACGCTGTAAAAGTAATGCATGTCCGGAGGGCAGTTTGTTAACGCAATGTTAATATCTGTTAATGATTTGTTAATGAACACAAGTAGCTTTCCAGATGTTTATATGATTATGAACAAAAAGAGTGTTTCTATTTTAAGCGTAATAATGGTATTTGCTATGCTTGGAATTATTTTCACCCAGCTCTTCTGGATAAAGGATAACCTTGGGTTAAGGGAGGAACAGGGACAGACGATGAACCATCAGATGATCTTCCCGATCATCCTGTCAATATTTTTTCTTCTGATCATGAGCACCAGCTTTTATATGATCATCAGGGTGATGTTCAAAATGAAAAGATTGTCACATGTGAAGGCAGATTTTATTAATGACATGATCCATGAATTTAAAACCCCCATTGCAACCATCTCCCTGGCCAGTGAAATGCTTTTAGATGCTGATGTGAATCATTTTCCTTACAAGACCAAACGTTATGCCAGCATAATTTTTGACGAAAATAGCCGCTTGCAAAAACAGGTAGAACAAGTACTGCAGCTATCCCTTCTGGACAAAGACGAATTCAGCCTGAAACTGAAAGAAGTTGACCTTCACAGGATCATACGGAAAATGACCGAATACTTTTCGATAGATGTACAAAAAAGAGGTGGGAGCATCATCACTGAACTTGAAGCAGATCAATACCAGCTCATGGCATACAAAAATCATCTTACCAATATTGTTTCAAACCTCATCGATAATGCAATAAAGTATACACCTGAAAGTCCTGAGATAAAAATAAGCACTAAAAATGAAAATGGCAGGATCATTCTAATGATCCGTGATAACGGGATTGGCATCAGCCAGGAAAACCAGAAACACATCTTCAAAAGACTATATCGAGTCCAAACAGAAAACCTGCATGATGTAAAAGGTTTCGGGCTTGGCCTGTTTTATGTTAAGGCCATGGTTGAAGCTCATATGGGAAAAATTGAGCTTAAGAGTGAGCTGAATAAAGGCACGACATTTATTATTGACTTACCAATAGATCTTAAACAGGAACCCAATGTATAAAGCAACAATATTATTAGTTGAAGACGATCCTAATCTGAGCATGGTACTCCAGGACTACCTGGAAATGCTTGAATATTCCATCGTTCTGGCCAGGAATGGGGAAGAAGGGCTTTCGCACTTTAAGAAAAAGGATTTTGATATGTGCATCCTTGATGTAATGATGCCAAAGAAAGACGGTTTTTCACTTGCCATAGATATCCGGAAAGAAAATCAGCACATTCCAATTATCTTTCTCACGGCAAAAACATTGAAAGAGGACAGGATCAGGGGGTTTCAAACAGGCTGTGATGATTATATCGCAAAACCCTTCAGCACCGAAGAATTAAGTTTAAGGATACAGGCCATCCTGCGCCGATGCCAATCTGGCAGCGGCGCCGAAAATGAAGAGGATATCAAGATCTTTGAGCTCGGAAAATACACTTTCGATACCAACAACATGATCCTGAAGGGAAAAGATGGAGCACGATCGCTCACCAGGAAGGAAACAGCATTGCTGTGCGTCCTGTGCAAAAACATGGACAAACTGGTAGCAAGAGACCACCTCCTTAAAGAGGTCTGGGGTGAGGATGATTACTTCCTGGGCAGAAGCATGGACGTTTTCATTGCCAAACTCAGGAAATACCTCAGCGAGGATTCGAGTTTATCCATTACCAATGTGCATGGTACGGGGTTTAAACTTGAGACCAAGCAGCAGAAAAGGTAGTTTTGAGTTTTGAGGGTTAAATTTTAAATTAATTCATAACTCTAAATTACTGGTGTCCGGTTAAAAATTCATTGAATCTCTAAAATGCTTGAGAGCGTTCACTTTTGATTGAATCAAGCAGATAAGGGCTTAGAAAAATGCTAATGCTTGGGGGTTACATGCTTCTCGATAGAAATGACAATGCAAGCTAAAAAGGGAATGCAAACCGCTGGCCGAGGAGTTTTCTCCCCCGAGGACTCGTATTGGCGTCAAGCTAAAATTATAGTAATTAACAATCGTGTATTGAAAACAATGTTTAAATCAGCACTTTACAAATAAAAATAAAGGGCAATT
>JAIOSQ010000137.1 GCA_021107535.1 Bacteroidales bacterium | reverse complement strand
GTGCCACCGGATTCGATCATAAGCCCTTGAATGCTTTCACTCAAGAGTACAGGGGTATGGTACATCAGTCTTTAGCTTCGGTTTCCTTATCTCCCATTACGTCTTCAGCCAGGTTGGCGAATTCATCGGGGTCATAGTCAACCGCTGCCTCATATTCCGATTTGTCCCAGATTTCAATCTTGTTCACAACTGATGCGAGTACGATCTCTTTTTTGATGTTGGAGTAGAGGGTAAGGTCTTTGGGGATCAATAACCTTCCGGCAGAATCAAGTTCAATAGTTTTCACACCAGCCATGAATTTCCGGATGAAGTCGACATTCTTCTTGACAAAACGGTTGAGGTTGTTGATGCGCTTACTTTCAATATTCCACTCAGCCATAGGGTATAATTCCAGGCACTTCCTGAAAATGCTCCGCTTGATAACGAAGCCTTCAGAAATGCTTCCCTCCAGCTGGTTCTTGAATGCAACAGGAAACATCAGCCTCCCTTTTACATCAACTTTACACTCGTATGTTCCGATAATATTCGACACAGAAACTCATTTAAGGCGTAAAAATATGAAATGATTTACCACTTTTTACCACTTTTTACCACTTTTTATCAATAATTGTTACAATTTTTATCAACAAAATGTTAATATGTCGGAATCAGCGTTTGGCGTGACATACAGGGCCAGGCTTCTTAATTGGCAAATATTCAGACATTTGGATACATCGGGTTTAGCATTTACATCTCAGGTCGAAATCATGAGAATTTGCGTATTTTTGTATTATGAACAATCCTAAGATATCCGTTGTTTGTTAGGGAAGAGAACTGAAAAAGTGGAAAAGCAAGAAAAATTTGTTGACCTGAAAAAGGTCATCAGGAATAAAAGTCCCAGGCTTGCAAAGCTTATGCCCTGGTTTGTTTTGAACTATCTGAGAAGGATCGTTCATGAGGATGATCTTAATGATTTTGTTGCAAGGCAAGGGCAGAAGAGAGGATTGGATTTTGTGTTTGCCATCCTGGAGGAGTTTGGGGTAAATATGGTGTTGATCGGAAAAGAGAACGTCCCCGAAACCGGGAGATATCTATTGGCCTCCAATCATCCTCTTGGCGGGCTTGATGGCATTGCTTTTATGGCGGCAGTGTCGAAGGTACGCAAGGATTTTATTTTCCCGGTTAATGATATCCTTCTATCACTTGACGGAATGAAGGAGTTTTTTGTCCCGATTAATAAACATGGTAGTAATGCTGATAATGTGAGAATTATTAACGAAACCTTTGCTTCTGATAAAACGCTTTTATATTATCCGGCGGGACTGGTATCAAGAAAAAGGAAAGGGGTAATTAGTGACCTGGAGTGGAAGAAAACTTTCATTACCAAAACCAAACAGCATAAAAGAGATGTGATCCCGGTTTACATGGATGGAAGAAATTCGAATTTCTTTTATAATCTTTCAAATTTAAGGAGCCGTCTGGGGATCAAGGCCAATATTGAGATGCTATACCTGGTTGATGAAACCTATAAGCAATACGATAAAACCATTCATATTATCTTTGGAGAGCCCATACCCTGGGAAACATTCGATCGAAGTAAAAGTGATCTTGAATGGGCTGCAATGGTCAGGGAAAAAGTTTATGAATTGAAGGAGAATAATAACCTATAGATATGGAAACCATTATACCTCCGGTTGACAGGGCATTGATCGCAAATGAACTGAATGAAGATACTTTCATCAGGGATACCAATAATGCCAATAATAAGATATATGTGGTTACATACCAGGACTCTCCCAATACCGTGAGGGAGATCGGGCGACTCAGGGAAATGACATTTCGTGATGCAGGAGGAGGAACCGGGAAAGCCCTCGATCTCGACCAGTATGATACTGCAGAAAAATCATTCAAGCAACTTATTGTGTGGGATCCGAATGAACGAGAAATCATTGGCGGTTATCGCTTCATGCTTGGAAAAGACATAATAACCAATGAAGATGGCAGCCTGAAAACCCCCACAGGGAAGTTGTTTAAAATCTCCAAAAAGTTTATCAAAGACTATATGCCTGTTACTGTTGAACTCGGAAGAAGTTTTGTTCAGACTTTTTATCAACCTACGGTTAACCTGCGACGTGGCATGTATTCGCTGGACAACATATGGGACGGGCTTGGAGCCATCGTGATCGACAATCCCGACATTAAATATATGTTTGGGAAAGTTACACTGTATCCTCACTATGATGCATTGGCAAAAGACATGCTTTATTATTTCATCTCAAAATATTTCCAGGATAAAGAGAATCTTGTAGTGCCTCTTAAGCCGGTTGCAATTGCAACATCAACTAAAGTGCTGAAGAATGTTTTCACAGGATGCAACTATGAAGAAGATTATAAGATCCTGGTACACAAGATCCGTGCCCTGAAAGAGAATGTACCACCGCTGTTCAATGCCTATATGAACCTTTCGCCAACGATGCGTTCATTTGGGTCGGCAGTAAATCCCTCTTTTGGAGATGTAGAGGAAATGGGCATTATCGTTACCATTGCCGATATTTATGATTATAAGAAAGATCGCCATATTTCAACATATATAAAATAGGATGCAGGAAAAAAAAACACCTGACATCAAATCAGCAACATTTGTTATCAGCAGCCCGGATGTGAGTTCCTGTCCTGAAGGGAACCTGCCGGAGTATGCTTTCATCGGCCGGTCCAATGTCGGAAAATCCTCTCTTATCAACATGCTCACAGCTACCAAAGGCCTTGCGAAGATCAGTCAGACTCCGGGCAAAACCCGCCTGATCAATCATTTTATTATTAATGACAGCTGGTTTCTTGTCGACCTGCCGGGATTTGGCTATGCGAAGATCTCTAAAAAGGAAAGGGCGAAATTGGGAAAGATGATCAACTCCTATCTCTTTAAGCGAACTAATCTTGTATGTACATTCATCCTCATCGATTCCAGGCATGAGCCTCAAAAGATCGACACTGAATTCATGGAATGGATGGGCATGGGACAGCTGCCGTTTGTTATTGCTTTTACGAAGACAGATAAACTGTCATCCCGACAGTTGGATGAATCCCTGAAAAGATACCGGGAGAAATTATTGCAAAAATGGGAAGAGATCCCCCAATATTTTGTCACTTCAGCCAAAACTGCTAAGGGAAAAGACGAGATACTGGATTTCATTAACTCTAATAATAGGCTTTATCTTGATTATTTGAAGCGGTAAAGCGTTATTGATGGATCCAGTATCTAGTATCCAGTATCTAGTATCCAGTATCTAGTATCCAGTATCCAGTATCCAGTATCCAGTATCCAGTATCCAGCATCCAGACCATCATTCCAGTTCAACCAAAACCTGGTTTTTCGCCACAATATTTCCGGTATGGATATTTACTTTTTTTACAGTTCCTTCGAAGGGGCTCAGTATCCGGTTTTTCATCTTCATGGCATCAAGGATAAGGAGCAGGTCGCCTGCCTTGACTTTATCCCCTTCTTTCACACTTACTTTACGGATGGTACCCGGAATAAATGCAAGGACCTGTTTTGGGTCTTTTGCTTTATATACTTTTCGCTTCTGAAATTTTTCAGTCAGAAGGGTCCTGTATTTGAAGTACTCGATATTAAGGGTCTTCAGTTTGCCTGAATATTTGTCGTCTTTGTTCATTGTCCAAAGTATTAAAATGGTGGGATACCATGTTTCTTCTCTGGTGGCTTTTCCTTCTTGTTGGCAGATATTTCCAGGGAATGGATCAGCATCCTGCGTGTTTCTGCAGGTTCTATAACGGCATCAATATATCCATTGGCTGCAGCAACATAAGGATTTGCAAATTTTTGCTTGTATTCCTTAATTTTCTGTTTACGCATTTCCTCAGGATTCTCTGCATTCCTGATCTCATTCCGAAAGATGATATTGGCTGCACCTTCGGGTCCCATAACGGCGATCTCTGCTGTAGGCCAGGAAAAGACAAAGTCGGCACGCAGGTGATGCGAGCACATGGCAATGTACCCGCCACCATAAGCTTTTCTGAGAACTACGGTGAGTTTTGGAATTGTAGCTTCAGAATATGCGTAAAGAATTTTGGCTCCATGCCTGATCACACCTGCATGTTCCTGATCTACACCGGGCAGGTAACCCGGAAGGTCGACCAGGGTGACCATCGGAATATTAAACGCATCACAGTAACGGATAAAGCGTGCTGCTTTATCGGACGAATCCACATCAAGTACTCCGGCAAGCACCAATGGTTGGTTGGCAACGAAACCTACAGTCTCGCCCTTTAACCTGGCAAACCCAATAACAATATTTGCAGCAAACATTTCCTGAACCTCAAAGAACTCGGAGTCATCGCAAATAGCCTTGATCACATCCCTGACATCATAAGGTTGTTTAGGATCGGTAGGGATAATGCTTTCTATATTGTAACTCCTGGTGCGTGGAGCCTTCTTTGGAAAAGGGTCCGCTTTTTTCTGATTATTCCAGGGAATGAAGGTAATGAGCTGCTTGATCTGATCGAAACATTGCTGTTCGCTTTCAGCAAAGAAATGGGCATTTCCGGTAATCTCTGAATGGACACGCGCACCACCGAGATCTTCCATGGATATTTCCTCCCCGATGGTGGATTTGATCACCTCCGGCCCGGTAATGAACATTTTCGAGATATTATCAACAACAAAGACGAAATCAGTGAGTGCCGGTGAATATACAGCCCCTCCTGCACATGGCCCGAGGATTACGGATATTTGCGGAATCACTCCTGAGGCTTGTGTATTCCTGTAGAAGATTTCACCATAACCCGCCAGGGAGTTAACACCTTCCTGTATCCTTGCACCACCTGAGTCGTTGATCCCGATGATGGGAACGCCCAGTTTCATGGCATGGTCCATGATCTTTGTGATCTTTCGAGCGTGCATTAATCCCAGCGAGCCACCGGCTACGGTAAAGTCCTGGGCATAGATGCAAATCGGATGGCCGCTGATGGTTCCTGTTCCCGTAACCACTCCGTCACCGGGCAGGTATTTTTTGTCCATATCAAAATCTTTCGCCGAATGTTCAACGAAAATATCATATTCATTAAAAGATCTCGGGTCAAGCAATGCAATGATACGCTCACGTGCCGTAAGCTTCCCGGTTGCTTTCTGCTTTTTTATTGCTTTTGATCCGCCACCCTGAAGTGCATCACGCATCCGCTTCTTCAGATCGGAGGTCTTCCTCTTTAAAGCCATTTTTAGTATATTTGTTTATACAAAGATAAGGCACAGCTCATCCCTAAATCAAGGCAGTACCAAAAACTATTACCGTATAGGTGTATTCCCTGTCCCTTATGTGCGGCAAAATTAGTATATTTTTTATTTGGCGGGTTCTATTATTATTATTTTTATAGCTGGATTGTTTAATTTGTAAAGTGCAGTAAAATAAAGTGTTATATAATGAATATTGAAGATCTTCGTGATTATTGTTTGTCCAGGAAGGGGAGTACGGAAAGTTTTCCTTTTGATGAGACCACCCTCGTTTTTAAAGTCATGAACAAGATGTTCGCAGTTACAGATCTGGAGGGAGAGCTGAGCGTGAGCATTAAATGTGATCCGGAGCTGGCGATCAGCCTGCGGGAACAATACCCTGCCGTAAGGCCCGCCTGGCACTTCAATAAAAAGCATTGGAACAATGTGCTTATTGATGGCAGTGTTGATATTTCACTCATCAAAGAGTGGATCGATCATTCCTACGAGCTTGTGGTGAGTAAACTTCCGTTGAAGGATAGAAAGGCGTTGGAATAGACAGACCCAGGTTCTGGGACCTTAGGTGATAGGTGATAGGTGTTAGGTGTTAGGTGTTGGGTGTTGGGCTGCGAATTGCCGAATTCTTCACTAAAAACTCTTCACTCCAATTAGGCACTAGCCACTCGGCACTAGGCACT
>JAIOSQ010000069.1 GCA_021107535.1 Bacteroidales bacterium | reverse complement strand
GTATGTAGAAATTGCTTCTACATATTTCTCAAAGGCATTGATTCCCTTTTTGGAAATGCTGCAGGTGGTGAGCGGATAATTTTTCCTGAAACTTTTTTTTACCTTAATATACCCGGCATCTTTCAGTTTACTGATCTGTACGCTCAGGTTTCCGCGTGTAGCATTGGTTTCTTCCAGCAGGTATGAGAACTCTGCCGCCTCAACACTTATCAGCAGGGAAATGATGGAGAGGCGAAGCTGATTATGCAATAATGGATCGAGTTCTTTAAACATTCTTTGATGCCTTAGATTTTAACATATGCCCGGGTATAATATATGCAATGATAATAGAGAGCGCAAGCAGCAAGAGCTGTACATTAAATGGATAATAGAATGCAATTCCGGCAATGATCCAGCAGATCACACCACCGATGATCAAAGGCATAAATTTCAGGATACCCCCGGAGACCCAGGTCCCAAAACCATATATGATCAGGATGAGAGGATAGCAGGCCAGTGGATTGATCTGTCCAAGTGCTGTGAATGCGAGTACTAACAGAAGGACGATCAGGAAGGCAGACCACAAATAGATCATCACTGTATCGAAAAAGGTTTTGTGCTTAGCAGCGGAAGCCTGCCTGTAACCAGAAAATGCACTGACGATCCCTCCTATCGTCATCAAAACAGGCCAGGGCAGCCATGCAAAATCCCATTGCACAAATTCCATTAATACGTAATTAGAGACTGCTGCTGCAAGGACCAGGTAGCCCCACAATAAATACCAGTAACCATCTTCCATGATCCGGTCTCTGGCGTTTTGTACTACTTCACCTATGAGTGCAAGACTTTGTTTTTCATCAAATTGTTTTTCCATTATTCAATATTTTTAGAATATGACATGTCAGATAATGCTGACAGAAGAAGACCAGTTCCCAAGCCAATCAGAAACCCAGCAGGCATGGCATTGAACAAAAAACCCAATCCCATTCCAATAAACATACATCCCGATATAAAATAAGAGGATGCTTTCATTTTTTGCTTCGTTTTCATAATCAATAAGAAGAAATCGACTACAAATATAAACTTGTTTATTTTATAAACCTAATTATTTTTAATAAATTTTCAAATAATGATTCTGAAATTTCTGATTTCTGGTATCTGATTTCGGCTTCTAACGAACCGCTACGCGGTAATTCTCTATGTCACTTAGTCACTAAGCCTCCCCATCTCCTTTAGGAGAGGAGGCCGGGGTGAGGTGCATTTATAATTTAAAATCTAAAATCGAACTTAAGCTCTTTAAATATTTTTATCAACGGATGCCGGGAATTATTAGTTATTAGGATTTAATCATTAATAATTCAACCCCTCTTCTCCTCTTCCCCTCTTCTTCTCTTCCCCTCTTCCCTTCTTCCTGTCCCAGAGAGGCACAAATTGGTCTATTTATTGAGTGCCTGATCAAATTCATCATCAAAACGCTTTACAATATAATCACAGCCATGGGCAAACATATGGCAATTGGTTTTCTCCTCTGTAGAAATGAAGCGGTGTTTTTCTTGAATAGCTTCCGGTGGAAGAATCGAGATCGCTTCCAGCATTACATTTCCGGGATCGCTTTTCTGCTTGATCCCGAATTGTTTCATCAGGCCAGACAACTGCTCCAATGTTGTCATCCCGGAAGCCGGTTTGAATGCTGCTTCAAATTCCTGTATCACCTTTTGTGTATTGGTGAAGGTACCCCCTGATTCGAAGGGGAAGCTGGCCGGGAGGATCAGCTCAGCCTGTTTGGCTGTATCCGTCATAAAATAATCCTGCACCATAACAAAGTCGGCAACAGTAAGCCATCCCGCCACCTTCACCTTGTTTGTTGTACATCCAAGCGGATCTTCACCAAAAATGAAGAGGTTCTTCAGCTTGCCTGCTTCAAGAGACTGAAACTGACTGATATTAACTTCCTTCGGAAGTTTTTTAACCTTCCATTTCTTTTTCATCCTGGAGATAAGACCTTTGTCTCTGATATCGAGGGCACCAACACCAAGTGTAGGACAAATACCCATATCAAAGATGCCCTGCGCATTGTTTTTCTCTTTGATGCTGATCAGGCCATTTGCAGTCTTGCCCAGTTTTCCGGTGATCATTGCCATGTTAAACAGTTCACTGCAAGCATCTGAGCAAAGTTCCTTTTCAGAGAATACTATGACTGCATTCATCTGATTGTTGTATTCCTTTGCGAACTCGATGACACTATCCATGTATGTCACCCCTGATCTCTCGACCAGATCAACGAAATTTTCTTTCAGAATCTGCTCTTTGTATTCAGCAAAACCCTCACACTGATCTTCAATAAACATTCCGTTATGGAAATTATTGGCCACCAGGTAATAGTTAACGGCTTTGATAAAGTGATAATAGGATTTAACCTTCAGCACCTCTTCCACCTTATGTTCCATAGGACTGGAATCCATAATGGTAACGAGCTCAAGCGGCACCTTATGTTTTATCTTTGCATTGTTGATAACAAAGCCTGCAACAGCATTATCGCGGTTAACTTCAGCACCGATCAGGTAAATTTTACTTGCCTCTTTTAATTGTTCAAAAGGAACATTTTTCTTTGTATTGCCAATGTAGCCATGTCCGCGATTCAGATAATGGAAACTGGTAACATTATTGGTTCCGGCTGCCATCCTGGCGAATTTCTGTATGAGATACATCTCCTCATTACTCAGCCTGCCTCCGGCAAAAAATACGTTATCATCCGGAGTAACTTCCTTTATCTTTTCTGCAATAATGTTAAATGCTTCATCAAAGCCGATCTCCTCAAACCTGCCGTTAACCTTCAGCAGTGGCTTGGTAATACGGGTTTTATCATTCAGGTAGCGATAGCCGAATTTACCATATTTGCATAAATTCCCGTTGGGGTTCACTTTTCCGTCACGGCCCTCAACACGCATCACAAATCCACTTTTATGTTCGAAATCGAGTTCGCAGCCAATCGAACAATAATTACAGATGCTTTGTACCTTGTCGAGTTTCACAGGGCCCGGTTTGAATGGTACATTTTCAGTGATTGCACCTGTGGGGCAGGTAGAGATACACATGCCACAACTTTCGCAATTGGTATCCTGCAATGAATCGCCCATGCTCGGAGCGACATAAGTATCGAAACCACGATTTACCAGGCCAAGTGCGTTGGCCCCAACCACTTCATGACAGATCCTGATGCAACGTGCACAGAGCACGCATTTATTATTATCGATCTCTATATAAGGATGTCTGAAATCGATCGCATACTCCTTAAATTCACCTTTAAGGCCTTCCTGTTTGGAATGATATTCGGTAGCATATTTTTTCAGGTCACAGGTATATACTTCCGTACATCCGCATTCCATGCAACGGAGCGACTCATGCTGTGCCACCTCTTCGCTGTCATAACCAAGTTCAACCTCTTTGAAGTTCTTCCTGTCGCCGGCTTCAAGGGTAGGCATTTCTTCTCTTTCCTGATCTGCAAAAGTGCCGATATAATCTTCCTTAAGCTGTGTTTTGAAGTTATCTTTTTTACTGAAGAACTCTTCTTTCTTGGGTTCCACAGGCTTCCCGTCCAGGTAGAGGCTACAGCTGTGAGAGGCGATCCTTGCCTGTGCAATGGCCTGGATGAGTGTAGCAGGCCCGGTTACGCCATCGCCGGCCGCAAATACATTTTCGATGCCTGTTTGCAAGGTTTCGGGATCCGCATCAATATCACCCCAGCGATTGAGCTTCAATTCTCCTTTTTTCACTGCTTTATTGACATTTTCAGTGAAGTTCACATCTGTCTTCTGCCCGATAGCAGCAAGCACGTATTCCACCTCCAGCTCAAATTCAGATCCGGGGATCGGTATCGGCCTTCTCCTGCCGGAAGCATCCGCATTACCAAGTTCCATTTTCAGACAGGTGATTGATTTGACTTTACCATCTTTATCCTTATTGACTTTCGTAGGATTTGTCAGCAGGAGGTATTCAACACCTTCGATCTTGGATTCATGGATCTCGATGGGATTGGCCGGCATTTCATTTTCAGTTCGCCGGTAGATCACAAATACCTTTTCAGCACCGCATCGCACGGCGGTACGACAGCAGTCCATGGCGGTGTTACCACCTCCGACCACAGCAACCCTTTTCCCGCCAAAGTCATAGGGCTTGCCGGTCATCTCCATTTCTTTCAGGAAATCAATTCCGGAAAAAACATTCTCTGCATCATCCCCTACGCATCCGATCAATGTCCCTGTTTGTGAACCGATGGCCAGAACTACGGCATCATATTTTTTCTGAATTTCCTCATATTTCAGATTATCTCCAAGTCGTGTATTAAAGTGGATCTGCACACCCATTTCAACGACATTATCAACCTCTTTCTGGAGTATATCATTTGGCAGGCGATATTCCGGGATGCCATACCTCAGCCAGCCACCGGCTTTTGGGGCTGCCTCATAAACATCGATATCATGGCCTTCCTTGCGCAGGAAGAAGGCAGCAGATATGCCACCGGGGCCAGCCCCGATAACGGCAACTTTCTTGCCGGTATCAGGTTTTATTTCAGGTACATATTTATTTTCAGATTCGAGGTCAATATCAGAGGCAAAACGTTTGAGGTAATCAATTCCCACGGGAGCACTTTCATCGAGGAGGTTCCTGCGACAAGCCACTTCGCAGGGCCTGACACAAACACGTCCGCAGATCGCAGGAAGAGGATTTGTTTCTTTGATCAGGGCAACTGCATCACGATATTGTCCTTTTTCAATATGAGAGATATAACCCTGAACGTCGACACCGGCCGGACAGGTTTGTTGACACGGAGCGATACAATCGGCATAGTGATTGCTGAGCATCAGCTCAAGGGCTGTTTTCCTGGACTTATAAATGCGGTCGTTATGTGTTTCTATTCGCATTCCTTCCGATATTATTGTAGAGCAGGAAGGCTGTAATCCCCGCATTCCTTCCACTTCCACCACGCAAACATAACAGGAAGTATAGGGTACAAGGCGCGGATCATTGCAAAGTGTCGGGACTTCGATCCCGTTTCTTTCCGCCAACTGCAGAATGCTCTCCCCTTTAATTCCGGGAGTGGTCTTTCCGTTCAGTATAACATTTACTGTTTCACTCATTATGCAGGGTCTTTTTTTTATTTAAGATATTTTGATTGCCTCAAACTTACACTTGGTGAAGCACACACCGCAGTTAATACATATGTCCTGATCGATATGATGGATTTCCTTACGCGCACCGCTGATGGCATCCACCGGGCAGTTTACCGCACAAACTGTACAACCGGTACAATTTGTTTCATCCACTTCATAGGTCAGAAGCTTGGTACACACCAGGGCCGGACATTTTTTATCGCGGATATGGGCTTCATACTCATCCCTGAAGTATTTGATGGTTGTGAGTACAGGATTGGGCGCTGTCTGGCCGAGGCCGCAAAGAGAATTATCCTTGATCTGGTAAGACAGCTCTTCCAGCCTTTCAATGTCACCCTCTTCTCCTTCGCCTTCGGTAATGTTGGTGAGTATCTCCAGCATACGTTTTGTTCCAATGCGACAGAATGTACATTTCCCGCAGGATTCTTTCTGGGTGAAGTCGAGGAAAAATTTGGCCACATCGATCATGCATGTAGATTCATCCATTACCACCATCCCGCCGGAACCCATAATAGCGCCGGTTGCATTCACCGAATCATAATCCACAATGGTATCGGCAAGGTGTTCAGGGATACAGCCGCCGGATGGCCCTCCCATCTGCACCGCTTTGAATTTTTTACCACCCTGTATCCCTCCGCCAAGCTTAAAGATCACATCCCTGATGCTCATACCCATCGGGACCTCCACCAGGCCCGAGCGCTTGATCTTTCCCGCCAATGCAAAGACTTTGGTCCCTTTACTTTTTTCGGTTCCGTATTTTGCATATTCCGCAGCACCATGTCGAATGATCCATGGTATATTGGCCAAGGTTTCAACATTGTTGATGTTGGTAGGTTTTTTCCAGAGTCCTGAAGCAGCAGGAAATGGAGGACGTTTTCGCGGCATCCCGCGCTGGCCTTCTACTGAGGCGATCAGGGCAGTTTCCTCACCGCAGACAAAGGCACCGGCACCTTCCTTGATGTAGATATCGAAAGTAAAACCCTGAATACCCAGGATATTTTTCCCGAGATAGCCTTTGGCACGCGCCTGCCCGATGGCAATCTCCAGTCGTTTTATGGCCAGTGGGTATTCTGCGCGGCAATAGATCACCCCACCGGTTGCTTCAATCGCATAGGCACCTATGATCATCCCTTCCAGAACTGCATGCGGGTCACCTTCGAGCACCGAGCGGTCCATGAAGGCACCAGGGTCACCCTCATCGGCATTACAAATGATATATTTCTCGTCTGACTTATTATTATTGGCAAATTTCCATTTCAGTCCGGTAGGGAATCCGCCACCGCCACGCCCGCGTATGCCGGATTCGACTATAGTCTGGATCACATCAAGCCTTGACATGCTATAACCGGCTATCTTTTTAATGGCACGATAGCCGTCTTTCGCCTCATATTCTTCAATGTTTTCAGGATCGATATATCCGCAATTTCTCAATGTGATCTTTACCTGATCTTCCGTAAATTCGTTGTCTACCGTTTCGAACAAGTCCGACTGAACCACATATTCTTTCACCGGACTTTGCTGGTTGATATGCTTTTCGATAAGCTCCAGGGCCCGTTCTTCATCGATCTCTCCATAAAGGTATGTTCCCGTATCATCAATGATCTCGACCAATGGCTCACGGTAGCACATGCCAACACAACTGGTTTTTTTCAGTTCAAACTGTAGATTTTCTGCTTCTTTGAAGGCCTCGATCTTATCATAAACTTTCCTTGCCCCTGCAGCGATCCCGCAACTTCCAAGACCGACGATTACTTTTGTTTCCATATCGCTAATTCAAATTGATACACATCAATTGTTTTCACTGATCCTGATTTTCTTCATGATCTTCACGGCCTGGGAACCGGTGAGTTTTCCAAAGGTCTCATTGCCTATCATCATAACCGGTGCCAGTGAACAGCAACCCAGACAGGCCACTGACTCCAGTGTAAAGAGGCCATCTTCGGTAGTGCCGCCATCATCCACTTTCAGGGCTTCCTTGAGGGAGGTGGTGAGGGCTCTGGCATTTTGCACATGGCATGCCGTGCCGTGGCATACCTTTATGATATGCTTGCCAACAGGGTTCAGGCGAAACTGGGCATAAAAAGTTACGACACCGTACATATCACTCAGTTCATTGCCGGTTTCTGCAGCCAGCTTTTCAAAAGCCGGACGTGGAATATATCCGTAGATATCCTGTGCTCCCTGCAGGAGCGGAATAAGATTCCCTTTTTTACTTTTATACTTTTCAATCAATGGATTGAGCAGGTCAAGATCGACCGGCCCCAGATCCTCAATTTCCTGTTTTACAGCTATTCTTTCAATCCGCATTTTACAGTGATTTTATGGTGTTGACAAAATTATTAAATGTTTGATGCCAGTGTCTTAAAACAGATAATTTATATGTAGTCTAAATTGATGGGTTTGAGTCAGTGACAGTGGCTGGGGGCGAAGCTTGATAAAGATACTGGATACTGGATACTGGATGCTGGATACTGGATACTGGATACTGGATACTGGTTATTGGCCAACGGTTAACGGCTAACGGATGTTTGAATGCTAAAAGTTAATAAGCTAAAACTACAGAGCTATAACTCAAAACATAAAATTCAAAATCTAAACTTGAAGTACTTTAAATACTCTAAGTACTCTAAATACTTTTATCAACGGATACCGGATCAGGAGTATTTAATGCTCAATGCCTGATGAAAGATTTTGTGATAAAAAAAACAACAATACCTTATCACAAAACAAAGCTTTGTAAAGAATAATGTATTTTCTTATCATAATTAACTATCTTTGTAAAGATAATTAGAAAAGCTTTACAAAATGAAATCTGAATTATTGAAAAAACTACCTTTAGAACAAGATATTGAGAGTAAAAAGATTCTTAAAAAATTAGCATCTGCTCATAGAGCCTTAGCTGAATTAAAGGGAATTGTTTCAAGTATTCCAAACGAAAATATTTTAATCAATACATTGGGACTTCAAGAAGCAAAAGACAGTTCTGCCATTGAAAATATAATCACAACCCACGATGATATTTATAAAGCCGGATTAAATTTTGACGGATTCAAATCATTAAATGCTAAAGAAGTCCAAAATTATATTTCTGCGCTAAAAAAAGGATTCGGATTAATTTCAAAGAACAAAATCCTGACAAACAACGATATTATTGAAATTCAATCTGAACTGGAAAAAAATAATGCGGGGTTTAGAAAATTGCCGGGGACAGCTTTAAAAAATGCAACTACCGGAGAAATTGTTTATACACCACCTCAAGACTATAATACAATCCAGGAATTAATGACAAATCTTGAACGGTTTATAAATGATGAAACTTTATCGGACTTTGACCCTTTAGTGAAAATGGCAATTATCCATTATCAATTTGAGAGCATTCACCCGTTCTATGACGGAAATGGCAGAACAGGTAGAATTATCAATGTATTATACTTGGTAATGAATGATTTATTAGACTTGCCGATTTTATATTTAAGCCGGTATATTATTGAACACAAAGGAGAATACTATAAATTATTGCAAGAAGTAAGAGAAACTGACAATTGGGAAAACTGGGTACTCTATTTAATAAATGGAGTTGAACAAATTGCGAAAGAAACAATTATTCTAATCGGAAAAATCCGGGAACTAATATTTGAATACAAGAATTTGTTAAGGGATAATTACAAATTTTACAGTCAGGACTTATTGAATAATTTATTTAAACACCCATACACAAAAATTGAATTTATCGAAAATGATTTAGGTGTTTCTCGTATAACTGCTTCAAAATACCTCAATAAATTAGCAGAAGACAAATTACTTAAAAAAGAAAAATTAGGAACAGGAAACTATTATATTAACGAAAAGCTAATTAAAATTTTAACTCATTAATTAGTGGAGATTGGGGGTTCAGAATTTTAAGGTTTGAATGATTCGAATTTCCAACTCCAAACTCTAGTCACTTTAGCTCACTTTAGTCACTTCTATCAGATACCGGATGCCGGGGGTGCTTTGCATCCATAATCCATAATTCAAAATCCATCTCTTAACACCCTCTTCCCATCATCCCGTCTTCCCGTCATAAAGTCTTAAACGCTCATATCTAATATTTCCGTATCTTTATACGGATAAGAAACACGATCGGCGGTAAAGCTAAAGTCATCGGAACCTTATATGAAATTGCATCGGATATTTGAACTAAAATATCATAAGTAAGTGAATAAAATGGAAATCGAAGATATAAATGAAGAAATAAGGAAATGCAAAAAATGCAGGCTATATAAAACCAGATCACATGCTCTTCCGGGGGAGGGAAATCTCCATACTAAACTTATGTTGATTGCTCAAGCACCTGGAGAGAATGAAGATAAGGAAGGAAAAATGTTTATTGGACCTTCGGGGAGGGTATTGGATGAATTATTTAAAGAGGCAGGTATTGCAAAACGAGAAATTTACATAACGAACCTGATTAAATGTATGCTCCCAAAATATCGGAAGCCAAAACAGGATGAAATTCAAGCTTGCAGCCAATATTTGGATGAAGAGATAGAATCGATAGCCCCTGCGGTAATTATACCCTTAGGTTACTATGCTACTCAATATATCTCGAAAAAATATGGACTCTCAACGCCTGAATCTAAATCCGAAACTTTCGGTAGACTCTTTATATCTGGAAATAAAAAAATATTTCCTTTATCACATCCAGCTGCTCTTATTTACAACGAATCATTTAAAAGTAAGATGGTAAATGATTACAAGAAGTTGAAAGTATTATCAGAGGATTGTAAATGGTATGCTGTATGTCCGATGAAAAAATTTTATGAAGAAGGAAACTTAAGTAAAGAATGGATAGAACTGTATTGTAAAGGAGATTGGGAAAGCTGTATTCGCTATCATATGGAAGAGAATGGAGCGTCTCATCCGGATTGGATGCTTCCGGATGGAAGCATTGATGAAATATTACGTAAATTATATGCGGGATGGTAAAATGAAAATAACTATTATTTACGACAATGAAGTATGGAAAAAGGGTCTTAGGCCTGACTGGGGTTTCTCCTGCCTTGTAGAAGCATATGGGAGGAAAATACTCTTTGATACTGGTGCAAATGGTTCTATATTGCTTGATAATATGAGAAAACTCGGTATAGATCCTGTTATAGTAGAGGAGGTTATTATTTCTCATGCCCATTTTGACCATTCCGGTGGCCTCTCCTCTTTTCTTAATGTAAATAGCAATGTTAAAATATATGTTCCTGCTTCGTTAAGAGAAGTTCGTGGTGCGAAGGAAGTTGTTTTTGTGAGTGGACCTATCAAAATTCATAGAGGTATTATCTCAACCGGCGAGCTCCAGGGTATAGAACAATCTCTTCTTATCAAAACAGATAAAGGATTGGTTCTCATTGTAGGATGTTCGCATCCCGGGGTCAAAAATATTTTAAGAGTGGCATCGCAGTTTGGAAAACCTTATGCAATTATCGGGGGCTTACACGGATTCAACGAATTCAATTTGATTGAAAGTTTGTCACTTATATGTCCCACTCATTGCACCCAATTCAAATCAGAAATAAAGGCTTTGTATCCCCAAAAGTATATTGAGGGAGGAGTAGGCAGAGTAATTGAGATATGAATCTGTAAGCTCATATGACAGCACGCTACGAGTTCTTCTTCTTCTTCTTCTTCTTCTTCGGCAGTGCTTTCTTCTTTGGCTTTTCTTTCAGGGCTGTCAGTTTTTTATGCATGGCATTGGCAGCAATCCTTCCGGCGCCCATGGCCAGGATGACGGTAGCAGCTCCGGTTACAATATCGCCGCCGGCATATACAAACTCTTTGGAGGTTTCCATAGTATCAGGATTTACTTCGACATAGCCCCTTTTGTTAAGTTTTAAATCCGGAGTTGACTGGAACAATATCGGGTTGGGACCGTTTCCGATGGCAACGATTGCCATATCGCAATCCATAATAAAGTTGGAACCCTCAATAGGTACCGGTCTTCTTCTTCCTGAAGCATCTGGTTCGCCAAGTTCCATTTTAATACATTCCATGGCCTTGATTATACTTGAGTCTGTGCCGATATACCGGGTAGGAGATGTAAGAAGCTTAAAATTTATATCTTCTTCTTCTGCATGGTGCACTTCTTCGGTCCTGGCCGGTAATTCATGGCGTGATCTTCGGTATACGATAGTCACTTCTGAAGCACCGGCACGCTTTGCTGTTCTGGCACAATCCATGGCTACATTTCCGCCACCGATCACGGCAATATGATTGCCATGTGGCATAGGTGTGTCATACTCTGGAAATTTATAGGCTTTCATCAGATTCATGCGAGTGAGATACTCATTGGCCGAGAATACATACCCCAGGCTTTCACCTTCAAGGTTCATAAACCAGGGCAATCCTGCACCTACACCAATATAAACTGCGTCAAAATGTTCAAGTAGTTCATCAATCGTAAGGATATTCCCAATGATATGATTCAGTTCTATCCTGACACCCAGTTCTTTTAAATAATCAATTTCAGATTGCACAATTGATTTGGGAAGCCTGAATTCAGGAATACCATACGTTAATACTCCACCTGATTCATGCAGGGCTTCAAAAATGGTAACCTCATAGCCATGCATACGCATATCGGCAGCAACCGTTAAACCACCGGGGCCTGAACCGATAACGGCTATCTTCATACCTGTATTTTTTTTGATTACAGGTATTTCAACCAGATCCATTTTCCTTTCATAGTCTGCAACAAAACGTTCCAATCGACCTATCGCTACTGGTTCATCTTTTCTACCAAGGATACATAATACCTCACACTGGGATTCCTGGGGGCAGACACGTCCGCAAATCGCCGGGAAAACGTTGGTTTCCTTAATTTTGTGTACTGCATCAGTAAATTTCTCCTGGGTTATCAATTCAATAAACCCGGGGATGTCAATATTTACAGGGCAGCCTTCAACACACTTCGGGTTTTTACACTGAAGGCATCTTCCGGCTTCAAGCAATGCCAGTTCGGTAGTATAACCATAGGGGACTTCCTGAAAATTATTGATCCTTAATTTCTGATCCTGCTCAGGCATAAGCTGACGGGGAATTTTTAGCTTGATTTTCTTTTCGTCCTCTTTTGTAATGCCGTGCCATTCACATCCGTTTTTCAAACAAAAATAAAACGGAATGAGCTTGGCATATGCTGATACTATTGCTTTACCGACCTTGGAACCACATTCACCGCAATGAACATGAGGATCAATAATACTTTTCTTACAATGCGGGCACAACAGATCATCCAGAACCTCATCCTGGGGCATTTCAACAGATGTTTTAATATCAAAAACATCGAGAAAAGGACTGAGCTTCAGTACCAGGTCTTCATTTTTCCATTTTGCATTGAATATCAATGATTTTTCATGTGCCCTTTCCACATTGAAGGTGTTGCTACAATGCGGGCAGTAAAAACTTAAATAGGTTTTATACTTTAAATATCTTACATCCTGTTCTAACATATTTCTTCGTTTTACTTGATTGAAAACAACAATGAATCTTTCTCATCCTGCAAATACATAGAATTCCTTTTAAGCAATTCATCAAAGTCAACCTGGTAACCATCAAAGTCAGGACCGTCAACACAACAGAACTTGGTTTCGTTATTCACCTTAACCCTGCAACCGCCACACATACCTGTTCCATCTATCATAATAGGATTTAAGCTAACTAAAGTCGGGACATTAAATTTTTTTGTCAGCTTCACAACATTCTTCATCATAATTATCGGACCAATGGTATAAACCAATTTTATATCATGACGTTCACTCAGGTATTTTTCAAGTGGCTGGGTAACAAATCCTCTTTCCCCATAACTCCCGTCATCAGTTGTGACAACAAGGTCATCGCATATGGCTGTCATTTCATTTTCAAGGATGAGCATATCTTTTTCCTTGGCACCCATAATGCCGATAACATAATTTCCTGCTTCATGAAATGCTTTTGCCACATGATGAAGAATTGCTACACCCGTACCTCCGCCAACCATTAAAACAGTACCAATATTATCAACTTCTGCAGGTTTACCTAATGGCCCGACAACATCCAATAAAAAATCGCCCTCATTGAGCGATCTCATTAATGCAGTTGTTTTCCCGACAACCTGAAAGATAATAGTTATGATCCCTGCAAATGCATCCTTATCGGCAACTGTTAGAGGAATTCTTTCTCCGGTCTCATTTACCCTGATAATAACAAATTGTCCCGGTTTCAACTTTTTTGCAATTTTAGGGGCATCAATATCAAATCTAACTATCGTCCCCTTTGCCATTGTTTCTTTTTTCTTTATTTGAAACATATCTATTTCTTTTATCTTTCTTCAATATCAATATTTACCATTCCATACTATCTTCAAGATCAATTTCATGAAGATCTTCATCACTCAGCCCATGCCACCTGCATCCTTTTTTTGAACATATATAAAAATCAATGAATTTGGTGCGGGCACTCACTTTTATTTTAGCGGCAGGTGATCCGCATTGTTCACAATTCCTGTCTAAATCGATCATACTTGTATTGCAATGGGGGCAGATAACATCCTTAACTGTCTGATCCTCCTTTAAAAACACTGTTGACCTGGAAGTGAACACATTCAGGAATGGGCTTAGAAACACAAATCCTTCCTCGTTCTTGTCGTTAATGATCTTCAACTTGATCAATCCATTTTCTATAAGAGCTTTATTGCATTTCGGACAATAGGGATTAAGGAAAGTCCCTGATTTAATAATTTCTGTTGATTCTCCGTTTTCTTTTAATCCTTCCGGAATGGGACCTTTATAATCACCAAGCTGGTAAAGCTTATTAAAAGCAAGCAAGATATCTTCAAATTCCAGGAAATGCCCTTTACAACCACTTCTTGAGCAAATGCTTGCCTTTCCTCCAATATCCAGTTCAAGAGGTACCATAGCTGCTTCACAATATTCGCATTCGGTTTTACTTGTAATTACTTTCCTGCAATGCGGACAGGAGAAAGTAACTATATCACCACTTTCGATCGGAATATCACACCTGTAATTATAACTTTCATAAATAGCACTCAATACGATCATTCCTTTATTCCCTGCAGATTCAACAGATAATTTAACTCCCGGTTTACCATCAACATAGTTTTCCTGATCCATAAGGGAATGATCACAGATCGGGCATTTCACCCGTAAAAAAATAAAATCATTTAGAATATCGTCCATAATTTACAATATTTATGAGGCAATTAAGTGGAATCATGTGCAAAGCCTCAGTTAAGTTAATGTCTGCAATTATATTAAAAAAAAAATTAGTATGCTGTATAAAAATAAATTACCCTGTATTTATAATTATTATAAATAGATTTTATTACTCAATAAATATATCAGTTAATTAAAATAATTTCTTCACGTTATAGATTATTCTTATATTTATTGATTAAAATATGTTATAGCTGACAGAAATCAAATTGTGGATTTATTGTAATAAAAGTAATTTGGATAAAACTCAAATTCTAATATACAATGAGCAGTTTGTTAAATACGCTTGGTAAACACTTTCCTGAATGCAGTAAAGGAGACCTGATTCCTATTCTTCAACATGTTCAGGATCAGGAAGGATATATTCCACCAAATGCCATCAGAGAAATTTCCGAATATTTGAATATATCCTGTAGCACAATTTATGGTGTTGCCACTTTTTACTCTCAATTCAAGTTTAATCCACCCGGCAGACATTCGATAAAGATCTGCCTGGGAACTGCCTGTCATGTTCAGGGTGGGGATTTTATACTGAGTGCATTACAGATGGAAATTGGAATAGCACCC
>JAIOSQ010000096.1 GCA_021107535.1 Bacteroidales bacterium | reverse complement strand
TGTTATTTGGCGGATCGGATGATTACGTGGAGGACCTTGCCATTCAGCCGGATGGGAAAATTGTTTTTGTGGGTTATACAGACAATAGTACTAAAGCACAAATGATAGCAGGGAGACTCAATACGGATGGCACCCTTGACAACAGCTTTAATGCGAATGGGATGACGGTTATTGATTTTGGTCCTTCGACAGATTCTTATGGATTGTCAATGGCTCTGCTGGACGATGGAAAAATTCTTATTGCGGGATATATTCATGAGGATCTAAATTCCGTGAACAACATCGCTATGTGCAGGCTGACCTCCAGCGGTGTCCCTGATAACACCTTTGGCGTAAATGGGCTCATCACCTATGATTTTAATGACCTATGGTGCTTCCCTGACAATGTTGTGGTCTATGATGAAAAGATCCTCCTTGGGGGGGTTTTTATTGACGGTAGTGATTTTATGAGATATGTAACCCTGTCCCGTTATTATCTTGATGGCAGCGTTGATTATGGATTTGGTAATTTCGGATATACAACGGTTCAACTCGATGATACCGAGGTAGCAGGTGCCTCACGTAGCGGTATGTGCGTAACTGTTGATGGGAAAATCGCTTATGCAACTCATGTCAAACCCGCGTGGTTGGCCAAAGATTTTGCAGTTTTGCGCTTTACTCCTGAGGGAGATCCTGATAACTCTTTCGGGAATTCCGGCATGGTCATCACCGAGATGGCAGGAAACAGCTATTCCTCTGCCATCGTGGCGCAGAATGATGGTAAAATTGTTGCATCTGGTGCCATCAGGAGTCCCGATCCCGGATCATATGATTTCGTACTTGTGAGATACCTTGATAATGGTGATCTTGATGCATCTTTTGGAGCAGCAGGCACAGGGGTGGTTATTAGCAACGTAAGCCCGGAGACATGGTTTGGTGATGAGAGTTACTCCATGATGATACTGCTTAATGGAAAATTTCTTGTTTCAGGATATGCAAAAACTGATCATCAAAATCCTGATTTCGCATTGGCCAGTTATCATTCCGGCTTAAATGTAGGCATCGAAACGAAAGATAATGCAGAAATCAATTTTTCCATAAACCCAAACCCGATAACAGATCAGGCCATTCTTTCATTTAGCTTAAAAGAAGCCGGAAGGGTAAAGGCAGAAGTAATTAACACCTTTGGAAGTATTGTGGCTTCAATTACTGATGAATACTACCGCGAAGGAGAACATCAGCTTCGCTGGGATGGAAGCGGACTGGCAGCAGGAGTGTATATTGTTAAAATAACTGTGGGTGATAGGGTTAATACGGGGAAGCTTGTTAAGACAAGGTAGAATAGAGAATAGAGAACAAGGAATAAGAATAAGAATGTTGAAGGAGTCCGGAGTTAAAATACCCTTAGCGCAAAGGCGTTGAGTCGCTAAGAACCGCAAAGAAATCCCTTGCGAAGCTTTGTGTTTTAGCGTCTTTGCGGTAAAGAAACATTCCACAAACTAAACTCTTAATTACCACTCTACACTAATCATTAGGGGTCTGATTACTAATCATTCCCGGAACCCGGGATCTGGTATCCGTTGACCAATCTCCATCATTCTCACTATATGATTCTATTTTTATATATTTGTAGTATAAACCAACTCATTAACCAATATGAGGGCTAAAAATATTTTACAAAATCTATTCATACAGTTTTTGATCCTGTTTTTAGTTTTCTCAGGAAGTAAAAATGTTCACGCTCAATGCATATCCAACTTTATTGTTACTCCCAATCCTGCCTGTGAAGGATACCTGATACAGTTTACTGATATCTCAACGCCAGGCTCTGGTACGATAATTTCCTGGCAGTGGGATTTTGGAGATGGGTCCACCTCAAATCTTCAGAATTCAACCCATATTTATTCCGCATCTGGCATATATTCCGTAGAATTGATCATCAATACCAATTTGGGTTGTTCTGATACAAGCTTTGTCGCTGTTCCGGTAAACGCATTGCCCGGGGCATATGCAGGCCAAGATACTTCGTCCTGCGAGGGTGTTCCTTTTGACCTGTCTACACTTAATAACCCTCCTATAGCCTTTAACTATACTTCAATATATTGGTATGGAGGCCAGGGTACTTTTAATAACCCAACTTTAGTAGCTCCTATATATACCCCGGCAGCCAATGAATACAACATTATTGTAGATCTATATATGGTAGCATACGGTATGGCTCCTTGTTCAAATGATACATCTATGATGAGCATTTATATTGCCCAGGCAGCTTATGCCTTTGCCGGTTCTGATGAACATATTTGCCAGGGCGAGCCATTTGATTTTGCTACTTGTTCCTCACCACCCCAGGCATGGAATGAAAATTACCGTATGTGGTCAGGCGGTACAGGGTATTTTATTGACCCCACGGCCGAAGTGCCGATATATGTTCCCGACCCCAACGAGCTAGGCCCGGTTCAACTAAGCTTTATGGCTTCCAATATAATGAACTGTGACTCCACAGATGATATGATCCTGACCATAGATCCGGTATATTTTGATACCACTTATGTAGAGATCTGCTATGGTGATTCACTGCAATTACCTGGTGGTAGCTGGGTAAACACAACCGGCTTATATTACGACAGCTTGATATCGATATGGAACTGCGACAGTATAATTTGCAATGACCTCTATGTCTACCCTGAGATAGTTGTTGATTTCACCTTTAGTCCAATAGACCCTGATCAGGGAGATACGGTGTATTTTACCGATCAGTCATCAAGCAGTAACGGATACATTACTCAGTGGATATGGTATTTTGGCAACGGTGATTCAGCAGTTATAAATTACCCCGATAATCCTGATGTAGAGCACGTATATAGCGATAGCGGAAGTTACCAGGCTACCTTAAGCGTTATGGATAGTGTTAACTGCACGAATGACACCACTAAAACTATCAATGTTTTCCAGGGTAATCCGATCTACCCTGTTGCCGATTTCAGCTATGAATACAGCTGTCTTAACCTGTACACCCAGTTTACTGATCTGAGCTCTGTCAATGGCGGGTCACCGCTGGCAAGCTGGTTTTGGGATTTTGATGACCCTGCCTCAGGAAATAATACATCTACATTGCAAAACCCTGAGCACCTGTTTTCTATTTCAGGGAATTTTGACGTGAGCCTGGTGGTGACCAATGCAGACAATCTGAGTGATACAGTCATCAAGACATTAAACGCCTACCCTCTTCCGGATGTCTCTATCACTGCCAGCCCTGATTCAGCAATGCCCGGCACCCCCATACAGTTCTATGGAAATGCCAATGTAAGTACTATTATAAGTTGGAACTGGAATTTTGGAGATGGTGTAAGCTCAACATTACAAAACCCTGTTCACACATACCAGAATTTGGGCATGTATAATGTAAGTTTATCAGTTACCGATACCAGCAGTTGTACGAATACAGCATATACCGAGGTGTATATTTATTCAACTACTGTATTCCCTGATGACAGCGCTATCTGGAATACTGTAGGAGCAAATGGTATAACTGGCGAAACATGGCGTTTCCGTTATGGGCTCATTGGTGACACTACCATAAGCATCACAGACCTGGATACCAGCTATGCCTATACAAAAGTATACAAGCTGTACGATTCAACGCTTACAAGTCCTTATTCTACCTATTTTGCCGCCATACGTACTACTGATGATAATAAAGTATATGCTCTCATACCCGGTTTTGAAGAAACACTTCTTTACAATTTCACCCTTGACATTGGTGATACTGCTTGGTTTGGCGTTGGTGGTGCGATTTTCAATAATGTGGTTATGTTTGAGGATCAAGATCATTACAAAGTGGTTAACGGTATAGATTCTATCCTGCTTGAAAATGACGAATACAGAAAAAGATGGTATTTAGAAAGTCAAATATCCGGAATATATGATGAATGGGTTGAAGGAGTTGGTAGTATTGTATGGTATGGATTGTTCAATCCCCTTATCTCTGCTATAGCACTGAATGGCGACAGTTATACTTTAGCCTGCCTGAAAGAAAACAACATCATTGTCTATCTCAATAACCCTCAATGCGAAGAATGTTTTTGTCAGCTGTTAACTTCCCTTGAGGAAATCATGCAAAACGATTTCAACAATTTGAATATCTTTCCCAACCCGGCAAGAAACAGTGTACATATTTCAACAGAAAATATTGTATTTAAATATGGCACAATTAACATTTATAACTCCTCCGGACAATGTATTTATCAAAATAGGATTGACGCAGGAAGCTTACTTAGTATAGATGTTAATCACTGGAAATCAGGCGTATATTTTGTCAAGGTTTTAGATATCAAGCACGTAATTGGGGATGGAAAGTTTGTAGTGGAGTAGATAAAATCATTTACCAGGATAAAGAACCCTTCTTCGGCGGGCAGGCAAGGAATAAGAATAAGAACGTTGAAGGAAAGTCGGAGTTAATATACATTAACCGCAAAGGCGCTGAGTCGCTAAGAACCGTAAAGAAATCCCTTGTGAAGCTTTGCGCCTTAGCGTCTTTGCGGTTAAGAAACATTACACAAACTAAACTCTTAATTACCACTCTACACTAATCATTAGGGATCTGATCACTAATCATTCCCGGAACCTGGTACCCGACACCTGGCACCCTGATTATTTATAAGCAATATAGATTACTGAAAAGCATACATATTAAGTTATGTAGATGATAATTTTTTATAAATTTCGACTCCTTAAACAAATCCAATGACTGAAAATATATGTCCGAATATCAATACCTGCAGAATGGTGGCAACAAAGGAGGTAGTGCCTGACGAAAAAGAAAGAGAACATTACATTGATTCCTTTTGCAGGCAGGGTGAAGAGATCTGGGGTAATTGTATAAGATTTCATACCAAGAAAAAACTGGGTTTCTGCCCGGATTTTGTAGTTCCTGACACCGCTCTCAGCATTGATGAAATTATCGTCAGATTTGAAGAAGAAAGCAATAATCTACAGTAACAAACTACATATGGCAATTCTCGAAATTGAAGGAAGAAAATTTGATGTCGACGGTGATGGATTCCTGTCTGATCCTTACATCTGGGATGATGATGTTGCAAGCTTGATCGCCAAATCTGATGGTATTGATAGCATGAACGAAAAACACTGGTCCATTGTGAACATCATCCGCAAACACTGGGAAGAAAAAGGGATGGCTCCCATGGTCAGAACAATTTGCCAGGAATCAGGCATCAGGTTGAGGGAAATTTATGAGTTGTTTCCTCTTGGACCCGCAAGAGGAGCCTGCCGTGTAGCCGGATTGCCTAAACCCGATGGTTGTGTTTAACTTAATCTTATGCCTATGTTTTGGTATCAGTGGCTGGCAATTGCAGCATTAGCCATTTGCATGATCAGTTGTATTTATCTTTTTTTCAGGATTATTAGTCTTGGAAATCCACCTGAATATGCCAGGAGAGCGGGAAATATTGGAAAGGCAGTCCGTTATTCATTCACCGGAGCTATGAGCCCGCGTCAAAAAGAATCTGCATACCTGCATCTGCCTACCTACATTGCAGGGATCATTTACCATATCGGTACGTTTTTATCCATCATCATTTTCTTTATATATCTTTTTGATCTTAATATCGGGGGATGGGCTTGCCAGCTTGCTGTCGGCATTCTTATTGCGTCCAGTCTCTGCGGGATCGGAATCCTGATCAAGAGAATTATGAAGCATGAACTTCGTTCGCTCTCAAATCCTGATGATTATATTTCAAACATCCTGGTGACAGCTTTCCAGGTAATTACCGCAGTGGACATGATCTATTCCGTGTGGCCTGCATATTATATCATATCAGCCCTGTTGCTTTTATATCTCCCCCTGGGAAAACTGAAGCATGCCGTATATTTCTTTGCTGCTCGTTATCACCTCGGATTTTTTTACGGGTGGAGGGGCGTATGGCCTCCCAAACACATCAGAAAGTAAAACATGGAAAAACTCACTGACGAAAAGATACAAAAAGGTCTGGAAGTTCTCAGGAGGGAGGTCGGCAGTAAGCTGCTCACCCATGTAAATTCATGTGTTCACTGTGGACTGTGTGCAGAAAGTTGCGTGTACTACAATGTCGAACCAAACGAACATTTCGTCCCCGCCAAAAAGGTAGACATCGTTTCTTCTGTTTATCGCAGATACTATTCCACAACAGGAAAATTTATACCCTGGCTTACCGGGGCACGTAAACTTGATGATGCCACCATTGAAGAAATGGTTGACCTGCTGTATGGTTCATGTACCATGTGCGGGCGCTGCAACAAACACTGCTCTGTCGGGGTAGACATTGAATACCTTGTCAGGACAGGCAGGGCTATGCTGGCTGAGATGGGTTATGTTCCCGAAACCCTTCAAAAAACCGTTGATGCTGCCATCAACACCGGGAACAATATGGGAATCTCTACTGAGGATTTCGTTGACACCCTGAAATGGCTGGAAGAAGAACTGCAGTTCGAAGTGGAAGACGATAATGCTATCATCCCACTGGATGAAAAGGGAAAAGACATTATGTATACACTGAACCCCAGGGAACCCAAATTTTTTCCTTTATCCATCTCAGCGATGGCCAAGGTATTTTATGCTGCCGGGGAAAGCTGGACCTTGTCCACAAAAATGTATGATGTAACCAATTATGCTTACTTTTCAGGAAACCTTGAAGAAGGACAGCTTATCGCGCAGCGGATGGTGGATGAAATGAAGAGCCTTAAAGCAAATAGATGCATATTGGCCGAATGCGGCCATGGTACACGCTCTTTCCGTTGGGAAGCACCCAATTACCTGGAACAGGGATTTTCTTTTGAAGTAGAAACATCTGTTGAACTCCTCGCAGAATATATCCGTGAAGGCAGGATAAAAGTAGATCCGGAGAAAAATCAGGAGATCGTTACCCTGCATGATCCCTGTAACCTTACAAGGAGTGGAGGTATTTTGGAAGAGCAACGTTACATCCTCAGTAAATGCGTAAAGAACTTCGTGGAAATGACTCCAAAAGGTACTGATAACCTCTGTTGCGGGGGTGGCGGTGGACAGCTATCCATGAGTGAATACAATGAACGGCGAATGCGTATTTCCGGGCTGAAAGCCGATCAGATCAGGAAAACAGAAGCAAGTGTAGTAGCAACCCCCTGCCATAATTGTGTGGACCAGCTTATTCAGACCAATGCGGCTTACAAATTGAATGTGAAGATCAAAACCCTGGCAGAGATCGTGGCGGATGCCATTGTACTGGATAATGAAAATGAAGAAAATATAAGCTAAGAGAACCAAATATACACTATGAGTAAACTTATCTACCTCGACAATTCAGCTACCTCATTTCCCAAGCCGGAAATCGTATATGAGTTCATGGATAGCTTTTACCGCACCCATGGAGTCAGTCCCGGGCGTTCAGGCTTTGATGCAGCCATTGAAACAGAAGAGATCGTACAGAATACCCGTAAGATGCTGACAGGCATTTTTAATGGTGATGATCCCAACAGGCTTACTTTCAGCTACAATGCAAGTGATTCCCTCAATATGATCCTGATGGGCCTCGCTGAAAAGGGAGACCACGTAGTGACAACGAAACTTGAGCATAATTCGGTACTCCGGCCATTGCATCATCTGGAATTGAATGGCGTTATTGAGGTAACCCATATACCTTTTGATAAGCACGGCTACATTCATCCCGACGACATCAAAAAGGCAATAAAGAAAAATACCAAAATGGTTGTTGTCAACCACGGCTCCAATGTTATTGGCACCGTACAAGCTATTGCCAATATCGGAAAGATCTGTAAGGAAGCCGGGGTCTGTTTTGTAGTGGATGCCAGCCAGAGTGCCGGAGCCATTCCAATCGACATGAAGGCCATGGGCATTGATGCCTTAGCTTTCACAGGCCATAAATGCCTGATGGGCCCAACGGGTATTGGAGGTTCATATATAATGGAAAATTTACCCATAAAAGGAACCCGTTTCGGAGGAACCGGTGTACGCTCTGCACAAAAAACCCACCTTACAGAATTCCCTTACCGAATGGAATGTGGAACGCTTAACACTATAGGTGTTGCCGGCCTGTATGCAGGGACCAAATGGGTGCTGGAACAGGGGATTGAAAAGCTGCATGCACAGGAGATGGCGCTTTGGGAAAAGCTGAAGAATGGCGTGAAAGATATTGAAAATATCACCCTCTATTGTGCTGATGGTCCTGCAAACCGCAATGCCGTCTTAAGCATGAACATTGACAAATTTGATTCAGGGGATGTTGGCACCCTGCTGGATGTGGATTATGACATTGCCTGCCGCACCGGGCTGCAGTGTGCTCCCCTGGTACATGAAGGGATCGGAACTATTGACTTACATGGAACAGTTAGGCTTAGCATCGGGCCATTCAATACCGAAGCACATATTGATGCTGCCATAGCAGCTTTGAAGGATATCGCATCCATTCCACGCTAATAAGGTGTTGGGTGTTGAGTTTTGGGTTTTGGGTTTACGTGTTTTCCCAAAGTATTGCACAAAGGATCCACAAAGAAAAATTTCTCTCAGTCACAAAACACATTAAATTCCAAGAAAATTTAAACCTCAAAAATTAACCCAACACTCAACACCCAAAACCCAACACTTTAATTAGCTCACTCTGAGCGTTATTCATACCAATGCAGCACATCCCGCGCTACACACCATCTGGCTTGTTTTAGTTCTTTCGACTGGCCGTATATCCAGTAATCTGCGATCCTGTCAATTGTTTTATCAGCGGTTTTCAATAATATCCAACGGTTGATAGAATCATAAAAATTTCCTCTTCCTTTTGCAAGGATAAAAGATACAGGCACCTGTGTAATCCGGTCAAATGGAACTGCAACAGCATATTCGGGATAGATCATGCTCCATGCCGACCCTGCCTCTGCAGTATAAAGAAAAGCATCGAGATCAAGGTCCTTATTCTTAAAGTATTCCCGCGGAGAATTAAGAACAATAATCTCAGCATGCGGTAAATATCTTTGAAGCTTGTCGACATAATAAGGCATATCAAGAATCCCAACACGCAAACTATCCAACTTCATTATAGATTTATTGCTGCTAAAATCATCTTTTCTGTGATCTTCAACAACAAAGGCAAATGACTGATTCATATAAGGTTCACTGTAAACAATATTATGTGCAACGGTCATCAGATTTCCTGACATGATTATATCAACAAAATTATTGTTCAATAAGCTGGCGACATCAGTTCTTCTGATCTTCACAAATTCCAGTTCAACTCCCCATTCCCTTGCAAACGTATGGGCAAGTTCTACATCAAAGCCAACGAGGTGTTGGTTTTCATTCATGAATACAAAAGGCAAAGCCCCTGAAAAATATCCGACACGTACAAATCCCCTGCTCTTGATCTGGTCGAGTTTAGACATCGAGGAGTCATCAGGTAAACGAACCGGGGTCCAATCAGGATAAACCCTAAGGGCTGCCTGATCAGAAAAGGTTTCCATATGAATAAACTTTTTGTATTGTAAATATTCATATTTGATGAGGCCAAACATTGTTTTCAGTCCAAAAACGACAACAATGGTAATCGTTACAGTAGGGACCAGGAATTTTAGTATCCGCTTCCAGTTGATCCGGACCAAGTTGTTCATTGCCATCGTTCCCAGCAAAGCAATCGCCAGGATATGCACGGCTGCAAGCAGGGTGCCAAAACGTGAAGTAACGATATCGCTTAGAAGGTAAAGTTCTATTATATCATCCGGTATCCTGAAAGCTTCGAAAAGCGAATGAATGGCTGGTACGGGATGTCCGAAAAATGAGAAAAAGCCCACAATGACAAACTGCCCGTATTGTGATAAACTCATTGAAGCCCCGACAAACCATACGGCAAACAATACAAATGCCAGGGAAAATAGTTTGCCTGCACTTGGGAAATTAAAAGAAACCGGCACAAGAACATCTACATGTGAGCGTGCTGTTTCTTCATCTATGCCTTTATCAACCAATGAATCAATGCTTTTTGAAATCAATAATGAGAGAACAACAAACAGGTTTGCCGTGGCGAAAGCTGTGATCAACAAATCTTTATTCTTGCCAATAACATCTCTGTATTTCAATGGAGTAAAGCTGGTTACCAGTCGCGGTATAATGAAAAAAGCCGTCAGCAAAGCAATGGCCATATAAGCATACAAATATACCTGTAACCTTCCCAGCCCATCCAGATCCATCGTGCCTGAAGCACTGGCAGCTATCCCAAAAACACCGATTGGTGCAAGCTTGACAATAAAATTGGTAATCCTTGTGAGAGCCTTTATTATTACATCCATGCTATTTAGCAATCCTTCTTTTTTATCTATGCCCATCAATGCGATCCCGATGGCAACACAAAAAAGTACAGTTGCCGGAACAACGTTTTCAGCCATGGAATGAAATGGATTGGCCGGAATATATAGCTCGAGAAAATTTATTTCCCCGGGAGGTTTAATCAGCGTTTTGCTGAAAAAATTTGCAGTTTGCCACTCGGGAAATGTAAGTGGAATAAGCAGGATCATTATAAAAGCAATAACCCAAAGTGTAAGCAAGATCAACCCGCCCTTTTTAGCGATCATGCCGGCTTGTTGCAAATTGAGCTTTCCAAGGCCTGCAATCAAAGATATGGCAATATATGGCAGTACAGTCATCTGCAGAAGCATGATAAATGCATCACCGATGAAGCTGATCATTCCCATCCTTTCTCCAAAAAATAACCCGAGTCCTATTCCCAGGAAAAATCCAATGAATATCTGTGTGGCAAGATCAATCCGCAGTTTTCTTTTTATTTTTTTCCCTGACATGGCCTAATATATTAATTTGAGGTTGGACAAAGTTAGTCATAAATGATAATTACTATTTTTGCATTTGAATTAACACCCATTAAACTTAATTTAAAACTTAAAACTCAAAACTCAAAATTTAAACAGGTATGGCAAAAGTTTTGGGCATCGGGAATGCCCTGGTAGACATTATCATCCTTATAGATGATGACCACTTGCTGGAAGAACTTGCCCTTCCCAAGGGCAGCATGCAACTGGTTGACATTAAAAAATCAGGGCTGGTGAGAAAAGCCAGCGAACACCTGGATTCGTCCTTTGCTTCCGGCGGATCGGCAGCCAACACCATTCACGGCCTGGCAAAGCTGGGAGTAGAAACCACTTTTATTGGAAAAGTCGGAGATGATGATTATGGTAATTTTTTCAAGGAGGATCTTGAAAAAAACAATATCACCCCAAAACTTTTCCTTAGTGAAACTCACTCTGGAAGAGCAGTGGCACTCATCAGCCCTGATTCTGAGCGTACTTTTGCCACACACCTGGGTGCTGCTATAGAATTATGTGCCGGTGATCTTGACACCAATCATTTCAGAGACCATGATTATTTTCATATCGAAGGATATCTTGTTCAAAATAATGAATTGCTGGAGAAAGCAGTAAGGCTTGCTAAAGAAAATGATATGATCATCTCACTTGATCTGGCATCCTATAATATTGTTGACGAAAATCTCGACTTCCTGAAGTATATCGTGAAAGAGTATGTTGATATTATATTTGCCAATGAAGAAGAAGCCATGTCATTTACCGGGAAAGCACCTCTTGAAGCCCTGCATGAGCTGGCAACTATTTGCAGGATTGCCATTGTAAAAACAGGAAAAGACGGCTCCCTGGTTAAAAGCGGGGATGATTTTCATAAAATCGGTGTAACCGAAGCTAAAGTGACTGACACCAACGGAGCAGGCGATATCTATGCCGCCGGATTTCTTTACGGCCTCAGCAAGGGATGGGCCCTTGATAAGTGCGGGCTGGCAGGTGCCATTCTTGCAGGCAAGGTCATCGAAATCCTCGGGCCTAAACTGGATGAAAAAAGCTGGACGGAAGTGCTTAAACAAATCCACGAACTTCACTGATCATCAGGCTGAGTTTATAGTCCTGCTTCTCTCTATCCCTTTCCCCTCAAATATTTGGCCGGGTTTCTTTTATTATTAATCAGATTGTTATACTTTTGCATCCCATTTTGGGAGAATTTAGTAATGAATTTTTTACACCAGAAACCATATGAAGGCCTATCAAACTAACGAAATCAAGAATATCGCCATACTGGGCGGTGCAAAATCCGGTAAAACCACCCTGGTTGAAAGTATGCTTTTCGAAGGCGGTGTGATCAAGAGAAGAGGTTCTATTGATGATAAAACCACAGCGTCCGACTACCGGGAGATCGAACTTGAACGTCAGAATTCAATATCTGCAAGCATACTGTATACTTTGTACAAAGACAAGAAAATCAATATTATTGATACTCCGGGTTTTGATGATTTTGTTGGTGAAGTTGTTTCCACCCTGAAAGTGACAGATACTGCTATCATGGTGGTAAATGCCCAGAATGGTGTTGAAGTAGGTACAGAAATTTCCTGGCGGCACGCAAGCAAGATGAACAGTCCGGTTATTTTTGCCATCAATCACCTGGAGCATGAAAATTCAAACTTTGATGAGACCATCACCCAGATGAAAGCAAATTTCGGTGGCGGTATTACCATGGTTCAATACCCGGTTAATGCAGGCCTGGGGTTCAACTCCTTTATCGATCTCATCAAAATGAAGTTGTATAAATATGCCGATGATGGTGGTAAGGCGGAGATCCTGGATATTCCCGACGATGAAAAAGCCAAAGCTGAAGAATTACAGGCATCCATGATCGAAGACCTTGCAGCCAGCGATGAATCTCTTATGGAAATCTTTTTTGAAAACGGGACGCTTTCTGAAGATGAAATGAGAAGTGGGCTTAAAACCGGTCTTACAACAAGGGGTTTCTTTCCTGTAATGTGCATAAATGCCAAGCATGACATGGGTGTGGACAGACTGCTTGAGTTTATTGTAAACAATGTTCCTTCACCGGATGAAATGCCAGCCATCAAAACCAAAAGCGGCAAAGAACTTAGCTGTAATGCTTCTGATCCTTTAACGGCTTTTGTTTTCAAGACCACGATGGAGTCTCACCTCGGAGAAGTGACTTTCATCAAACTTTATGGTGGCGAGATCACAGAAGGCATGGATGTGAACAATGCCAACACCAGTACCAAAGAAAGGATCTCACAATTGTTCGCATTCTGTGGTAAAAACCGTGAAAAACTTGACAAAGTTTATGCCGGTGATATTTTTGCCACTATCAAACTGAAGAATACCCAAACGAATAATACACTCAATGCGCTCAAAAATACCAGTGAGGAGATTGAGCCAATTGTATTCCCGAATCCTAAGTTCCGGGTAGCCATCAAAGCCCTAAACCAGGCTGATGATGAAAAGCTTGGCGTGGCACTGAACGAGATTCACAAGTCGGACCCGACCATCATCGCAGGTTATTCCAAAGAATTGCGCCAGCTGATCGTAGAGGGCCAGGGTGAACTGCACCTCAACATCCTGAAGTGGCAACTTGAGAACCAGTATAAGATACTCATTGAATTTCTCACGCCAAAGATTCCTTACAGGGAAACCATTACCAGGGTTTCACAGGCCAACTACCTACACAAAAAACAATCCGGTGGATCAGGCCAGTTCGGAGAAGTTTATATGCTGATCGAGCCTTATATTGAAGGAGCACCCGAACCGAAAAAGTTCAAACTGAAACAGCAGATCAAAATGTCATCTGTTAATCCGTTCAGCATTATCAAGGGTGATTCCGAGGTTACCGTGAATGTCAGGGGAAAGGATGAAATTGAGCTTGAATGGGGTGGAAAGCTTATGTTCTATAATTGTATTGTTGGTGGTGCCATCGATACCAGGTTCCTTCCTGCAATTTTAAAAGGGATTATGGAACGCATTGAGCGCGGACCACTTACCGGATCATATGCACGCGACATCAGGGTGATGGTGTATGACGGAAAAATGCACTCCGTTGATTCTAACGAAATTTCATTTAAGCTGGCAGGCCGTAACGCTTTCAGCCTGGCTTTTAAAGAAGCCGGGCCGAAGATCATGGAACCAATCTATGATGTAGTCGTCATGGTTCCTGAAGACAAAATGGGTGGTGTGATGACCGACTTGCAGGGACGCCGTGCCATCATCATGGGTATGGAAGGAGGCACCATCAAAGCCCGCGTACCCCTGGCAGAAATGAACAGGTACTCAACCGCTCTCAGCTCACTTACCAGTGGAAGAGCTTCATATGAGATGACTTTTGCTGAATATGTACAGGTACCATCCGATATTCAGGATAAACTCCTGAAAGCATACGAAGAGCAAAGCGAAGAAGAATAAAACATTAAGGCGGCCTCGGCCGCCTTTTTTGTTTGGAGTTTATTGCATCCCTGGAAAAATTCTGGTCATTTCCATATCTTTTTTCTTTACATATCCTCTGAAAACAATTATCTTTGAAGGACAGACCCGTCTGTTCCGCCTCAGGTGGGTATGGCAGACAAGGTGATATATTTAGTAACCCCAATGAAGTTCTTTCGTATACAATTTATATGAAGATAGTATAAATATGTACTTTTGTGATCAATAGCAAGACCCAATAATGACCAAAAAACTACTCTCATGAGAAAGTTCGCATTCTTATTGATCTTTTCGTTTCTTTCATTAACAACTGTTTATTCCCAGGGATGGATCAATGATCTGCCACAGGAAAAACTTGAGAACGGGAACCTGACATTCTATGAAATACAGGATGCCTTTTATGATTACTGGGAACCTTATAATCTTGATAAAGGTTATTATTATATTGACGGTGAAAAGGTTAAAGCTCCCTATTATAAACTTTTTAAACGCTGGGAATGGTACTGGCAAAGCAGAATAAACCCGGAAACGGGTGAATTCCCGGATGTTTCCGCACTTGACGAATATTATAAAAACCTTCAGGAAAACAAGAGTCCTTCAGGAAACTGGACCGCCATGGGACCCTACACTTCACCGGGAGGGTATGCCGGATTGGGCAGGCTGAACTGCGTTACTTTTGTCCCGGGCAGTACGACTGAATATTATGCCGGCGCTGCCTCAGGTGGCATCTGGTACACTGCCGATGATGGTGCAACATGGGTAAACCTCAACGATAGTGTTCCGGTGCTGGGAGTGAGTGATATTCTTGTTATTGATCCTGTAACCGGCCCTGATATTCTTTACATTGCCACCGGCGACCGCGACGGAGGATCACTCTGGTCATTAGGCGGACAGCAATTAAATGATAATAATAGTGTGGGTGTATTGAAATCTATTGATGGCGGTGCTACATGGAATACCACTGGTCTTAGCTTTCCTATAAGCTCAAAAGTCAGGGTGAACCGATTACTGATGGACCCGAATTCAGCTTACCAAACAATATATGCAGCAACTACTCAGGGTGTATATAAAACCATGGATGGAGGAGTGACCTGGCCACTAATTTCAGGCAGCCCGGCCTTCATTGACATGGAATTCCGCCCGACAACCCCTCACACCATATACGCTTCTACTGAAGGGTCTTCCACAACATCAATATACCTTTCCGTAGATTATGGTAACACCTGGAACTGGATTGTCAGTTACACGGGGATCAGGACAGAGCTTGCTGTAAGTTACAACCAGCCTCAGTGGGTATATGCCGTGGTAGCAGGAACTGGAAATGGGTTGCAGGGTGTTTATAAATCAACTACTGATGGCGCATCGTATTCCCTCGTATTCGATGGCACTTTAGCAAATAATAACCTATTGGGCTGGAACTGTAGTGGGAACGATGCGGGTGGCCAGGGATGGTATGACCTCTGTATTGCTGTTGACCCCAATGCTGCGAATACTATTTATGTAGGGGGTGTGAATACATGGAAATCCACTGATGGCGGATCAACTTTTAACATCGTAAACCACTGGACAGGCTGCGGCCCGCCAAGCAATGCGCAACCCGTACATGCCGACAAACATTTCTTTGCCTTTCAGAATGGGACTTCTACCCTTTTCGAATGCAATGATGGTGGGCTTTATAAAACATCAGATGGCGGAACCAGCTGGACACATTTATCGTCCGGCATGGCCATTTCACAGATCTACCGCCTTGGCGTGGGCCAGACCAATGCTGATGAGATAATTACCGGCTTGCAGGACAACGGCTCAAAAGCAAGGCTGGGTGGTATCTGGACAGATATCATTGGCGGCGATGGTTTTGAATGTATTGTCGATTATACCAATGAAAATATTCAATACGGAACATTATATTTTGGAGATATTTATCTGACCACCAATTACTGGGCTACTTCCGGTACCCTGATTACCGGCAGCTTGCCGGGTAGCGGCGCCTGGTGTACTCCTTACATCATGGATCCTTCCAATAACCAAACACTTTACGTTGGATACAGTGATGTTTGGAAAACCACGAACCAGGGCACCAACTGGTCTAAGATCAGCAACCAGGGTACTACTGATTTTCAATCCATGGCCATTGCAGCCAGCAATACCAACTATATTTATGCTGCAACACATAGCGATATCTACAGAACCACTAACGGGGGTGGCTCAACACAGACCTGGCCCAACATCAATTCAAATCTGCCGGTGAGTTCAGCCAATATTACGTATATTTCAGTGAAAGATGATGATCCAAATCATGTATGGGTATCCATGGGAGGCTACAACAGCCATGGTGTTTATGAAACTACCAATGGTGGTGCAAGCTGGACAAACATCTCAGCAGGATTACCTTTGCTTCCTGTTATGTGTGTTATTCAAAATACCCAGGATACAACAGCCATTGAATTATATGCGGCCACCGATGTGGGTGTGTATGTAAAGAATGGTGGAAATAACTGGATCCCTTTCAATACCGGGCTTCCCAATGTAGTGGTTACAGAGCTTGAAATATATTATGACAATATTACTCCCGCTAACAGTAAGATTTACGCAGCAACTTACGGCAGGGGTGTATGGTCATCTGATCTTTATTCTCTTTACCTGGCACCGGTAGCTGATTTCTCAGGGACTCCAACCTCAGGTTTGCCACCACTTAATGTTGTATTCTCAGACCTTTCTTTAAACACCATTACTACCTGGGCATGGGATTTCGGCGATGGCACGGTATCCAGCATACAAAACCCGTTAAATACTTATCACAACCCGGGATTGTATTCTGTCCAACTCACTGTGACAGGGCCGGGTGGTAGTGATTCGATTACCAAGACCGACTATATCCAGGTGGATTATTTTCCACCCACTGCAGATTTCACAGCCGATGTAACTTCAGGAGATGCCCCCCTGACAGTGAATTTCACTGATCTGTCACTTGACACTGTGAATACCTGGCTCTGGGACTTTGGTGACGGAAACACATCCGGTATACAACATCCGCAACATATATATAATGATCCGGGATTATATACGGTGTCTCTCACTGTAACAGGCCCCGGAGGATCTGATACACATACAAAAACAGATTATATCAGCGTACAATATGCTGCACCTACTGCAGACTTTATTGGGACTCCGACATCCGGCCTTCCTCCGCTTACAGTTAGTTTCACCGATTTGTCTGCTGATTCAGTAAACACCTGGTTATGGAATTTCGGGGATGGCGGAACTTCTACCATGACAAACCCGGTATACCAATATTTGAATTCCGGCAGTTTTACTGTCAGTCTCACAGTAGGTGGCCCCGGGGGGAGCGACATCAAAACCAAACCGAATTACATCACTGTTTCAAATGTGGCCCCGCAGGCTGATTTTTCCGGTAATCCCACATCCGGTTATTTCCCTCTGCAGGTGAATTTCACTGATCTCACCACCGGAGTGGTCAACGCCTGGAAATGGTATTTCGGTGATGGAACTATAATGATTACCCAGAACCCTGTGCACACCTATTCGAACTCCGGCAATTACACTGTCAGCTTGAAATCAACAGGGCCCGGAGGTTCCGATTCAATTGCAAAGGTGAATTATATTACTGTACTCGTTGGCATAGAGGAATTAAGTACTGATGCGCTGAAGATCTATCCGAATCCATGCAATGACTTCCTGATGATCAGCTCTGAAAAACCTGTATCTTCAATTAAGATGGCAGATATCATGGGGAACATCGTAAAAGATGAACTGATACAATGCCCTGCTCCATGTGAACGGAAGATCAATATGCTTGAATTGCATTCCGGTATTTACTTCTGCAGGATCATCATGGAGAATGGTGATATCGTACTGATGAAGGTGCTGAAGAAATAATTTTCTACCACATCAACTCAAGTAACTCTCTGTATTGGTCTTCAGAGAGTTTATGATGTACTCCGCTTACAGCATTATCTGTCATGGTCTTAATGATGGTTTCCTTATCATATAAACCATAAGAAGTTTCGGATAATTTCACCGGACTGTCGATCTTTCTAAAAAACGCTTCCAATGCATTGATGGTATCATTCACAGAGTGAGTTCCAAATAGATTCCGGCCCAGATGAATAATGCGGTCTCCGGCTTTGTCTTCATGCAGCCTTAGCCAGGCCGGGTAAGCAATTGAAAGAGATGCCCCATGTGGCACATCGTACAAGACTGACAAAACGTGCCCGATGCTGTGTACTCCCCAGTCGCCGGATATACGGCCATATATGCAAAGATTGTTCAATGCCATGCTTGCAGCATACATGATGCGGGCCCGAAGATCATAATCCGAAAGGCCCTCCATAAGCCGGGGCCCATACTCAATGGCTTCCCTGATGATAGAAAATACAAAGCGGTCGGAAAGACTGGCATCGCCTTTCCCAAAATATGCTTCCAGTGCATGGGTAATCAGATCGACAATACCAAAGGATGTATAGTCGGCAGATACACTGATGGTATAGGAAGGATCCAGGAAAGACACCGCAGGGTACATTGAGGGATACCTAAACCCAATTTTTTCATTTGTTTCATTATCCTGCACCACTGCTACGCAGTTCATTTCAGTTCCTGTGGCAGCGAGGGTCAGGACAGCCAGGAGAGGAATGCCAGAGACAGGTTTTTTATTCCCTTTCACATACTCCCAGGGATCATGTTCTCCCGGTATGGCAATGGCCATTACCTTAGCCGAATCAATAACACTACCTCCGCCAACAGCAAGAATAAGGTCAACATTTTTTGCTTTGCCTAATGCTGTGGCCGCACGTACGTCCTCAATAATGGGATTGGGCTTAATTCCTGAAAACTCGAATACTTCGGCACCGGCAGATTCCACTTGTTCCATCACGGCATCATAAATACCATTGTCCTTGATGGATCCCTTGCCATAAACAAGAAGAACCCGTTTACCACGCCTGGTAATTTCAGCCGGCAAGTTACTGATCACACCAAGTCCGAAATATGCCTTGACCGGATTATAAATTTCAAAGTTTTCCATAATTTTTTATTTAAATAATTAATAATCCATAATTCATAATCCAAAACCCAAAACCCAACACCTCTTTTAAGTGATAACCCCACTTCCCAGGCAAATCTTCTTTTTTTCATCATAGATCACTCCGAACTGCCCGGGTGCAATACCGGAAATTGCTTCATCGGATTGGATTACAAACACCTCTCTATCTTTAGCAAGGGTTCCGGAATTAAATTCCGCTTGATGCCTGATCTTGAAATTGATTCTCTGCGGAGACGAATAATCCGGAATATTAATTTTATTAATGAAATGAAAATCTGAAAGCAAGATCTTATCACTGTACTGGGCAATTGGGTCATGGCCATTCGAAATATAAAGTACATTTTCCTCCATGTCTTTTTTTACCACAAACCATGGACCCTGGCTCAGCCCCAACCCTTTGCGTTGTCCAATAGTGTGGAACCATAGTCCTTTATGCTCACCCCAGATCTTTCCGGTTTCCAGTTCGACTACCTCCCCGGGATTCTCCCCAATATATTTCCTGATAAAATCATTATAGTTGATCTTTCCTAAAAAACATATACCCTGGCTGTCGGGACGATGGGCACTTGGTAGTTTCATCTCCTCTGCCAGTTGCCTGACCTCCTTCTTCCATAAATCATGAATCGGAAACATGGCCTTCGACAGCTGTGCATAGGTGATCTGCCCAAGAAAATACGTTTGATCCTTTTTTTTATCCCTGGCCGTACCAAGATAAAATTGCCCTTCCTTTTCAATCACAGAGGCATAATGGCCTGTGGCGATCCTGTCAAAATCTTTTCCGTAATTATCTTCAAAACTTCCGAATTTAATCAGCCTGTTACACATGACATCCGGGTTTGGGGTAAGCCCTTTTTTTACAGTGTCAATGGTATAACTTACAACCCGCTCCCAATACTCTTTCTGTAGATCCACGATCTCCATTTTCAACCCGTACTTTTTAGCGATCCAGCTTGTGATCTCAATATCCTCCTCCGAGGGACAATCCATATAGCCGGGTTCATTCTCCATAGCAATCTTTATATAAAAGATCACTGGTTCGTATCCCATCTCCTTAAGAACAGGAATGGTAACAGAACTGTCGACACCTCCGGATACCAAAGCGGCTATGTTCATGATTCATTCTTTAGCGGTTACAATAACTTCATCAATAAAAAGCCAGGCGGGTTTCCCCGCAGCCCTGTGCCATTCAGGAAGGACACTGTTCATTGCATGTATTCTAATATATCTGGTGTTAATCCCCGGATATTCCGCTGCAACAACAAGCTTCATTATCCGGTGATCTTCTGTTGGGTCGCTGCACTGAGAAACAGGAATGATCATGTAATCCTTACCATCTTCTGATGTATGAAATTCCAATGAATCCGGAAGGAAAATCCATCTTTCCTGGTTTTGCAGAAAACCGGCACTGATCTTCGAAATATTTAATACCTGTCCAAGGTCCAGTTCCAGGATCAGGTCATCGCCCTGAAACCCACACCATCCTTCATAAGTCATCGAATAGGATTCTCCTTCAGGGTACGCCATTCCATCTGTGAGACAAGCTGGAGTCCCCGGATAACGTTTTGAAGGCTGGTATTCCAGTGTATATGATATCCCCTTTGCCAAATGTGAAATTGTATCGGGTAATGCCGGCAGGTATTTTTCAGGCTCTGTATCCTGATAATGTACACGGAGGTTTTGTAATTCGGTTTTTAGTTCAGCTGTTATATCCTTATAAGCAGCGTCATGTATCAGGTTCTTCATTTCCT
>JAIOSQ010000178.1 GCA_021107535.1 Bacteroidales bacterium | reverse complement strand
TGTGGGAAGGTGGTCCCCGGGTATCAACAGTAATGCGCTGGCCCGACAAGATTCCTGCAGGCATTGAATGTGATCTAATTGCTTCATCCATTGATATTTTACCAACTTTAGCAGAAATAAGCGGTGCTGCACTCCCGGAAAAGAAAATCGATGGTGTAAGTATACTTTCTTTGATGGAAGGCAAAACAGAAGCAAAGCCCCGAAACAACTTTTATTACTATTATGGTGGGGAATTAATTGCAGTAAGGAAAAATAACTGGAAACTCGTTTTTCCTCATACATACAGGTCATACAAAGGGATGGAACCCGGTAAGGATGGGTTTCCGGGGCCTTATGGAAAAGGTGAAGTCACCGAACTGGAATTATATGACCTGAATAATGACATTGGCGAAACCACCAACCTTGTTGCCCAATATCCTGAAATTGTTGAGGAACTTAAGATACTGGGGGATTATGCACGTGAAGAACTTGGTGACAGGATTCAAAATAAAAAAGGAAAAGCTGTTCGTAAACCGGGACGAAGGCTTCAGGAAAAAACGAAGGTGCAACATCTTGCCGTAAATAAAAACATTTCAATCAAGGGTGAATATTCTTACAGGTATTCAGGAGAAGGCGATAAAACATTGATTAATGGAACATTAGGTAGTTTTGACTTTACAGATGAAGAATGGCTTGGCTTTCAAGGTACAGGCTTTGAAGCCATTGTCGATCTTGATGAAAAAACAAAGATCACACAGATAGAATGTGGTTTCATGATAAACCAGGGTTCCTGGATCTTCAGTCCTGAAAAAGTTGTGATATCCATATCTCAAGAAGGTGATGACTATGAAGCAATTAAAACTTTTAATAATAATGCCCGAAAACGAAATGACAATATTAAGGTCAGGAAATTCAAAACTGAAATCAATAATTCAAGTGTACGTTTTATAAAAATTCAAGCAACAAATATTGGGCTTTGCCCCGATTGGCATGACGGTGCCGGAGGCAAAGCCTGGTTGTTTGTGGATGAGATCATTATTAAATAGTTCTAATTGATAATAAATTTCAAATATGCAATTTCTTGGTCTCGACATTGGTAGTTCATCAATAAAGGCATCTGTAATAGATGGCGAAACGGGTGTTTGCCTGGCCTCAGCGACTCATCCTGAAGTTGAGCTTCAAATTAATGCCCCACGACCCGGATGGGCTGAACAAAATCCTGACACATGGTGGGAAAGCACAAAAGAAGTTGTTCGCCTTCTTCATAAATCACCTGTTTTTAATAAAGATAAAATTGGAGGTATAGGAATTGCCTACCAAATGCATGGCCTTGTAGCTATTGACAAAAATTTAATTCCTGTACGGCCTTCAATTATCTGGTGCGACAGTAGAGCAGTTGAAATTGGGGAAAAAGCGTTTGCAGAAATTGGCAAAGAAAAATGTTTGACCCACTTCCTTAACTCACCAGGGAACTTTACCGCATCAAAAATAAAATGGGTAAAAGAAAATGAGCCGGAAACATATAATAAAATCTACAAAATAATGCTACCCGGCGATTACATTGTATTGAAACTTACGGGCGAAATCATAACCACCGTAAGCGGGCTTTCCGAGGGGATAATGTGGGATTTTAAGGAAAATGGCCTGGCAAATATCCTGCTTCGGTATTATGATATCGACACCACATCTATCCCGGATATTGCGCCAACATTTGGTTTGCAAGGAGAGATAACTGAAAAAGCAGCAAGGGAGTTAGGTTTGACAAAAGGGATTCCTATTACATACCGGGCCGGCGACCAGCCCAACAATGCGCTGTCGTTAAATGTACTTAAGCCTGGAGAAATTGCTGCAACAGCCGGGACTTCAGGTGTGGTTTACGGTGTAAGCGATGAGATAAAGTACGACTCACTTTCAAGGGTGAATACATTTGCACATGTAAACCATTCTCCTGAAAATCCCAGATTGGGGGTTTTGTTATGCATTAACGGAACCGGAATATTAAACTCTTGGCTGAAAAAAATTACGGGAATACAAAGCTTTAACAATATGAACTCCCTTGCGGCAGATGTTCCTGTCGGCTCCGATGGTTTGACCATTTTACCCTTTGGAAACGGGGCCGAACGCATATTGCAAAATAAAAATATTGGGTCCCAAATTCTTGGTATCGATCTTAACAGGCATACCAAAGGGCACATCATACGGGCAGCACACGAAGGAATAGCCTTTTCATTTAAATACGGGGTGGATATTATGGAAGAAATCGGAATTGAAACAAATGTGATCCGTGCAGGAAATGCAAATATGTTTTTAAGCCCTGTTTTCAGAGAAACATTGGCTGGAATTACCGGTGCTGCCATTGAACTTTATAATACCGACGGAAGCATTGGTGCTGCAAGAGGAGCCGGTATAGGAACAGCTTATTATAAATCGGCAAAAGATGCCTTTGCAAACCTGAATATTGTAAAAACAATTAGAAGTGAAAAAAACCAGAAATTGGATATGGCTTATCAAACCTGGAAAAGTAAATTAAACGCCAACCTATGAAAAAATTAGTCTTTCTGCTATTCATCCTGGGAATAGTATTTTCATCCTGTACAAAAGATTATAAACAAACTGAAAACGGAATAATATTTCGTAAAGATAATGTTGATATAAAACTTACGGTGTGTTCAGAGAAAATAATCAGGGTAGAATATGACCCTGTTGATTCAGTTCCTGCAAGAAATAGCCTTGTTGTGGTTAACAACTGGAAGCCAGTTAAGTATAAAACAGCAACTGAAGGAGAAAATATTGTTATTGCCACCAGCTATTTAACAATAAAGTTGAATAAAGAAACGGGGAATATAACTTATGAGGATAATACTGGGAAAGTGCTTCTATCGGAAACACTAAGAGTTCTGGTTGCTGACACGGTTATGGGGGAGTGCGCTTATAATTTATCACAAAGCTGGAAATTATCTGAAGATGAAGGCATATACGGGCTGGGACAACTTCAGAATGGATATATGAACCTCAGAGGAACAACAGATACGCTGGTGCAAACCAATACCGTTGCAGTCAATCCTTTTCTTATTTCTACTCAGGGATACGGAATTTTATGGGACAACTATTCAAAAACAATATTTAAAGATGATAAAAACGGAGCCTCATTCTGGTCAGAGGTAGGAGATAAAATTGATTACTATTTTATTGCCGGAGAAAACATGGACGATGTGATTTCAGGCTATCGTCAAATAAGCGGGAAAGCACCGATGTTTGGGAAATGGGCTTTTGGATACTGGCAGAGTAAAGAAAGATATGTTGATGAAAAAGACCTGATGTCAGTTGTAAAAGAATATCGCGAAAGGAAGATCCCTATCGACAATATCGTTCAGGACTGGAACTATTGGGCTGATATTTCAAATAAAGACAGCATTTGGGCAAATGCAAAGAAAAACTGGAGTTCCATGTATTTTCACCCTTCAACTTATAAAGACCCGGCAGCATCAATAAAAGAGATTCATGAAAAATACAACATGCATTATATGATATCTATTTGGCCGGCATTAGGTCCACAAACTGAGATATACAAGGAAATGCTGGATAAAGGATATGTTTATCCCCCTGCACACTGGAGCTCAGGATATCTTTATGATGCTTATAATAAAGAGGCACGAAATATTTATTGGAAGCATATTAAAAATGGCCTTATGGAGAAAGGGGTGGATGCCTTATGGATGGATGGTACCGAGCCCGAACTGGGAGATCAGCACACATTTGAATTATCTGAGACAAATATTAAGAAATTTGGCCAAACAGAAATGGGCTCAATGGCACGGTATCTGAATACATATTCTCTGTTAACCACCAGAGGTGCTTACAATAACTGGAGAAAAGATTTTCCTGAAAAGAGGGTATTCATACTTACCCGATCATGCTTTGCTGGTCAACAAGGAAATGCTGCCGTTACCTGGTCAGGCGATGTTAATGCAAACTGGGAGGTGTTCAAAAAACAGATAACCGCCGGATTAAATTATTGCATGGCAGGAATACCATACTGGACAACTGATATTGGAGCATTCTTTGTTCATGGACATGAAGTGGAAGACGGTCCCGGGATGTATAAAGATCATAAACAAGATGCCTATCGGGAATTTTATATCAGATGGTTCCAGTATGGTGCTTTCAACCCAATTTTCAGGTCACACGGAACCAATACTCCCCGGGAAGTGTGGCGTTTCGGAGAAAAAGGAGAATGGGGATACGAAACTTTATTAAAATTTGATAATCTGCGCTACCGCTTATTGCCTTACACCTACTCCCTGGCATGGCTGGTTACCAATGCTGATTATACCATAATGCGTGCCCTGGCCATGGACTTTACAAACGATCAGGAGACATATGACATTAAAGACCAGTTTATGTTTGGCTCAAACCTTATGGTGTGTCCTGTAACAGAAGAGCAATATTTTCCTTTAGATCCGTTAAAAAATCTTAGCCTTGATATTGTGCAAAACAGACAAGTATATCTGCCTGGAGGAACTGACTGGTATGACTTCTGGACAGGGAAAAAACTAAAGGGAGGACAAACAATAACAAGAGAAACACCTGTTGATATTATGCCTTTGTATGTAAAAGCAGGATCAATAATACCAATGGGCCCTTACAAACAGTATTCAACAGAAAAACCGGAAGACCCGATCGAATTGAGAATTTATACAGGAGCAAATGCTTCATTCGTGATTTACGAAGATGAAAATGATAATTACAATTATGAGAAAGGAATATATTCCGAAATAACAATTGAATGGAATGAAAAAGCGAAAGAACTGATTATAGAAAAACGTGAGGGAAAATTTCCAGGAATGCTAAAAGAAAGAACCTTTTATGTGGTTTGGGTTGGTGATGAACATGGAGTGGATGTTAGTCCGGAGAAAAATATTGATGAAGTAATAAGATATACAGGCGAAAAAGTAATAATCAAGAAGAAGTAATTGATACATAAAGAAATTATAATCATGGAATACTTTAAAGGGATTGAAAAGATTAATTACGAAGGAAAGGAAACGGATAATCCGTTAGCTTTCAGGTGGTACGATGAAAGCAAAGTAGTGGCAGGAAAAACCATGAAAGAACATTTCAGGTTTGCAGTGGCATACTGGCACACTCTCTGTGGTGCGGGTGGCGACCCATTCGGCCCGGGTACGAAAGTATTCTCCTGGGATACCGGTGCAGATTATCTTCAAAAGGCAAAAAACAAAATGGATGCAGCATTTGAGTTCATCCATAAACTGGGTGTACCCTATTATTGTTTCCACGATTTTGATTTGATTGAGGAAGGGAAATCCATTAACGAATCAGAAAAGCGTTTGCAGGAAATTACAGAATACGCCAAAGCAAAACAGCAAGCTACAGGAGTGAAGCTGTTGTGGGGAACGGCAAACCTGTTTAGTAATCCACGATATATGAATGGAGCTTCAACCAATCCTGATTTTCATGTGTTAGCTTATGCCGTAGCTCAGGTTAAAAATGCCCTGGATGCAACTATTGCACTAAATGGAGAGAACTATGTATTCTGGGGTGGTAGAGAAGGATATATGTCCTTGCTGAATACAGATATGAAACGAGAACAGGAGCACTTTGCCCTTTTTCTGCATACTGCAAAAGACTATGCCCGCAGCCAGGGGTTCAAAGGAAATTTCTTCATAGAACCAAAACCAATGGAGCCAATGAAGCATCAGTACGACTTCGATTCAGCTACTGTTTTAGGTTTCTTACAAGCATTTGATCTGATGGACGACTTCAAACTAAACATTGAAGTAAATCATGCAACATTAGCAGGGCATACATTTCAGCATGAACTTCAAGTAGCAGCCAACGCAGGTTTGTTGGGAAGTATTGATGCCAACCGGGGGGATTATCAAAATGGCTGGGATACCGACCAGTTTCCGTTAAATATTTACGAAACAGTAGAAGCCATGTTGGTTATTCTTCAATCCGGCGGTCTACAAGGTGGTGGAGTTAATTTTGATGCTAAAACCAGAAGAAATTCAACCGATTTGGAAGACTTGTTTATTGCTCACATTGCAGGAATGGATGTGTTTGCAAGGTCTTTGGTCATCGCTGATAAAATTCTGAATGAGTCAGATTATCTAAAACTAAGAAAAGAACGATATTTCTCTTTCGACAAAGGAAAAGGAAATGATTTTGAGAATGGGAAATTATCATTTACTGATCTTTATAATTATGTAAAAGAAAAGGGTGAACCAAAGCAAATAAGTGGTAAACAGGAACTTTTTGAGCAAATAATAAATTGGTATATCTAATTTCAATGTAATGGATTATCAAAAAAGAAAAGGATATGTTTTAAAGCTTACCCTGATAGCAACTCTGGGAGGTTTGCTTTTCGGATATGATACAGCCGTTATTTCCGGTACAGTCGGATCACTGGAGAAATTCTTTATCGAGCCTTTTGGGTTTTCCGAAACAGTTGCAAATACACGCCTGGGCTTTGTAGTATCAAGTGCACTTATAGGATGCATAATCGGTGGTTTGGTTGGAGGACTGGTGAGTTTATATTTGGGTCGGAGAAAAGGCTTGATATTAGCAGCAATCCTGTTTTTATTGTCGGCATTGGGATCTTCTATGCCGGAAATATTTTTCCGTCCCATCGGGCAGGCCGACCATAGCTTTATTTACATTTTTGTTGTCTACCGCTTAATTGGTGGAATAGGTGTGGGGCTGGCATCAATGCTTTCTCCCATGTATATTGCCGAAGTTTCACCTCCCGCAATTAGGGGTAGGCTGGTATCATGGAACCAGTTTGCAATAATTGGCGGAATGCTGGTGGTGTATTTTGTAAATTATTCAATTGCTTTGCAAGGCAATGATACATGGCTGAATGAAATTGGCTGGAGGTGGATGTTTGCCTCGGAAGCCATACCTGCCAGCCTGTTTCTGTTCCTCCTGATATTTGTTCCGGAAACACCAAGATATCTTGTAATTCGAAATCAGGAAGAGAAAGCACTCAGAGTGTTGAGCAGAATCAATGGATTAGACAAAGCGAAATTAATTCTGGTGGATATTAAAAAAAGTGTTTCCCATAAATCGGGCGCAATCTTCTCATTTGGGATCCTGGTAATCATTATTGGTATCTTACTCTCTGTCTTCCAGCAATTTGTTGGTATAAACGTAGTATTGTATTATGCTCCTGAGATATTTAAAAATATGGGTTCAGGTACTGATTATGCCTTGTTACAGACCATTATTGTTGGGGTAATTAACCTGACGTTTACTGTAGTTGCAATTGTAACGGTGGATCGCTTTGGAAGAAAACCCTTACAAATTATTGGTGCTTTGGGAATGGCTGTCTTCATGTTTGCCCTGGGTTTTTCATTCTTTTTTGGAAAAGTTGGATTGGCAGCCCTTATCTTCATGCTGGGATATGTAGCCTGTTTTGCCGTTTCATGGGGACCTGTTACGTGGGTGCTGCTATCCGAAATTTTTCCGAATAAGATCCGAGGACGGGCAATGGCTATTGCTGTTGCAGCACAATGGATGTCAAACTTCCTGATCTCTTCCACTTTCCCAATAATGGATAAATCAAGTTTTCTGATCGAAAAATTCGATCATGGGTTTGCATATTGGATATATGGCCTTATGGGACTGTTAGCTGCCTGGTTTATGTGGAAACTAGTCCCGGAGACCAAGGGGAAAACTCTGGAAGAAATGGAGGATCTTTGGAAGGGTAAATGAAATAGGACAAACCTTTTTATTAATTGGAATTTGACATTTATTTATATAACTTTGGAAAAGAGAAAGGTACATTTTAGCATTTAGCTAAAAAGTGTCCGAATTTGCTTGAAGTCAAACAGGGTGGTTTAAGTGAACCATCAAGTATTAACCATAAATGAATAAATCATGAAAAAGATTTTACTATTATGCATAGTGACGGTATTGTACCTGAGCAGTATTAGTCAAACAATTGTAAGTACTACTCCTGAATATAAAAGGGCAGTTGTAGAAGATTATTCAGGGGTGATGTGGGAAACGCCCTATACGCATAAACGAATTCAACATCAGCAATATAAATATCCCGAAAATGTTTTTACAATTTTTATTCATGAGGGTGAAAATGCTATTCCGGGGAGTGATGATTATTTAGATCTAAGAACACAATGGGGGCCAGCACTTATGGCCCAAACTGATTTTAATCCAGATCTTTTTACTACTACTGTTAACCGTCATGTTTTCCCGGATTTTGCTCATTTTGCCGGTACCGCAATTGGTGCTAATACGATTATTGATGCAATCGACTTGATTATGCAAGATCCGGCATATGTTAATGTGGCGGCTGAAGCAGAAATTGATATTGCGACTAATTTGCTGACAGTTCATGTTGAGGCTTATTATACCGGAAGTTCTCCCGAACCAACAAATTACTTAAATGTCGCTTTGGTACAAAATGATATTTATGGTTGGCAGGTAGGAAGACTGCGTAATCCTAATTATTGCACCTCTGAAGATGAAGAATACCGCCAGCAAAGTGTTTTAAGACATCTGCTAACAGAGCAATTCGGTGATGCTATTACTAATACGACAGTTAACAGTTTTATTGATAGAACTTATACGTATGTTATCCCAGATGAAATTGAGGATATTGAGGTAGATATTACCAATCTTGAAATTGTAGTTTTCATTGCCGAAAGCACTCAGGAAATTATTAATGGTAATGTGTGCATGCCTGAATTGACAGGTGCTCCGATACTTAAGATTGAAGCTTCCATGTTAGGCGTTTGTGAAGGTGAAACCATTAAATTTACAGATGCATCCTTATCAGGTGTTACTTCTCGTATATGGTCATTCCCTGGTGGAATCCCTTCCTCCAGCACAGAGATTTCACCTGTTGTACTTTATGAAAATGCCGGGGATTATGATGTTACTTTATCCGTAACCAATGCACATGGTACAACTGAGCATACTTATACCGATTATGTTGAAGTAGATGTATCATCAGATACTTATTGTCTTGATTTTGAAGGATGGGAAGCAACGCACTGGGTAAACGCACCTTATGTATCTTCATTAATTGCGGGAACTGATCAATTCTCCATGGCCTGTTGGGTATTCCCGAGATTTTACGTGGATGACTGGACGCATTTTGGAGGTATTATTGGTTTTCGTGAACTTATTGGAGGAATGGATTTTTACATATTACAATTATATGGCACTAAAATGGAAGCGAGACTTAAGACAGATGATGATCTGTTTACTATTGAGACAGCAGATGGTGCTCTGGAATTGTATGAATATCAACATCTCGCACTTACATATGATGGCTCACATCTAAAATTATACAAAAATGCTGAATTAATAGGGGAAACAGAGGCAACTGGTTTATATGGAACCAATGGTAATGTTGGTTTAAATGTTGGAGGAACCCTTTTAGGAAATTATACCTGGACCTTTGATGGTGAAGTAGATGAAGTTACTCTTTGGACAAAAGCTCTGACAGAGGAAGAGATTGACCAGTATATATGTATTGAAGAAGAACCGACTGCCATTGATGGCCTGGCATTGTATTATGATTTTAGCGAATGTGGTGGTTCAATTGTGGATGATAAAGTTGGTTTTTATCAGGGGACAATGCAAAATATCACTGATGATAACAGAGTCTCCACCGTGGTATGTGAGTACACCGATGTAGATGAAAATACATTTGATGAAAATGTATTTGATGAAGTTGTAGTTTATCCAAATCCTGTAAATAATGTATTACATATTACAAATTGTGAAGGAGCTACAGTTGAAATAATCAATGTGATGGGACAGCTAGTAATTACAAAACACGATGTTAACGGAACAATTGATGTATCCTCAGTTCCGGATGGTTTTTATCTTTTAAAAGTTACTCATGAGAAATCACAGATTGTAAGGAAAATTAATATTCGGGAATAGAGTAATCTTAAAGAGATTAAAAGAAGACCGTCAAAAACTGACGGTCTTCTTTTGTATAAGCTATACAGCATGTTGCTACTAACGAAGTCAAGTTCACATTGACATCTCATCCAAACAAAAAACTTCTATCACTATATATATTCAGAATTTTCGAACTTTAATATCTTTGTTAACCGGACAATATTATAAATGAATTATGAAACTGACTAGAGTTCATTTTAAACTAATTTCTTTAAGTATTATTTCCTTGTTATTATTTATTACTTCATGCCACGAAGTATCAAAAGACTTAGCATCCTCTGATAAATACCGGCTCGTGTGGAACGACGATCCCAGCAGTACAATGACTATTGCCTGGGATCAATTTGAAGGTGAAACCCCGGTAGTTTTATACGGGGAAAAGGATTTTGGCAGGAGAGACTGGAGATATAAAAATAAACAAGTTCCTTCCATAATTCAGAATAAATATGGGATGAGTACACATTTTGCAAAGCTCAGCAATTTGGATGCTGACGAAAATTACTATTTTGTGATCAAAGATAGTAAGGGAGTAAGTGAACGCTATTGGTTTAAAACCGCACCGGATAAACCAGAGCAGTTTACGTTTATTGCCGGTGGCGATACCAAAAGTGTTGGCCCGTCATTGGAAGCCGGTAAAGCTTCTAACCGCCTGGTGGCAAAACTCCGCCCGTTATTTGTTCTTTTTTCAGGCGATTTTACCAGTGGTAATGGAACCAACCCGGAATACTGGCAACAATGGTTGAACGATTGGCACGAATTGACCACAACTTCTGATGGGAGAATGATACCGATCATTCCGGTACATGGAAATCATGAAAATGGCAACATGGCTAACCTCTCGTACATTTTTAATGCGCCATTTCAGTCGAATGACTCTGCAAATATTTATAATTCCTTGTCATTGGGCGGAGACCTCATGCATATCATTGCCCTTAACTCGGAAATTGAAGAAGGGGGACTACAAAGGGAATGGCTTGAAAATGACTTGAAAAATCATAAAGATTTCACATTTAAAATTGCCGCATACCATAAACCCTTCTGGCCACATACATCAAGTAAAAGAGAACAGGAATATCAATATAATCAATGGGCAGGATTGTTTTATGAGTATGGTCTCAGTCTCTCATTCGATGCCGACTCACACATGAGTAAAATAACTTTCCCAATCCGGCCTGATTCAACAGAAAACAGTTGCATGGGTTTTATCCGTGATGATGAAAACGGCACTATGTTTCTGGGTGAAGGAAGCTGGGGTGCCCACCCCAGGAAAAATGATGATGATAAACCCTGGACCTTTACAAGTGGTTCCTTTAATGGCTTTAAATGGGGACACGTATTTCCCGGCCATGATAATGAACCGGCCCATGTTAAAATATATACTGTTATCAGCGCTGATTATTATGAGGGGGATGAAATAATCCTTTATGATTCAATTGTTGAGATGCTTACAGATAACAATTGCTTTGACATACCCGAAAATCTGAAAATTCATAAATTACCAGACGGTAAAGATTATGTAATATTCCCTTTTAAGTAATTTTAGTATTTGAAAATTGACAATAAAAAGAAAGATAATGACATACCTCGATCAAATTTTCAACCTTAAAAATAAAGTGGCTGTTATTACCGGTGGCAGTGGCGTGCTGGCAGGGAAAATGGCCGAAGGCCTGCTAAAATCAGGGGCTAAAGTGGTGCTCCTCGACATAAAGGAAGAAAGTGTTGTTGAGCGTGCTAAAGCACTTTCACAATATGGATCAACTAGGGGTTTATCCTGTGATGTGCTTAATAGGGAGGTGCTTGAAAATGTAAAAGAAGAAGTAATTGCAGGCTTTGGGAAAATCGATATCCTTATTAACGCAGCCGGGGGGAATATGCCCGGGGCAACCATAGCCCCTGATCAGACCATTTTTGATATGGAAATGGATGATTTTAACAAAGTGACTGAGCTTAACCTAAATGGTTCAATTTTGCCTTCTTTGGTTTTTGGAGAAACGATGGCAAGTCAAAAATCAGGTTCTATCCTGAATATGTCTTCCATGGCTGTTGATCAAGTAATTACCCGTGTTGTCGGTTATTCGGCATCCAAAGCCGCAATCACCAATTTTACCCGTTGGATGGCAGTTGAAATGGCCAAGAAATTTGGCGACGGCATTCGTGTAAATGCCCTGGCACCCGGCTTTTTCATAGGGGAGCAAAACAGAAAACTTTTATTGAACGACGATAACAGCATGACCGAGCGGGGACATGACATCATCCGGAATACACCCATGAAAAGGTTTGGCAATGCCGACGAATTAATAGGGGCAACATTGTTTTTATGTAGCAATGCTTCAAAATTTGTGACAGGAGTAGTGCTACCTGTTGATGGTGGATTCAGTGTGTTTAGCGGGGTTTAAAACAATTACTAATTATGGCATTAGAAAAAACATGGCGGTGGTACGGGCCTGATGACCCTGTTACACTTGCGGAAATAAAGCAAACCAATGCGACAGGAATTGTTACCGCTTTGCATCATATACCCAACGGGGATGTATGGGAAGTTGAAGAGATACAAAAAAGAAAAAATGAAATTGAAGCTGCAGGTTTGAATTGGTCGGTTGTAGAAAGTGTTCCGGTACACGAAGACATTAAAAAGCAAGAAGGAAATTACCACATGTACATCGATAACTACAAGAAAACTTTGCTAAACCTTGGCAAATGTGGTATCGATACCGTGTGCTACAACTTTATGCCAGTCCTTGACTGGTCGAGGACAGACCTGAACTGGGAATTTGAGGACGGTTCGAAGGCTCTGCGTTTCGAAAACAGGGTGTTTGCAGCATTTGATATATTCATCCTAGAAAGGCCGGGGGCAGAAATTGATTATCCACCTTTAGTTGTTTCAGAAGCAACAGCTTTTTTTAAGACCCTGAACAAAGAAAGCAGGCAACACCTTATCAAAACTATCTTATTGGGATTGCCGGGCTCAGAAGAAACTTACACCCTTAATGAATTTAAAACCATTTTAAAGACATATAAAAGCATTGGGGATAGAGAATTAAGAAAAAGTTTATATGATTTTTTAAGGAAAATAATTCCGGTAGCTGAAAAGGCGAAAGTATTAATGGCCATTCACCCCGACGACCCCCCCTGGCCTCTACTTGGTTTGCCACGGGTGGTCAGTACACTGGAGGATGCAGAAAAACTGATAAAAGTTGTCAACTCCCCTTCCAATGGTATTACATTATGTACCGGTTCATTTGGCGCCGGCCATTTCAATAATTTAGTTGAAATGACAAAAAAGCTGGCATATAGGATTAACTTTATCCATCTGCGCAATGTTTGTCGCGATGATAATGGCAACTTTCACGAAGATAAGCATTTGCAAGGTGATATCGATATGTATGAAGTAATCAAAGCATTGATCCTGGAACAAAAACACCGGCTGAAAACAGGCCGTAAGGATACACGCATGCCTATGCGTCCCGACCATGGGCATTTAATGCTGGATGATATTAAAAAAGCAAAAACATACCCCGGATACTCTCTGATAGGCAGAATGAAAGGCCTGGCGGAATTAAGCGGACTTGAGTTAGGAATTGAAAGATCCTTAAGGGATGAATAATATATTGATCGATTAGAAATTCAGCATATGGACAAAGCATTCATACACGATGATTTTTTACTGGAAACCAGAGCTGCCCGGCAACTATACCATGAGTTTGCCGAAGGTATGCCCATCATCGACTATCACAGCCATCTTAACCCAAAAGATATAGCCGAAGACAGAAGATTTGATAACTTATCGCAACTCTGGCTGGAAGGCGACCACTATAAATGGCGGGCCATGCGTGCTAATGGCATTGATGAAAAGTTTATCACCGGGAATGCTTCAGATTGGGAAAAGTTTGAAAAATGGGCTGAAACGGTTCCAAATTCTATAAGAAATCCCTTTTATCACTGGACACATCTGGAACTTAAAAAGCCATTCGGTATTTCCAAATTACTAAGCTCCGAAACGGCCCGTGAAATCTTTGATAAAACAAAAGAAAAACTTCAGCAAGCGGAGTTCACTGCCAGAGGCATCATGAAATACTGGAATATTGAAGTTGTCTGTACAACAGATGACCCGGTGGATTCGCTTCAATATCATACCCAGCAAAAAGGCAGCCCTATCAAATTACTACCCACCTGGCGGCCGGATAAAGCTATGGATGTTGCAAATCAGGAAGTCTACAATAAATACCTCAATCGTCTGGCAGAAGTTGCCGAAACGGAAATTTTAACGTATTCCTCACTCCTCGAAGCTTTAAGAAAACGCCATGATTATTTTGCTCAAAACGGATGTAAGCTGTCCGACCATGGAATTGAAGAATTTTATGCTGATGATGTTACCCAAAATGAAATCGACAAAATATTCCGGAAAGTTCGATCAGGTAATCAATTAGAAAAAT